>CAYXFT010000115.1:2039-3300 GCA_964464335.1 uncultured Aeromicrobium sp.
CGCCACCCACTCGATCACCAACCCGCTGATCGAGTAGCCACCGCGAGCGAAGCGAGCAGGTGGCGTATCGAGATCACCCAAGGGCTACTGGGTGACGCGGTAGACGTCGAAAACGCCCTGGACGCCGCCGACGGCGGTCAGGACGGCGCCGAGGTGCTTGGCGTCGGCCATCTCGAACGTGAAGCGGCTCTTGGCGACGCGGTCGCGACCGGTACTGAGGGTGGCCGACAGGATGTTGACGTGCTGGTCGGAGATGACCTTCGTGATGTCCGACAGCAGATGGGGACGGTCGAGCGCCTCGACCTGGATCGCGACGAGGTACGTCGACTTGGAGTTCGCGATCCAGCGCACGTCGACGACCCGGGCGGCCTGATCGGCCAGCGCGAGGAAGTTCGCACAGTCGCTGCGATGCACCGAGATGCCTGCACCGCGGGTGACGAATCCCCGGATCTCGTCGCCGGGCACCGGGGTGCAACACCGGGCCAGCTTGACCAGCACGTCACCGTCGACGCCCACGACCTCGACGCCGGCATCGCCGCGGGCTGGCGCGATCTTGGACCGCGACGGCATCACGACGGTCTCGGCGATGTCCTCCTCGGCGCCCTCGCGGCCGCCGGCCAGGTCCAGGACCCGGTCGACGACGTTCTGGGGGCCGACGTTGCTCTCGCCGACCGCGGCGTACAACGCCGAGACGTCGGCCAGACCGAGGTCCTTGGCAACCGTGTCGAGATTGGCCTGACGAAACAGTCGATGCATGGGCAGGCCGCCCTTGCGCATCTGCTTGGCGATGAGGTCCTTGCCGTGCTCGACCGCCTCCTCGCGCCGCTCCTTGGTGAACCACTGACGGATCTTGTTGCGGGCGCGCGGGCTCTTGACGAACTCGAGCCAGTCGCGGCTGGGACCGGCCGTGGGCGACTTGGACGTGAAGATCTCGACGACGTCACCAGTCTCGAGCTGGGACTCCAGGGACACGAGGCGACCGTTCACGCGAGCGCCGACACACGCGTGCCCGACCTCCGTGTGTACGGCGTACGCGAAGTCGACCGGGGTCGCATCCGCCGGCAACTGGATCACGTCGCCGCGCGGCGTGTACGCGTAGACGCCCGCGTTCTGCATCTCGAACCGCAGGGAGTCCAGGAAGTCGGACGAGTCCTCGGTCTCGGACTGCCAGTCGACCAGTTCGCGCAGCCAGACCATCTCGTTGTTGCCGATGGACTTGGCCGCCTTGCCGCCGACCGCCGAGAGGGATTCTTCCTTGTAC
>CAYXFT010000115.1:3310-3865 GCA_964464335.1 uncultured Aeromicrobium sp.
TGTACTTCCAGTGCGCCGCGACGCCGTACTCGGCGCGACGGTGCATCGCGAAGGTGCGGATCTGCAGTTCGACGGGCTTGCCCTGCGGACCGATCACGGTCGTGTGCAGAGACTGGTACATGTTGAACTTCGGAACGCTGATGTAGTCCTTGAAGCGCCCCGGGATCGGGTTCCAGCGGGCATGCAGCACACCCAGCACGGCATAGCAGTCGGCGACGTCCTCGACGAGGATGCGCACGCCGACGAGGTCGAAGATGTCGGAGAACTCGCGTCCACGCACGAGCATCTTCTGGTAGATCGAGAAGTAGTGCTTGGGCCGGCCACTGACCTTGGCCTTGATCTTGGAGTGCCCCACGTCCGAGTTCACGTCGCGGATGACCCGCTCGAGGAACGCCTCGCGCGACGGGGCACGCTCGGCCACGAGCCGCACGATCTCGTCGTAGACCTTGGGGTGCAAGGTGGCGAACGCGAGATCCTCCAACTCCCACTTGATCGTGTTCATACCGAGCCGGTGGGCCAGCGGCGCGAAGATCTCCAGGGTCTCGCGCGACTTTC
>CAYXFT010000115.1:3875-8266 GCA_964464335.1 uncultured Aeromicrobium sp.
GTTGTGCAGGCGGTCGGCCAACTTGATGACCAGCACGCGGATGTCGCGCGCCATCGCCACGACCATCTTGCGGATCGTCTCGGACTGCGCGGAGTCGCCGTACTTGACCTTGTCGAGCTTGGTGACGCCGTCGACGAGGTGGACGACCTCGTCGCCGAAGTCCTTGCGCAACTGGTCGATCGTGTATGCGGTGTCCTCGACCGTGTCGTGCAGCAGGGCGGCGCACAACGTGGGCGCGGTCAGGCCCAGTTCGGCCAGGATCGTCGCGACGGCGAGCGGGTGCGTGATGTACGGGTCGCCGCTCTTGCGCTTCTGGCCCTCGTGCATCGTCGCGGCGACCTTGTAGGCCTTCTGGATCGACGTGACGTCGGCCTTGGGGTGGGTGTCGCGGTAGATCTTGATCAGCGGGTCGAGGACCGGATTGCTGCTGGGACTCTTGCCCCCGATCCGCGAGAGCCGGCTGCGGACGCGCGCGGAAGCAGGAGCCGAGTCCTGCGACTTCGGCTCCGCCGGCTTGCTCGCCGCCTTCACAGGCGGCTTCTCGGTGCGATCGGCCACGCGTCCCTCCTTCACACCATCCTAGAACTCCAGTAGTGACACCACGGGCGTACCGGCGAGGCGGTCGCGTCCGGCCAGTGCCGTCAGCTCGATCAGCACGAAATCGGCGACGACCTCGGCCTCCAGCCGTGCGAACAACCGGTTGGCCGCCTCCAGGGTGCCGCCGGTGGCGAGCACGTCGTCGACGACGAGCACCCGCTCCCCCGGCGTGACCGCGTCGCGGTGCACCTCGATCGTCGCCTCGCCGTACTCCAGTGCGTACGACTCGGCGATCGTGTCGCCGGGAAGCTTGCCCGCCTTGCGCACGGGGATCAGTCCGGCGCCGAGCCGTTCGGCGAGCAGGGGGGCGAGCAGGAAGCCACGTGCCTCCACCCCGGCCACCGCGTCGATCGGACCGAGGGCGGAGACCGCAGCCACGAGCGCGTCCGCCGTGGCCACGAGTCCCTCGTGGTCGGCAAGCAGAGGTGTGATGTCGCGGAAGGTGACGCCGGGTGCGGGCCAGTCCTCGATCGCGCGGATCAGCCGCTCGGCGAGGACGTCGAAGGCGTCGCTCACTCGGCGACCTCGGTCTCGGTGGGCTCGGTGGGGCCGGGCGTGTCGATGACCTCGGCGACAGCGGCCCGCGCGACGGTGATGACGGTGGACGGGGCGACCTCGAGCGCGACGGTCTCCTCGTCGATGCTGATGATCGTGCCGTGGATGCCACTGCTGATCATGACCCGGGCTCCGGGAGTGAGTGCCTCCTGCATCGAACGCAGGGCCGAGTACTGCTTCTGACGGGCCTGCATGGGGCGCACGATCAACAGGTAGAACACGACGACGAGCAAAGCGATGGGCAGCAGAGTCTCGAGCATCCCCTGACTCTAGTTGTCCCGTTCTAGACTTCCGAGACCGGCAGGCGAAAGGCATGGCGCGATGCGGAAACTGATCTACGGCTTGAACGTGAGCCTGGACGGCTACGTCGCCGCACCCGGCGACGACCTCGGGTGGAGCGCGCCGAGCGACGAGCTGTTCGAGTGGTGGCTCGAGCAGGAGCAGGCGATCGGCCTGTTGTTGTACGGGCGCAGGCTCTGGGAGACCATGAGTTCCCACTGGCCGACCGCCGACCAGTTGCCGCAGGCCAACGCGGCCGAGATCGCCTACGCCCGGAACTGGCGGGACACGCCGAAGGTGGTGTTCTCCTCGACCCTGGAGAAGGTCGACTGGAACGCCCGTCTGGTCACCGGCGACGCGGTCGCGGAGATCTCCCGACTCAAGGCCGAGAACGGCGAGCCGATGAGGGTGGCCGGTGCCACCCTGGCCGCCGCAGCCATGCGGGCCGGGCTGGTCGACGAGTACACGATCGTGACCCACCCGGTCCTGCTGGGCGGCGGCGCGCCGTTCTTCACCGCGCTGGACGGTTGGGTGAACCTGAGCCTCGTGGAGACGCGCACGATCGCCGGCGGGGTGGTCATGACCAGGTACGAGACGAGGCGCTGATCCCCGGACCGGTCCCGGGCTAGTCCTCGAGGCTGAGTTGGGCCGGACCCGCCGGTGCGGTGAGCCCGAGATGGCGCCACGCGGCCGGGGTCGCGATGCGCCCTCGCGGAGTGCGAGCCAGGAATCCGAGCCTGACCAAGAACGGTTCGGCCAGTTCCTCGACCGTCTCGCGCTCCTCGCCGACGGCCACGGCCAGCGTGGAGATGCCGACCGGCCCACCACCGAAGTTCGCACACAGCGCTCTCAGGACGGCGCGGTCGAGCCGGTCCAGGCCTAGATCGTCGACCTCGTACAGCTCGAGCGCCGCCCGGGCGATCGCGTGGTCGACGGCACCGTCGGCACGGACCTCGGCGTAGTCGCGGACGCGGCGCAGCAGACGGTTGGCGATTCGGGGCGTGCCGCGGGAGCGCGAGCCGATCTCGGCGGAGGCGTCGGCCGACACCGACAGTGAGAGCAGATCGGCCGAGCGCTGCACGATCCGGTCGAGGTCGTCGGGTGCGTAGTAGTCGAGTTGGGCCGTGAAGCCGAAACGGTCGCGCAGCGGGCCGGGCAGCAGACCGGCCCGGGTCGTGGCGCCGACCACCGTGAACGGCGGGATCTCGAGCGGGATCGCGGTCGCCCCCGGACCCTTGCCGACGATGACGTCGACCCGGAAGTCCTCCATCGCCATGTAGAGCAGTTCCTCGGCGGGGCGGCT
Organism: uncultured Aeromicrobium sp.; assembly: GCA_964464335.1. GTDB lineage: Bacteria > Actinomycetota > Actinomycetes > Propionibacteriales > Nocardioidaceae > Aeromicrobium. Next base: position 6,610 of record CAYXFT010000115.1, read on the forward strand.
CATCCGGTGGATCTCGTCGATGAACAGGACGTCGCCCTCGTTGACGCCGGACAGGATCGCCGCGAGGTCGCCCGCGTGCTGGATCGCCGGTCCGCTGGTCAGCCGCAGTGGCGCCGAGAGCTGGTGGGCGATGATCATCGCGATCGTGGTCTTGCCCAGACCCGGCGGGCCGGACAGGAGCACGTGGTCGGGGGTGCGCCCGCGTGCGACGGCCGCATCGAGCACGAGCGACAACTGCTCGCGCACCCGCTCCTGACCGACCAGCTCGTCGAGCGTCCGCGGCCGCAGGGCCTGTTCGAACGCCCGCTCCTCGGAGCCGGCGGTCTCGGCGATGATCGACTCGAAGTCGCTGTCGAAGCCGCTCTCGAAATCGGAGGTCATCGCGACCGGTCCATCGAGCGCAACGCATCACGCAGGATCGCCGAGACGTCGGGATCGTCGCCGACGCCGTCGGCGACCCGCTCGATCGAGGCCTCGGCGTCCTTGGCCGACCAGCCCAGCCCGACGAGCGCCTCGTGCACCTGGTCGCGCCAGGCCGCGGCCGACGGTGCCGTCGTCGTGGTGACGGCGCCGACCCGGTCCTTGAGTTCGACGACGATGCGCTCGGCACCCTTGCGGCCGATGCCCGGAACCTTCGTGAGCGTGGCGTGGTCGGACGACGCGATCGCGGTGCGCAAGCGGTCCGGCGGCAGCACGGCGAGCATCGCCTGCGCCACCTTCGGACCGACGCCGCTGGCGGTCTGGACCAGTTCGAACATCGCGCGCTCGTCGGCGTCGGCGAACCCGTAAAGCGTCAACGAGTCCTCCCGGACGACCAAGGTCGTCCAGAGCGTGACCTCGGTGTTCAGCCGCAGTGACGCGATCGTCGCCGGCGTGCACAACACGTGGTGGCCGAGGCCCCCGATGTCGATCACGGCGGAGTTCAGGGTGAGCGTCGCCACGGTGCCTCGGACGTGCGCGATCATCGGCGCGCTCCGGCCACGGCCTCGGCGAGCCGGTTCTGGGCCGTCCCGCGCCACAGGTGGCAGATCGCCAGGGCGAGCGCATCGGCGGCGTCGGCGGGCTTGGGCGGCTCGCTGAGGCGTAGTACCCGGGCGACCATCGCGCCGACCTGGTCCTTGTCGGCGCGGCCGTTGCCGGTGACGGCGGCCTTGACCTCCGACGGGGTGTGCAGGTGGACGTCCAGCCCGTGCCGGGCGGCGACGAGCATCGCGATCGCGCTGGCCTGTGCCGTTCCCATCACGGTGCGCAGGTTGTGCTGACTGAAGACGCGCTCGACCGCCAGGACGTCCGGCCGCAACCGGACCACGAGCGCGTCGAGGGCCTGTTCGATCCGCAGGAGGCGGCGCGACAGGTCCAGATCGGCGGGCGTGCGCACGACCCCGACGTCGACCAACTGCAGTGGTCGCCCCACGCTGCCCTCGACGACACCGACGCCGCACCGGGTGAGCCCGGGGTCGATGCCCAGGACGCGAACAGAACGCATGTTCGACACCCTATCCACGGCGACCCGTTAGTTTGGGGACCATGCCCCAGACAGTTCGCGGTGTCGTCGCCCGCAGCAAAGGCGCCCCCGTCAGCCTCGAGAACATCGTCGTCCCCGACCCCGGACCCGGCGAGGCCGTGGTCCGGATCCAGTCGTGCGGGGTGTGCCACA
>CAYXFT010000115.1:8276-8755 GCA_964464335.1 uncultured Aeromicrobium sp.
CTGGCCCGACGCGACGAGGGTCTTCTCGATGAAGGCCCCGATGCCGTGTGCGGCCAGTGTCGCGCCTGCAAGCGCGGTGACCAGCAGTACTGCTTCGCCACGCACAACGCGAAGCAGAAGATGACCCTCGAGGACGGCACCGAACTGTCCCCCGCACTCGGCATCGGGGCCTTCATCGAGAAGACCCTCGTCGCGTCGGGCCAGTGCACCAAGGTCGACCCGTCCGCCGACCCGGCGGCCGTCGGACTGCTGGGTTGCGGCGTGATGGCCGGCCTGGGAGCCGCGATCAACACCGGCGGACTGACCCGCGGCCGATCGGCCGCCGTGATCGGCTGCGGTGGCGTCGGCGTCGCCGCGATCGCCGGCGCGGCGCTCTCGGGCGCCAGCCCGATCATCGCGGTCGACATCGACCCCGCGAAGTTGGAGAAGGCGACGGCCCTGGGCGCGACCCACACCGTCGACCTGCGAGGAGTCGACGG
>CAYXFT010000116.1:0-8693 GCA_964464335.1 uncultured Aeromicrobium sp.
CGATGCCGCAGAGCGCTCCCGCCGGCAGCGCCTCATACGTCGTCGTGTAGCCGTTGTCGGCGTCGAGCGTGCGAGCGGCTCCTCCGGGGATGTCGATCGGCGTCTCGCCGTCGGCCGCCACGCACTCGACCGTCACCTCGAAGGGTCCCTGACCGAACTCCTCGGCGCCGTCGCCCGCGATCACCTTGTCGACCGTCACCGATCCGATGAGGAAGGTGTTGGTCACGACGACCTCGACCGGCTCCGACTCGGAGTCGCCGATGACGACCGTTCCCGGCGAGACCTCGGTCTCGTTGGCCAGTCCGGCGTCGGTCTCTTCGATCGAGCACTCCGAGCCGGTCGGGATGCCGGTGATCGTCGCCTCCAACGGCTCGTCGCCGCCGAGGATGAGGTCTTCGTCGTACACGAGCCGCGGCAGCAGCTCGCCGTCGTCGAGCGTGCACTGCACGTGAACGGTGAAGGGTCCCTCGGCGAAGAACTCCGCGCCGTCGCCGGCGAGCTCCTTGCGGATCACCAGGTCGCCGGAGTCGAAGGCGTTGATCACCTCGATGTTCGCCGTCTGGTTCTCGCCGACGGTGACCGAACCGCCCTGCGGCACGATCGTGACGCTGCCGGCGCCGCCGTCATACGTCTCGGTGAGTACGCATTCGGCGCCGTTCGGCAGTCCGTCGTAGGTGGCGGTGTAGCCGTTCGCGGCGTTCAGCAGGCGGATCGGGGTGCCCGGGATCGCCAGCTCGATGGTCTCGCCCTGCAGCTCCCACGTGCACGAGAGCGAGACCCGGAACGTCGTGTCGCGCCCGATCTCGGCGCCGGCGCCGACCACGAGCTTGCGCACCTGGATCGAGCCGACGTCGTAGCGGTTGTCGACCGTGAAGGTCGCCGTCTCTTCGGATCCGGGGTCGACGACGAGCGTCTCGGGCGTGATCGTCACGGCCGAGGCGTTCGCCTCGTCGAGCTCTTGCACCGAGCACTCCGCGCCGTCGGGGAGATCGTCCCACGTGGCGGTCATCGAGGTCGCGAGCGACAGCGTCCGGAGCGGACCGGGTGCCGGGATCTCGATCTCTTCGCCCTGCCAGGTGCACGAGAGCGAGACCTCGAACTCGCCCAGCGCCCACTGCGCGCCGTCGCCCGAGACCGTCTTCTGCACGGCGAGCGAGCCGACGTCGAACACGTTGTCGATCTGCACCTGCACCGGCTCGGCGTCGGGGTCGCCGACCGTGACGACACCCGCGCTCAGGTCTTCGCCGTCGTTCGGCGTGATCGTGACGCTGCTCGCACCGGCCGCATCGGGTTCGGTGACCGTGCAGGCCGCACCGGGGGGCAGTGCCTCGTACGTCACCGTCGCCGTTGCGGGGTCGTCGGTGATCTGGAGCGTTCGATCCGGACCGTCCGGGATCTCGATCGTCGTCTCGACGCCGTCGATCACGGCGGTGCAGTCCAGGTGCACCGTGAACTCGCCGGTGCCCCAGAGGTCGGCGCCGTCGCCGGACGTGCTCTTGGTGACCTGCAGGCTCGACACCTCGAAGGTGTTGACGACGCTGAACTGGAGCTCTGTGTCGGCCTGCACCTCGAAGAACCCGACCCGCTCTCCGTTCTCGTCGACGATCACGCTCGAGGACGCACCCCCGGTGTCGGACTCGAACATGACGCAGTACGCCCCCGCCGGCAGCCGCTCGTACGTCGCCGTCCACGCCGGGTCGCTGTCGGCCGTGAGGGTTCTCGTGCTCCCACCCGGAATGTCGACGATGAGCGTCGTGCTCGAGAGGTCGACGCAGAAGATCATCACCTCGAAGCTGCTCCCGGCCCACCGGTCGTCGCCCTCGAACACCTTGGTGACGGTGAGGCTGCCCTCTTCGTAGATGTTCGTAACCTGCACCGTCACGGGCTCCGGTCCGGTCCCGATCGTGACGGTGGCGGGCTCGATGATCGTGTCGCTCGCGAAGCCGTCGTCGGTCTCGGTCACCGTGCACACCGACCCGGTGGCGATGTCGTCGATCTGCACCGGGGCGTCGACGTCCAGAGCCAGCTCACCGTCCCACGTGGTGAGGTCGCCGAGAGTGCACGTCACGTGGACGGCGTACGGCCCGTCCGCGAACGGCGAGTCGACCGGATCCAGCAGCTTCTCGATCGAGAGCGAGCCGACCGTGTATGCGTTGACGAAGGCGACCGAGTTGGTGATGAGCCCGTTCTCGTCGTCGGGGGTCAGCACGACCGTTGCCGTGGTGTCTGCAGCCGGCGGCACGGTCTCTGCCGCCGTCTCGGTCGCCACCGTGGTGGACGCCGCGCCGTTGGTGTTCGTCTCGGTGATGGTGCACGTCGCACCGGCCGGCAATCCGTCGAGGGTGACGGTCTCGCCGTCGACGATCTCGAACTCCATCGGATCGTTCTCGTCGTACCCGTCGGCGAAGACCGGGGCCTCCAGGTAGTCGCACGTGACCTCGACCTCGAACGGGCCGTAGTCGATCGGAACGTCCTCGGCGTCGACAGCATCCGAATCCACCGTCTTGGTGATCTCGAGTCCGGCGAGCAGATAGATGTTGTCGATCGTGATGATCGAGACGCCGTCGATGAGTCGCTGCGCCACGACGGACTCGGGACTCACCTCGAACTCGACCTGACCCTGATCGGTCTCGGTCAGGGTGCACTCCGCGCCCCAGGGCAGTCCGGCGACGACCTCCGGAGTGCCGGGTGTCACCACGACCGTCGCGGCCGGGTCGATCTCGACGCCGACCGATGTGCACGTCACGTCGATCGTGAACTCATCCGGGGCATAGCCGATGCCGTCGCCGCTGAGCTCCTTGCGCACGATGATCTGACCCGTGGCCAGCGCCACGCCGACCTTCGTGCCCTCGCTCGGCACCATCGTGCGGCCGCCCTGACCGGTCGTCTGGTCGACGGTGGTGTGGGCGCCCGTGGCGACGGAGTTCCAGGCGATCGTGTCGTCGCCGGCCGTCTCGCTGACGGCCGGGGTCGTCGTCTCGATGTCTATGAGGATCGTCTCACGCGGGCTCAGCGGGTCGGCGGGGCTGTCGATGACGGTACGGATGCCGGTGATCAGGGTCGGATCGGCGATCGTGGCGGGGTCGACCCAGTAGTCGTCGCCGCACGCGACGAGCGGATCGCCGGGCTCACCGGGGCTGCCGAGGTCGGCCGCGCACACATCGGGCTGAGTCGTGACCGTGAACGTCACGGTCGCGCCGTCCGGCGTCTGGACGGGGGTGAGGGCCGCCGTGTCGAGGACGGGCGTCCATTCCGATCCGCGCCCGGCGGCGTTGATCGCACCGGTGTCGCCCGGGGCGGGCAGCCGGTCGACCAGGACGACGCGATCCAGATCGACGTTGCCCGTGTTGAGGACGCCGAAGCGCCAGATGACGGTGCCGCCCGGCTTCGAGCGCGGCACGCACGGGAACCAGTAGAAGCCTTCGTCATCGGGGTCGATCAGATCGCCGAGCACCGTGTCGCGGGCGTTCGGCGTGAGGCATCCGACCGCGTTCCCGGTGCGGGAGTTGAACGCCCCCAGCTCGGTGTCTTCGGCACGCACGAACTTGCCCGATCGCACCGCGGCGGCGAGCTGCGGTGTCACGGTCGTGGCGTCGCTGCACTCGTCCGCCGGCGTGGCCACCTGGTTGCAGCTGTCGAACTGTCGATCACCCGAGACCGTCGCGGTGTTGTTGATCGGAACGCCGCCCGGCACTCCCGGCGCGAAGATCATGTCGATCGAGATCGTGTAGGTCTGCCCGACCTCGAGCACGGACCCCTCGGGGAACGTGAACGTGATGGCGTCCGTCGTCGCGTCGACGGTCGTCGTGACCTGCTCCGGGTCCTCGGGCAGGGGCAGTCCCGTCGGGGTCGTCGGGGGATCGCCCGCGAGCACGTACGTGTAGGGGTCCGTCGAGTCGGGGTTGAGCATCAACGTGCCGGGCTGCGCCGGAGCGTCGGTGAAGACCGGGTTCTCGATCGGCCAGTCGCCGGTGTTGGTGACGGTGATCGTGTACGGGATGGTCTGGCCCGGCGCGTAGAGGCCCGCCGGCTGCTTGTCGATCACGACGGCCGACGTCGCGTGCTGGTAGAAGATCGTGTCCTCAGCGGTGTCGGTCACCGTCCCCGGATCACCCGGCTCGCACCCCATCAGGATCGCGCAGACCGTCGCCGAGCTCTCGTTCGTGAAGGTGCCGGGCTGAGATTCGCCGGGCGCGGGCTCGTTGCCGGCCAGATCGCTCGGCACCTCGCCGCCCGTGCGCAGCTCGGCGCGCCGCTGTACGAGGACGGGCGCTTCCTGCAGCGGGTTGATCGGGTTCTCCCACTGGACGGGGGTTCCGGTGCCGTCGACCGACTGGAATCCGAACCCGATCGCGTTCACATCGCCGGCGAGCACGCCGTCGGGCAGCGGATCGGCGATGAACGCGGCCAGGTCGGCCGCGTCGATCCATTCGCCCTCGTTCCACGTGCCGCCGACGTGCACGATGCCCGTCGCGGTCTCGATGAACGTGCCGCCCGTGCGCACGTCCATGCGCACCTGGTTGATCGGGGTCGCGAGGGTGAACGACGGATCGAGGCCGACGAAGTCGAACGCGTTCCAGAACGACGGGTCGGTGTCGGTGATCACCATGCCGCCCACTCGCGCCGAGGTGTCGATCGTGGGCTGCCCGGTCAGCGTCATGACGACCGGCGAGTCGTCGGGCTCCACCTGCGCATCGGGGTCGAACGTCTTGCCCGCCTCGACGCCGAGCGTGAGCTCGGCGAGCGTCACGGACGCGGTGGCATCGCTGAAGGGGATGTTCCCGTCGGCTCCGCCGCCGGCGTCGGCGACAGAGGCCCGGGCCGCGTTGTCGACCGGACTGTCGTCGGCGTCGACCCGCGTCCCCGGCTCTCCGCGCACGTCCTCGCGCAGGCGCAGATCCAGCTGCACGGTGGCGATCGCGCCGGCGTCGATGCGCCCGTCGTGCTCGACCTCGATTCCCACGACGTTCGCGAGCTCGCCCGACGTCATGCCGAGCGCCACGCTGACGGTCACGTCTTCGGTGGTGTCTCCGACCCCGTCGGCGTCGGTGTCGCGGGTGAGGGTGACCGTCGTGGTCACGGTTCCGCCCGGGATGCCGATCTGGAGGATGTCGTAGAGGTCGAAGTACGTGAAGGGGTTCTCGGTGGCCGTCGGTCCCGGATCGACGATCGAGAGGGTGTCGACCTTGGCCGCGGTGCGGTTCGTCGCATTCAGCTGCACGCGCCCGGTCGGATACGCGTCTTGCGGCGTGCCGTCCGGCGGGATGCCGAAGGGGCTGTTCGACCAGCTCTTGCTGAGGTCGACGTTGAGCGGCACGTCGATGATCAGGATGTCGGCTTCGTCCTCGCCGCGCATCACCTGCTGGTCGTCGGCGTCGGTCCCGGTGACCGCGGCCCGATCGCGCACGGTCCCGATCGCGGGATCGCCGTCGTCGACGTTGTACCCGAGCGAGCCGATCGCCGGCTGCGTGGGGTCGGAGCGCAGGTAGTCGCGCAGCTGGACGTCGATGCGCACCGTGCGGTCGTTGCCGGAGGACCGCGTCACACCGCTCCCCACGGGAGGCGCCGTCAGGTCGCCCTCCGCCGTCTCGGCGCGCGTCGGGCTCTCGACGACCAGGAGCCGGATCCCCAGCGCCCGGTCGCGATCCGTCGTGGTCAGGGTGACATCCGGGAACGTTCCGTCGCAGGCGGCGGGACAGGGATTGTTCTCGAGGTTCTCCCACGAGTCGCCGTCCCACAGCTGGACCGCGGTGATCTCGTCGTAGCGCAGGTGGGGGTCCATGTCGGCCGTGATGGCGGGAACGCCGACGATGTCGAACGCATCCCAGAACGACTGGTCCACGGTGAGGAGCGAGGGAGGCGCCGCCTCGTCCTCGATCGCCACCTGCTGCACCCCGCTGCGGCCGCCGGTCGACCAGTCGATCGTGATCGTCGCGGGAGCCTGCGAGCGCGCGACCACCGTGGTCGGGGCGATCGTCTTGTCGATGACGTCGGCGCCGCCCCCGTCGGGGTCGTACGGGTCGACGTCGATCTGCGAGCACGCCGTGTCGTCGTCCGAGGGCGTCGACTGCAGGCCGTCGGCGCCGCCTGCTTCGCTCCGAGCGCAGTTCGCGAGGGTCGCGGGCGGGACGACCTCGGTCGTCGGATCGCGCTCCGTGTCGCGCACCTCCGCGGTGAAGTGCGGCTCGACGGTCGTGCCTGGCGGGAAGGGCTGGCCGTCGTCGGCGGTGTAGTCGAACTGCAGTCCCTGGATCAGGTCCTGTTCGTCGGCGGGGATGTCCATGCTGAACACCGCGGGTCCCTCGACCACGACGGGGTTGCCGTCCGCGTCGAGCAGCGGAACCCACTCCGAGCCGTTCCAGTAGTTGATCGTGAGGGTCGCGCCGTCGGGCACCGCGGTCTGGGTGATCTCGGTCGCGTTGAAGTAGTCCCAGAACGTGTTGTCGATGGGTGCCGGTGTCGTCGCCGGATCCTGGATGACGATGCTCGTGGCATCCGTCGTCGATCTCGGGAACGGAGCGATCTGCGCGTCCAGCGTGACCAGCACCCATTCGCCGGGACGGTCGATCACCTCGGTGGGGTAGAACGACTTGCCCGTGATCACCTCGAGGTGCTTCTCGAAGACGAGCAGGTCGGCGATCGCCTGCTCTGTGGACGACCCGCCGTTGGGGTCGGTTCCCGTGACGTCGGCGACGTTCGTGATGGTGGCCGGGTACCCGGCCTGATCGGGGTCGGTCTGCACGTCGAAGGGGATGTCGGTCGTCTCGCCGGAGGGGATGTCGCCGGTGAACGTGATCTCGAACCGCACGACGTCGCCGCTCGGCGCCGGGGGCTCGGCACCGTCGTCGAAGGCGGTCGGACCCTCGGTCGTGCCGTCGTCGTAGTAATAGGTGATCGTGGCCCCGGTCGCGCCCTCGGGGTAGGCGATCCCCCCGGCGAACCCGGCGAACTGCATCGACTGGTCGAAGCCCCCGGCGAACGGATCGTCGGGGTCGGTGAGGGCCGGCTCGGTGACCGTCAGCTCCGCGAGGTCGAAGTCGCTCGCGTTGCCCGCCGTGATGGTGGCCGTGGAGGGGTCGCCCGCGGCGACCTGGTCGGGATCGAAGGACTTCTGAGCGACGACGTCGATGTCGGCGGCGATGATCGTGTGCGTGGCCTGTCCGGTGTCGGGCACCGAGTCGCCGTCGAGCACCACGTCGCCCTGGGCGATGTTCGTCACCGTGAGGTTGCCCGCGAGTTCGCCGATGTCGTCGGGGTGGGCGAAGTCCACCTCGAGCCCTCCGGAGGTGCCGGTCGGGATGCCGGAGCCGTCGGTGTCGGTGAAGACGACCTGCACCCCGATCACCTCGTCGTCGGGCACGTCCGGCGGCACGGGCTGCGCGGGATTGGTCGCCGGGTCGCCCGCCACCGGACCATCGGCCGTGATGTAGACGATCTGCGCCGTCTCGGCGCCGTCGGGGTAGCTCACCGGACCGACCCCGGTGAAGTCGAGCTGGTCGAACGGGCTGGGGACGGCGTTCGGATCGGCGGGGTCGCTGATGATCAGCTGATCCACCGCCGCGTTGGACGAGTTCGTCACTGTCACGTCGGCCGTGACCGGCTCGCCGGGGTTCGCCAGGGCGCTGTCGGGTGACATCGTCTTCGTGACGTCCGGGTTCAGCACCGGCTCGACGATCGGGGTGACGTCGACGTCGTCCGACAGCGGGCCGGACGTCTGCGTGTCGGCATCGGTCGTCGCGACGTTCGGGACCGGGATGCCGTTCGCCGAGTAGGGCAGGTTCGGATCGGCGTGCACCTGGATGGTCACCGAGGCGGTGACGCCCCCGGGCATGCCCGTGGTGCCGTCGGGCAGAGCCGACGTCATGTGCACCTGGACGTGCTGGCCGTCCTGGGTGATGTCGCCCTCCAGGCCCGGCGAGAGCGACACGTCGTCGACGATGAACTCGGCGGGCACGTCGTCGACCATCTGCGCGTTCGTGCAGCCGACGAAGCTCGTGCAGGTGAGCGTGATCGTGTAGGTGAACGGCTCGCCGGGCTCGACCGTTTCGACGCTGGCCGTCTTGATCACCTCGACGTCGCCGTCGGCGGCGACAGCCGGGGGAACGACCCCCACGAAGACGGATGCCGCGGCCAAGACGAGTGCCGTGATCCCTGCGAGCCAGCGCCGCTGCTGCTTCATCCTCAGAACCCCCTGAACACGCCTGTGTGCGAGCCTATGACCAACGCACCGGCCATTTCTACCTGTTCGCGTGAGTCAGAAGTGGCTGATGTGACAGATGGTTCACCTCAGGAGAGGGGTGGCCGAGGCATCCATCGCCCGTCACCCGACCGGGCAGCCACCAGGCCGCGGCGCGCACAAATAGAATCAGGAGCTATGTCCAAGGTGCTCCAGTCCCTGCCCGTCGGCGAGCGCGTCGGCATCGCCTTCTCGGGGGGCCTCGACACCTCCGTCGCGGTCGCGTGGATGCGCGACAAAGGCGCCATCCCCTGCACCTACACGGGCGACCTCGGGCAGCCCGACGAAGACGACATCGACGCGATCCCGAACCGCGCGCTCGAGTACGGCGCCGAGCTCTCGCGTCTCGTCGACTGCAAGCCCGCTCTCGTCGAGGAGGGCTTCGGCGCGCTCGCGTGCGGAGCGTTCCACATCCGCTCGGGCGGACGCACCTACTTCAACACGACGCCGATCGGCC
>CAYXFT010000117.1:0-8659 GCA_964464335.1 uncultured Aeromicrobium sp.
CCACCCTGGACTGCAAGGCACCCACCGGCGCCGACCTGGCCCTCGGCTCCATCGCCGTGACCACCCCCACCACGGAACCGACCACCGAGCCGACCACCGAGCCGACCACGGTCCCGACGGCCCTGCCGACGACCGTGCCGACGACGGTCCCGACCACCGCCGCCCCGAGAAACGTCGCCCCGAAGTTCGCCAAGCGCTCGTACTCGCTCACGACGAAGAAGAACCGGAAGAAGACCATCACGGTGCTGGCGACCGACGCCAACCGCGACAAGCTGACCTACGCCATCGCCACGAAGTCGAAGAAGGGGACGGCGAAGCTCAAGGGAACCAAGGTCACCTTCACGCCGAAGAAGGGCTTCGTCGGCAAGACGACCTTCGTGGTGTCGGTGTCCGACCGCAAGGGCGGCACCGCGAGGGTCACCGTGAAGGTCACCGTCACGAAGAAGTAGCGGCTACTTCAGGAACTTCGACGTCGCCCGGTCCTTGAGCGGCTTGCCGCCGGTCTGGCACGTCGGGCAGTACTGCAGGGACGAGTCGGCGAACACCACCTCGGCGATCGTGTCACCACACACGTCGCACTGTTCCCCGGCTCGTCCGTGGACCCGCATGCGTTTGCGCTTGGCGTCCTTGAGGTCGGTCGCCGGCTTGCCGTCGGCGGCCGCCGTCGCCTCGGTCAGAACGCTCGAGACGGCCTCCTCGAGGCGACCCACCTCGTCGTCGTCGAGTCCTTCGGCGATCGCGAACGGGGACAACTTCGCGACGTGCAGGATCTCGTCGCTGTAGGCGTTGCCGATCCCCGCGATGATCGACTGGTCCCGCAGCAGCCGTTTGACCTGCATCCGCCGTGCCAGCAGTGGCCGCAGGTCGAAGCCGGGGGCGAGCGGGTCGGGGCCCAGCCGGGCGATCCCGGGGACTTCCTGGGGATCGCGGACGGCGTACACCGCGAGGCCCTTGCGCGTCCCGGCCTCGGTGAGGTCGAAGCCCTCGTGCGGCCCGTCGCCGCGATCGACCCGGAACCGCAACGCGAGCGGTCCGTTGCCGACCTTGACCCGCGTGGTGCCGAAGTGGTCCGCCCAGCGCAGCCAGCCGGCCTTGGCCAGATGGATGACCAGGTGCAGGCCGTCGACGTCGATGTCGACGAACTTCCCGTGCCGCGTGACGTCGGTGACCTGCAGGCCGGCGAACGCGGTCAGCGGCGGGTCGTAGGTCTTCAGCACGGCGAACGAGGCCGGCTCGATCTCGGCGACCACGGCACCGTCCAGCTTCGTCCGCAGCCACCGGACCAGCGCCTCGACCTCGGGCATCTCGGGCATGGCGCCAGCCTACGGCGCCGGCGGCCTGAGGCCACAGGCCTTCAGTTCGATCGTCGCGAGGGCGAGGATCACGCCAGGGTCCTTGCCGCGCCACGCACCGGCCGGGTCGTCGTGGACGCGGGCCAGCGCCGTCATCGGTTGGCGCGCCAGAGCACGCAGTGCGAACAGGTCGAGGTCGGCGGCGCCGTCGATGAACCGCTGGGCACTCGTCGCCTCCCGCACGAACCGCACCCGCAGCGGCAGCCACAGGACGAGCAGCACGAGGATCGGGATCGCCGCGATCGTCACCCCCAGGAAGGTCGCCAGCCGGTCGACCGCCTCCACCTGCGCCTGCCCGGCGTCCCGCAGCGCCGCTCCCGCACCGCCGGCCGTCTCGAACGGCGTCCGCACGCCGTCGGGCACGAACGGCAGGTCCGCCACGGTGTCACCAGCCGACGTCAGGCCGTCCTCGAGATTCCGGCCGGCATCCGCCACCGACCGGCCGGGACCCGCGAGCCCCATGACGAGGCCATCGACCCTCCGGCCGGCCCAGATCCACAGGACGAGCCAGCCGAGCATGAACAGGTCGGCCACGACCTGGCGGGTGCGACGGGCCGGCAGATCGGAATAGAGCTTCATGCACCCAGTGTCGGGTCACGCGGCGAAGGTCAGCCAGAGCAGCGCGACGTTGAGGGCGACGATCGCCATCGCGGCCAACGTCGCCGCCAGCGTGGTGCCGCGGCGGTTGACGTGTTCGCCCATCACGGTGCGCGACGACGTCAACAACACGAGCGGCACGATCGCGAACGGGATGCCCAACGAGAGCACGACCTGCGAGACGACGAGCGCGCGCGTCGGGTCGACGCCCCACATCAGGGCCAGCAAGGCCGGCACCAGTGTCACGAGCCGCCGCGTCACCGGGCTCAGGCGCCACGTCGTCAGGCTGCGCATCACCTCGGCACCGGCGGCGCTGCCGACGGACGTCGACGAGATGCCCGAACCGAGCAGGGCGACCCCGAACAACAGTGCGGCGCCCGCGCCGATCTCACTGCTGATCAACGCGTGGGCGCCCTCGATCGTGTCGGTGCCGGGCAGACCGTACAGATTGGCGGCCGCCATCAGCAGCAGGCCCAGGTTCAGCACGCCGGCCAGCAGGAGTGCCAGCACGACGTCCGTCCGGGTGGCCGCGATGAGTTCGGTCAAGCCGGTCCGTTCGCCGCGGCGACCCAGCCGGTCGGCCGTCAGGCTCGAGTGCAGGTAGACGGCGTGCGGCATGACCGTCGCGCCGACGATGCCAGACGCCAGCAGGACGCTCTCGGCCCCGGAGAACGTCGGCACGAGCCCTTCTACCACGCCGGCGGCCGACGGCGGCCCGACGACCAGCCCGGCCAGGAATCCCACCGCGATCAGCAGCAGGAATCCGACGATCACGCGCTCGAGCACGCTCTGGCCCAGGCGGTCTCCGATGCCGAGGACGAACATCGCGACCGCCGCCGTGAGCAGCGCCCCCAACGGCAGCGGAATACCGAAGAGCAGGTGGAAGGCGATGGCGCCGCCGATCACCTCGGCGAGGTCGGTCGCGATCGCGATGCCCTCGGCCTGCAGCCAGTACGCGATCCGCACCGGCGGCGAGACCCGACCTCCGACCTGGGCGGCCAGGGACCGCTGGGTGACGAGGCCGAGCTTCGCCGAGAGGTACTGCACGAGCACGGCCATCAGGTTGGCCAGCACGATCACCCAGACGAGCGTGTACCCGAAGCGCGCTCCGGCCGTGATGTTCGTGGCGACATTGCCCGGGTCCACGTAGGCGACGGCGGCGACGAAGGCCGGCCCGAGCAGGCCCAGCCTGGTCCGTACGGCGCGCCTCACCCGGCGAGCAGGTCCTGGTACTCGGGACGCTTCTCGATGAACCGCTTCACGTACGGGCACTGCGCGACGACCTTCTTGCCCCGCGCCCGCACGTCGTCGAGCGCGTAGGTGACCAGTTGTCCTGCCAGGCCCTGGCCCTCGTACGCCTCGTCGATCTCGGTGTGCGGGAAGACGACGTGGTCGCCCTCCTCACGCGCGACCGTGACTCCGGCGCGCTTCCCGTCGACGGCGATCTCGTACCGTCCCTCGGCCGCGTGGTGGCTGATCTCGATGCCCATGACCCGACCCTAGTCGGACATCAGTTGATCTCGCGCTTGAGGATCTTGCCCGTGGCCGTCATGGGCAGGGCGTCGCGGAACTCGACGATGCGCGGGTACTTGTACTGCGCGAACTGCTCCTTGCCCCATGCCTTCAGGTCGTCCTCGCTCACCTCGGCGCCGGCCTCGCGGACGACGACGGCCTTGATCTCCTCGCCGTGCGACTCGTGAGGGACGCCGATGACCGCGACCAGCGAGACCGCGGGGTGGGTCATCAGGACCTCTTCGAGCTCACGCGGGTACACGTTGTAGCCGCCGCGGATGATCATGTCCTTGCTGCGGTCGACGATGTAGAAGTAGTCGTCGGCGTCCTTGCGGGCCAGGTCGCCCGTGCGGAACCACTCGCCGTGGATCGCCTCGTCGGTGGCGGCGGGGCGGTTGTAGTAGCCCTTCATGATGCCGTGGCCCTTGATCGCGATCTCGCCGATCGCCTCGGGGTCGTCGGCCAGGTCGGACCAGTCGTCGTTGATGAGCTTGAGCTCGACGCCCTCGACGGCCCGCCCGATCGAGCCGACGCGGACGGGCTCGCCCCGGACGCCGAACGACGCGACCGGCGACGTCTCGGACAGGCCGTAGCCCTCCTGGATGACGATGCCGAACTTCTCCTCGAACTGACGGTGGATGTCGACGGGCAGCGCCGCGCCACCGGCGGCCGCGACGCGCAGGGTCGCGGCGATCGCCGCGACGTCGACGGTGCCCTCGGACTGCGCCAAGGCCTGGAGCAGACCCCAATACATCGTCGGCACGCCGGCGAAGAAGGTGATCTTCTCCTTGACCAGCAGTGCGAGGGCGGCGTCGGCCTCGAAGCGCGGCAGGTAGACGATCGTGCCGCCGAACAGGATCGCGGTGTTCTGGATGACGCTCTGACCGAAGATGTGGAACAGGGGCAGCACCGCGAGGTACGTGTCGGGGTCGTTCTCGTCCGCGCCGAACAGCGACGGGCCCAGGCCGGCGTTGGCGCGCAGGTTGCGGTGCATCAACTCGGCGCCCTTGGGCTGACCGGTGGTTCCGGACGTGTAGAGGATGACGGCCGTGTCGTCGTCGGCGCGCTCGACCGTCTCGAAGGCCGGCGACTGCTCGGCGACGAGCGGGCCGTAGTACTCGGGAGCCTCCATGGGCTTCGGCGCGGCCGAGTCGAGCTTGATCAGGAAGAACTCCGTGCAGCCCTCGACCTCGTTGAAGCCGGCCCACGCGCGATCGCCGATCGGCAGGTCGGGCGTGCCCTCGAACGCGATGAACGCCTTCGCGTCCGAGTCGTCGAGATGGTACGCGACCTCGCGCTCGGACAGCAGCACGTTCAGCGGCACGACGGTGGCGCCGGCCTTGAGGATGCCGAAGTAGACGATCGTGAAGTACGGCAGGTTCGGGATCGACATCGCGACCTTGTCGCCGGGCTGGATCCCCCGCGAGACGAGCAGGTTGGCGACCTGGCCGGCCGCGCCGTTGAGCTGTGCGTAGTTCAAGCGCGTGTCACCGAAGACGATGGCGGTGCGCTCGGGGAACTTCGCGGTGGTGTCGTCGAGGATCGCGGCGAGGTTGGTCACGGCAGGGGGCTCTCTTTCGGCAGACGTGTGGCCTTCGTTGCATCGTCACTGTAACGAAGCACACAGCCCACGTCAGCAGACGTCCCGCTCGACGCTCAGAAGGTGTCGCCCGTGAGTCGCTCGTAGGCCTCGACGTACCGCTCGCGGGTCTTCTCGACGATCTCGGTGGGCAGCCGCGGCGGTGGGGTGTCCGAGGCGCGGTCCCAGCCGGACGCGTCCGAGGTGAGCCAGTTGCGCACGAACTGCTTGTCGTAGCTGACCTGGGTGCGTCCCGGCTCGTACGTGTCCGCGGGCCAGAACCGGGACGAGTCGGGCGTCAGGACCTCGTCGGCCAGCACGATCGTGCCGTCGGGACGGGCGCCGAACTCGAACTTCGTGTCGGCCAGGACGATGCCCCGCTCGCGGGCGATCTGCTCGGCGCGCGCGTAGACCGTGAGGGTCAGGTCGCGCAGGCGTTCGGCGATCTCGTCACCCACCGTCACGGCGACGGCCTCGAACGAGACGTTCTCGTCGTGCTCGCCCAGGTCGGCCTTCGTGGCCGGGGTGAAGATCGGCGCGTCGAGCCGCGATCCGTCGACGAGTCCGTCGGGCAGCGGGACCCCGCACACGGCACCGGTCTCGGCGTAGTCGATGAGGCCCGAGCCCGTCAGGTACCCGCGGGCGACGCACTCGACCGGGAACATGTCGAGCCGCTCGACGACCAGCGCCCGACCTGCGACCTCGGCAGGGACGTTCGTGCTGACGACGTGATTCGGGACGAGGTCGGCGAGCTGGTCGAACCACCACAGGCTCATCCGGGTGAGGATCTCTCCCTTGTCGGGGATCGCCGGCTCGAGGATGAAGTCGTAGGCGCTGATCCGGTCGGACGCCACCATCAGCAGGTGGTCACCGTACGTGTACAGGTCGCGGACCTTGCCCGAGTGCAGGTGGGTGGCTCCGGGGATCTCCAGCGGCATGGGATCAGGCTAGCCGTCGACCTCGGTCCCGGCTGTCACAGGTTTCCCACGAGACCGCTCGAAGCACGCTTCGCGCGTACGAAGTTACGTGCGCGCCGACCAGGGAACGAGCGGTCTCGTGGGAAACCTGCCCGCCCCGGGCCGGCCGGTCATGGCAGGCTGTGCCGGTGTCCTCGACCCGTGCGCTCACGACGACGCTGCTTGCCGCGACCCTGCTCGTCTACAGCGCGCAGGGAATGCTGGTGCCGGTGATGGCGCCGGTCACCCGGATCGTCGGCCTGCAGGAGGTCGATCTCGGCGCGGTCATGACGCTCGCCGCGGCGATGCTCGTGGTCGGCGGCCCGCTGTGGAGTCGGGTACTGCAGCGCTCGGGCGTGCGCGCCGTCCTCGTGAGCGGTCTCGTGCTCGCGGTGATCGGCTCGATCGGCTTCGCCGTCATGACCCAGATCGCCGCTGACCACGACCTGCCCCGCGCCGTCGTCCTGCCGGTCTTCGTGCTGACCCGCGGCGTGATCTACGGCCTGGGCTTCGCGGCGGTGCCCGTCGCTGCGATGACCTACCTGGCCTCCGTCAGCGACGGCGTCGCCGAGCGCACCCGTGCGATGGGGGCCTTCGGCGCCGCGCAGGGGATCGCGCTGGTCCTGGGCCCGGCGATCGGCGGCCTGCTCGCACTCGGCGGCCTGCTGCTGCCCATCCACGTCGCCCCCGTCCTGCTCGCGGCCATCCTCGTCGTGGTCTGGCGGCTGCCCGCCCCGGCGCAGGTCGCCGCGCAGGAGCCGTCCGGACTGTCGTTCACCGACCGTCGCGTCCTGCCGTACCTGCTGTTCGGCGGTGTCCTGTTCCTGGGCCTGTCACTCGTCGAGAACATCCTCGGCTTCCTGCTGCAGGACCGGCTCGAGCTCAGCAACACCGAGACCGCCGCCACCGTCGCCGTGGCCGGGGTACTGATCGGGGTCGGCTTCGCCGCGACGCAGGCGTTGGTGGCGCCGCGACTGGGCTGGGCCCCCCTGCAGTTGATGGCCGTCGGCGGGCTGCTCGCCGCGCTGGGCTACGTCGCCGCCGTCTTCGCCCCGAGCCTGGCCACCGTCCTGCCGTCGCTCATGGTGATCGCCGCCGGGCTCGGCCTGGCCGTGCCCGGGTACAACGCCGGCGCGACCCTGGCCGTCGAGTCGCACGAGCACGCCGCGGTCGCCGGCCTGCTGACCGCGACCGCCGGCTTGGTCTACGTCGCCGGTCCGCTCACCGGCACCGCGCTCTACTCGATGGACCCGGTCGCGCCGATCATCGGCGCCGCGCTGCTGTCCGTGTTCGCGTCTACGATCGCCCTATGGCCATCGTCCACACCAGCGCGGAGCTGACCCCGTCCAAGTCCGACCTCCTCGAGGCCTGGTTACCGCGGCAACCGTGGTGGCCCGAGGGTGCCGCCGTCCCGGCCGCCGTCGCCAGCTTCCGGTTCGACGATCCGGCCGGCGAGGTCGGCATCGAGACCTTCCTGCTGCCGTTGGGTGACGTCATCGCCCACGTGCCGGTCACGTATCGGGCCCAGCCGCTCGACGGCGCCGTGCTGATCGGCGAGATGCAGCACTCGGCGCTGGGGCCGCGCTGGGCGTACGACGCCCCGACCGACCCGGTGTACATCGCCGAGGCCACCGCGGTGATCCGCGAAGGACGCGGCGAGGTCGATCTCGTCGGTGCCGACGGCACGCCGTTGCCGCGTCGCGCGACGACCGCCTCGGTGCACGGCTCCGGTGACGGCGAGGGCCTGCTCCACGTCGAGCGGCTGGTGCCGGCCGCGACCCCGGCCGCCGGCACGCTGACCGCCACGTGGGCCGAACACTCCGAGCCCGTCGTGCTGGCCTGGCTCGGCTGACTCAGACCGGGACGCCGCGATTGGCGTTGGCGTCGGCACGTTCGTTGCCGGGATTGCCCGCGTGGCCCTTGACCCAGTGCCACTCGATCGTGTGCTCCCCGTCATGGACGAGGGCGTCGAGCTGCTTCCACAGGTCGGCGTTCTTGACCGGCTGCTTCGCGGCCGTCTTCCAGCCCTTGGCCTTCCAGCCGTGGATCCACTGCGTGATGCCCTGACGGACGTACTGGCTGTCGAGGTAGATCGCCACCGTGCAGGGTCGGGTCAGCGCCGTGATCCCCTCGATCACCGCCGTGAGTTCCATCCGGTTGTTGGTGGTCTCCGGCTCACCACCACACAGGTCCTTCTCGTGCTCGCCGGCGCGCAGGTAGACGCCCCAGCCGCCGGGGCCGGGGTTCCCCTTGCACGCCCCGTCGGTGTAGATGACGACGTCGGCCACGGTCAGAGGATGTCGCCGGGGCTGTAGGACGCGGCTGCGGGCAGGCGCAGCGCGACCTGCTCGACCTGCGCGACGACCGCCGCGACCTGCGAGACGGCGGCGCCCGTGAACGTGAGCGGCTCGGCGACGAGGCGTTGCAGGTCGTCGGCCGTCAGGCCGAGTCGCTCGTCGGCGGCCAACCGGTCGAACAGGTCGTTCTCGGCGGTGCCCTTCTCGCGCATCTCCAGCGCGACGGCGACCGCGTGCTCCTTGATCGCCTCGTGGGCGACCTCGCGGCCGACGCCGTGGCGGACCGCCGCCATCAGCACCTTCGTGGTGGCCAGGAACGGCAGGTAGCGGTCGAGCTCGCGCTGCACGACGGCCGGGCGAACTCGG
>CAYXFT010000118.1:0-8623 GCA_964464335.1 uncultured Aeromicrobium sp.
CCACCGGCGAGCCGTGGCAGAAGGCCGACCGGGTGGTCTCGCCGGTGGGCACGAAGATGACCTCGTCGAGGTCGAACCACGACTGGACCTCGCTGGCGGCGACGAGGTGACCGTGGTGGATCGGGTCGAATGTTCCGCCCATCACGCCGATGCGACGACGACCCGTCATGCTCAGGTGTGCTCGCGGCCCAGCCCGAACAACACGGTGATGAGCAGCAACGTGAGCAGGACGCCGAGGGCGAGCCCGCCGATGATGTACGGGTTGATCGCGGGGTCGCCGTGTTCGGCCGCCTCGGCCGCGACGCGGGTCAGATCGAGCATGGCGACAGGCTATCAGCGGCGGATCAGCGGATCTGACCGGTTCCGGTCACGACGTACGACGTGGTGGTCATCTCGGTCAAGCCCATGGGTCCGCGGGCATGCAGTTTCTGGGTCGAGATGCCGATCTCGGCGCCGAAGCCGAACTCCCCTCCGTCGGTGAACCGGGTGGACGCGTTGACCATCACGGCGGCCGAGTCCACCCCCATCGTGAACCGTCGGGCCGCGTCGAGCGAGCCCGTGACGATCGCCTCGGTGTGGCCCGAGGAGTAGCGGCGGACGTGGTCGACGGCCTCCTCCAGCGAGTCGACGACCTTCGCGGAGATCTCCGACGCGAGGTACTCGGTCGCATAGTCGTCCTCGGTCGCCGGGACGACCTCGGCGAACGACTGGAAGGCCGCATCGCCGTGGATCAGCACGTCGTGGCCCTGCAGGGCGGCGACGACCCGGGGCAGGAATTCGTCGGCGACGGCCTTGTGCACGAGCAGCGACTCGGCGGCGTTGCAGACACTGGTGCGCTGGGTCTTGGAGTTCAGCACGATGGCCAGCGCCATCTCCAGGTCGGCATCCGCGTCGACGTAGACGTGCACGTTGCCCGTGCCGGTCTCGATGACGGGGACCGTCGACTGCTCGACGACGGTGCTGATCAGGCCCGCGCCCCCGCGCGGGATCACCAGATCGACGAGGCCGCGCGCGGTCATCAGGTCGGTGGAGGTCGAGCGGTCCTCGGCGCTGATCGCCTGGATGAGGTCGGCCGGCAGACCGGTGGAGGCGACGGCGTCGCGCATGATCTGCGCGATCACCGCGTTCGAGCGTCGAGCCGACCGCGAGCCTCGCAGCAGTGATGCGCTGCCGGCCTTGAGGCAGATCGCGGCGGCGTCCGCGGTGACGTTGGGGCGTCCCTCGTAGATCATCGCGATGACCCCCATCGGTACGCGGATCTGCTGCAGTTGCAGTCCGTTCTCGAGGGTGGAACCGCGCACGACCTCGCCGATCGGGTCGGGCAGTGCCGCGATGTCGCTGACGCCCTGCGCGAACGCCGCGACCCGCTCGGCGTCGAGCGCGAGCCGATCGATCACGTTCTCGGCGGTGCCCTCGGCGCGAGCCTCGGCGACGTCCTCGACATTGGCGGCGATGATCCGGTCGGTGCCGGCGACGAGCGCCGCGGCCATCGCCCGCAGCGCGGCGTCCTTGTCCTTGCGCGTCGCGAGCGCCAGCACGCGCGCCGCCTCGCGGGCACGCAGCGCCGCGTCACGAACCTCGGTTCCCATGTCCCGATCCTAGTTCGTCCGCGAGTGGCGCAAAGCGACCCGCGAGTGGCGCAAGACGCACGCCAGTGGCGGCCAGTGGCGTGCGTTCTGCGCCACTCGCGGTCCCCCTGGCCGCACCACCGCTCAATCGAGGGCGGCGAGGACCTCGGTGAAGTAGGCCGCGGCGCGGTCCGAGCCGATGATGCCGGGCGCCATCTTGTTCATGACGTACGAGACCGTCAGCTTCCGCTCGGGGAACATGACCGTCAGCGAGCCGCCCCAGCCGCCCCAGAAGCAGACCTGCTCGTCCGGGATGTACGGCAGGGTGACCGGCTCGGGCAGCGCGAAGCCGATGCCGAAGCGCAGCGGCGCGCCGAGCACGAGGTCGACGTTGCGCGACTGCTCCTCGAAGATCAGGCCGATCGTCTTGTCCGAGAGCAGCCGGACCCCGTCGATCTCGCCACCGCGCGAGATCACCGAGAACGTCCGTGCGAGCGCCCGGGCGTTCGTGTGCCCGTTGAGCGCACCCAGGTCGGCGCGGCGCCAGGCGATCGTGTTGGCGGCGTTCGCGTCGGCCACCGGCCCGGTGAACGTCTTGAACATGGGCGACTCGAGGTCGAGGCTCTCCATGTCGATCGGCAGCGGCGGCGGCGGGACGATCTCGGCGACCCGGTCGTCGTCCTCGGGCTTCGCACCGATCTGCAGGTCGACGCCCAGCGGTGCCGCGATGTCGTCCGCGACGTATTGCTTGAGGGTCTTGCCGGTCACGCGCCGCACGACCTCGCCGAGCAGGTGGCCCTGGTTCTGCGCGTGGTAGCCCGACACGGTGCCCGGCTCCCACCACGGCGCCTGGGCGGCGAGTCGCGACGTCGAGAGTTCCCAGTCGTACATGTCCTCCAGCACGAACGGCTGGTCCCAGCCCGAGACTCCGGACGTGTGAGACATCAGGTGCCGCACCTCGATGCCCTCCTTGCCGTTCTGGGCGAACTCGGGCCAGTAGGTCGCCACCGGCTCGTTGACGTCGACCAGACCCTGCTCGACCAACGTCAGGACGGCCAGCGCCGTGATCTCCTTCGTGGTCGACCACACGTTGACGATCGTGTCGGCCTCCCACGGCCGCGTGCGCGCGACGTCGGCGAAGCCGCCCCACACGTCGACGAGCGTCTCTCCGTCCAGGTCGATGGCGATCGCGGCGCCCAACTCCTCCCCCGAGTCCAGATTCGCCTCGAACGCGTCGCGCAGGCCAGCGAAGCGGGGGTCGTGGTGTCCGTTGACGGTCATGGGTTCTCCTTGATGGTCGGTCACCCGAGCAGGGCGACGAAGACGGGGTATGCCGCATCGGCGTTCGGGGTGACACCGGCGATGACGTCGGCGTAGATGAAGGACTCGGCCACGCGCTTGGTCACGTACGCCAGTTCGTCCAATGGCAGGTCGACCGGAGCCGGCGGCTCCTCGGCCAGCAGGTCGGAGATGACGCCCAGGACCTTGGTGTGGATGGGCGAGTCCCCGGTCGTGAGGACACGCATGGCGCGGGTCGGGTCGCGATGCAGGAACTCGCGGAACCACGCCTCGTCGATCAGCATCCGCACGTAGCGGGTCAGCACGAGGGCCGCCCGGTGCGGCGTGCCGGGCGGGTGGGCTGCCAGGCTCGCCGGCCAGGCCAGCTCCGCGGTCGTGCTCCACAGCGCCTCGGCGATCAGGACGTCCCGGCGGCCGACCTGCCGGAACACGGTGGTGCGGTCGATCCCGACCTGCGCGGCGACCTTGCCCACGTCGACGGACTCACCGGCGATGAGCGCGTGACGGGCCGCCCGGATGATCCGGTCGCGCACGTGATCCACGTCACTCATGGCGACAGCGTAGGACTTGATTACAACATTTTCAAGATTTGTTGCACTCGAAGTTCCCGGTTCGGGTCACGGTCCGGGCAGCGGCCGCACGTCCGCCGTGGTCGCCGGCGGGCCCACGACGGGTTCCCCCGTCCACGCCGCGACGACCTCGCGGTACTCCTGCGTGTGCTGGTACCCGCCGTGGCCGAGGACGCGAGGGCCCGGATCGCCCCACTCGATGGTGGGCACCTCGAGGGTCGGCCGGTCGAGGGCCGGGTCGTCGAGATCGCTGAACACCCGGTACCCCAACGGGTCCCCGCGGCGGAACAGGTTGACCCAGTGCTCGGGACGGGCGAGGCGAGCCCGCAGCCCGGCGACGCTCGTCGTCGGGCCGGCCGGCTCCGTCGGCAGGTCCGGAGCCGCGGTGCCCATCAACGGGGCTCCCGTGGTGGCCGTGTAGCCGAACTCCTGGGGCCCGGCCGCGCGCGGGAACACCCGGCCGTAGATCGTCCGGATCTGGCTGCCGTAGGTGACCAGGCGCACCCGGTGCGCGAGCCCGTTGAGCTGGCACAGCACCGCGGCACAGATCAGCGAGCCCTGGCTGTGTCCCGAGAGCACCACGATGCCCTGCGGATCGCGTTCGAGCGCCCACCGCAGGCGCGCCGTCACCTCGGGGACGACCCGTTCGGCGTAGCAGGGCGGCGCGAACGGGTGCGCCGCCCGCGGCCAGAAGGTCGTGATGTCCCACAGGATGCCGACGGATCGACGCGCCTCGGGCGACTTGCGGATCTGGGCGCCGGCGAACATCAGCCCGAGCGACACGACGACCACCGTGTAGAGGGAGATCGTCGCGAAGGGACGTGACCACTCGACGACGTCCCAGGGCGGCCGCCCGTTCAGCGACAGCGCCAGCGTGGGCAACGCCAGGATGCTGGTGACCATGCCCAGGACGTCCAGCACGCGCTCGGCCCGGTGGGCGAGGGCGGCCCGCACCCGGGTGGCGGCGACGGTCGCCCGGTCGGACGTCGGGATGCGGGTGTCCGCCATGGCCTCCTTGCGGATCCGCCGCGCAGCGGTCAGCCGGAACCTCGCGATCGCCAGCAGGAGGGCGATCGTGCCGAGCACCAGCAGGGCGAACTGCATCAACGGTGTCCAGACCAACACCTGCGGGACGACGAGCGGCCCCTGGGGCGACTCGGCGACGTCGATCGAGATCCGGTCGGAAGCTGCCTTCACCAGGAGGCAGCGCCTGGCCACCCCGTCGACCTGGCACGCCGGCGGGACGAGGAGGGTGCCCGCGGTCCTGAATCCCACGGACTCGCCGGTGCAGGGGGCCTTGGAGGCGTAGTCGGGGTCACCGGCGCGGCCGTAGCACGACGACTCGAGCCGGACGCCGGTCGCGTCCGGCGGCAGCACGACCACCGACTTCCTCAGGTGCGTGGATCCCAGGCCGATCGTGGCGAGTCGGCTGTCGGGATCGGTGGCCGTGAGGGTGTCGACCACTATCGTCCCGGACGACACGCGGATCGTCCCCCCGTCGGAGGTGATCCGAGCCCCGGCCAGCACGACGTCGCCCGCGGCGCGGAGCGTGGGGGCGTTGACCGGCGCGACCTCGTGTCGCCGCGTCACGAGGTCGTCGACCGACTGGTCCGGACCGTTGAGGTGGTTCGCGGTGGCGACGACCGCGGCCGTCGTGAAGAGCAGGGCGACCATCGTGGCCGCGCCGAGCAACAGCGACGAACCGGCGCCGACCCACGCCATCGCCCGCAGGTCCGGCCCGTCCTCGTCGCCCCACCGGCCACGCCGGGCGAGCCGGACCTGGATCAGCGCGAGCACCAGCCACGCCATCAGTGCGCCGAGCGCCAGCAGCACCGCGTTCCGCACCCCGGCACCACCGTGTCCCAGGACGACACCGGACACGACGAGCGCGAGGAACAGCCCGGCGACGAGCGTCGCGAGCGGGCCCGGCAGCCGGCCTCCGACGAACAGGACGACGTGCAGCACGGTCAACGCCGCGAAGAGCGTGATGAACCAGGTGTTGGTACCGGTGAAGTTCCGGTCGTGCAGGGCCAAAGGCAGCCGGATGGTCCACAGGACCGCCAGGTGCGCGACGACCACGACGAGGGCGACCCACGCGAGCGCGTCGTACCAACGGGTGCCGCTGCGTGACCAGAAGTGCCGTCGCGTCGTCGCGTGCTCGTGGTCGCGCGGATCGACGGTCGTCGCGAGCGCCACCACGAGGACCAGGATCAGAACGCCCGCCACGGTCGTCGGCCAGAGCCGCGCCAGCCGCGCCACGACGAGCAGGTGGATGCCGGTGAAGCACACGACGGTCGCCAGCGCCGCGGCCACGTGCAGCCGCTGCAACCGGCGAGTGCGACCACCGCTCTTCCACATCTTCGAGTCGCCGAGAATGCCCACGTCGGCGCCACGGCTCGTGCCGCCGGGCTTCGTCATCATCGGGGTGGCCTCGTAGCGCGCGAGCGTGCGGAACGACAGCAGCACGAGGCCGAGGATCGCGGCGAGCGGGACCAGCGAGGTCAGCGCCATCCGCTGCCCCGTCGACAGCGAGGCGAGGCGGTCCGTCCAGTCCGGCAGCACGGGGCACGCGATGCTGTTGCTGCGGAAGCACTGCCAGCCGACGAGGTCGATCGCCACGACGCACGGGGTGAGGACGGCGACGACGGTGAGCAGGACGCCCGACACCCGCACGGCACGCAGCCCCCAGCGCGCCTGGCCGGACTGTTCTCCGGCGTGCTGGCGCGCCCAGAAGGCCATGTTGACCAGGGCGAACGGCAGCAGGGCCAGCCACAGGACACGCTGCACCCAGCCGAACCAGCCCCGCACGCCGGACGTCAGCGCGCCCCACGAGTACACCTCGACGGCGAGCTCGGCTTTCGGCGTGCGCAGCCGCAGCTCGGTGCCGTCGGCCGGCCGGTAGAAGCCGGTGAGGTCGTCCCCGGCGACCTGGACGACGTTGCCCGCGTCGATCCCGAGCATCGAGGACGGTGGCGTGCCGCGGACGCCGTGGACCCGCAACTCGAGCACGACGGGTGGATCCGGGTCGGGCATCGTCCCCACCTCCCACCAGCGCCGGTGTCGGTTCCGCTCAGAAGAACATGTCACCGATGGTGAGTCGCCGACAAGGGCTCGTGATGCCCCGGCCGTCGCGCGAGGTCAGGAAACGGGCGTGCCGACGAGGATCAGGTCGTCGCGGTGGACGACCTCACGACCGTGGTCGGCACCGAACTCGGCGACGATCTCGTGGGTCGACCGGCCGAGCAGGTCGGGTAGTTCGGCGCTGTCGTAGTTCACGATCCCGCGGGCGATGACCGCGCGGTCCGGACCCACGACGTCGACGGGATCACCCGCGACGAAGTCGCCCTCGACCTCGGTGATCCCCGCGGCCAGCAGCGACGCGCCACGCTCGACGACCGCCCGCCGGGCGCCGGCATCCAGGACCAGGCGGCCGCGGGTCTCGCTGGCGTGCGCGAGCCACAACAGGCGTGTGCCCCGCCGCCTGCCGGTGGGCGTGAAGAGGGTGCCGACCGAGTGGCCCTCGACCGCGTCGAGGGCTCGGGCGGCCGACGTCAGCCGGACCGGGATGCCCGCGGCGGTGGCGATCCGGGCCGCATCGATCTTGGTGACCATGCCGCCGGTGCCGACCGCCGAGCCGACCCGGGCGACGTCGACGTCCGCGAGGTCGGCGGCCGAGCCGACGACCTCGATCAATCGCGAGCCGGGCGCGTCGGGGTGACCTGTGTAGAGACCGTCGACGTCGGAGAGCAGGATCAGCTGGTCGGCGTGGACGAGGTGCGCGACGAGCGCCGCCAGCCGGTCGTTGTCACCGAACCGGATCTCGGAGGTGGCGACCGTGTCGTTCTCGTTGACGACCGGCACGACGCCGAGCTCGAGCAGCTTGGCGAAGGTCTGGTAGGCGTTGCGGTAATGGCTGCGGCGACTGACGTCGTCCACGGTGAGCAGCACCTGACCGACGACCAGCCCGGCCGCGGCGAACGCCTCGGAGTAGTGCGCGATCAGCGCACGCTGACCGACGGCTGCGGCCGCCTGCTGGGTGGGCAGGTCGCGCGGACGCGACGGCAGTGCCAAGGGCCCCAGCCCGGCGGCGATCGCACCGGAACTGACCAGCACGACCTCGTCACCGCGAGCCCGCACGGCGACGACGGCGTCCACGACCGAGCCGACCCGTTCGGGGTCGAGGTGGCCGTCGGCCGTGGTCAACGACGAGGATCCGACCTTGACGACGACCCGGGTCATCGCGTCACCGTTGCTCTCCGGCGTCGTCCTCGTCGTCCTCGCTGTACACCTCGTCGATCGACCAGGCGTCGGAGAAGTCCTCGATGAGGTGCTCGGTGCCCGCGGGGGGCTGGAACGGCTCGGGCACGCGACCCTCGGCACGCGCGGCGGCGGCGTCGAGTTCCCACGCCCGGCGGGCGGCGAGCAACTGGCGCCGCTCCTTGTTGGTGCGGCGCGAGCTCTGGTCGATGCGCAGGTCCTCGCCACGACGGCCGAGCGACTCGGCGCCGGCGGAGATCGTCGGGTCGAAGTCGAACACGACGGCGTCGCTGGGATCGCCGATCACGACGTCGTCGCCGGCCTCGGCGCCCAACGTGAGCAGCTCGTCCTCGACACCGAGCCGGTTGAGACGATCGGCCAGGAAGCCGACGGCCTCGTCGTTGCTGAAGTCGGTCTGGCGCACCCAACGGGCGGGCTTCTCGCCGCGCACGTGCCACTTGCCGTCGACCTGCGTGATCGCGAACTCGCGACCCACTCCGGCGGGCGCCGGCGGCCGCAGCACGATCCGGGTGGCCTCACGCGTGGGCTCGGCGGCGCGGCGGGCCGCGACGATCTCGGCCATCGCGAAGGACAGTTCGCGCAGTCCGACGTGACTGGCCGCCGAGACCTCGAACACACGCAGGCCGCGGCTCTCCAGCTCGGGGATCACGAACTCGGCGATCTGGGCCGCGTCGGGCACGTCGGTCTTGTTGAGCGCGACCAGCCGGGGCCGGTCGGCGAAGTCCGTACCGGTCAGCTCGCCGTAGCGGGCCAGCTCGTTCTCGATGATGTCGAGGTCGGTGATCGGGTCGCGCCCGGGTTCGACCGTGGCGCAGTCGATGACCTGCACCAGCGCGGCACAGCGCTCGACATGGCGCAGGAAGTCGTGACCCAGGCCGCGGCCCTCGCTGGCGCCCTCGATCAGGCCGG
>CAYXFT010000119.1:0-8602 GCA_964464335.1 uncultured Aeromicrobium sp.
GGCCACGCTCAAGGCGTTGCCACTGGCGTACAACCGGGACCTGCAGGAGGACAAGGAACCGGTCTTCGACTCGATCGACACCCTCGAGGTCCTGCTGCCCGCGTTCACCGGGATGGTCGCCACGATGACGTTCAACACGATCCGGATGGCCGAGCTCGCACCGCAGGGCTTCGCCCTCGCCACCGACGTCGCCGAGTGGCTCGTCCGCCACGGCGTCCCGTTCCGGATCGCCCACGAGGTCTCCGGCGCGTGCGTCCGTGTCTGTGAGGAACGGGGCATCGAACTGTGGGACCTCACCGACGAGGACTTCGCCGCGATCTCCGGCGACCTCGCGGGCGCGTCCGAGCCCGGGGGAGTCCGCGAGGTGCTGTCGGTCGGCGGGTCGATCTCGTCGCGCGACGGTCGCGGCGGCACCGCGCTGGTGCGGGTCACCGAGCAGCTGGCCGAGCTGCGCGCGCGGCTCTGAGCGGCGCGCCGGCCCTCGCACGCAGTATTGCAGCATTGCAGTCGTGCTGCTCGGCTGCCACACTGGAGACATGACTGCCCAGCCCGAGGGTTTCCACGGCTACGTCGCGCTCCAGCGTCGGGGCGTGATTGCCCTGCCCGCAGAGCTGCGAGAGCGTTTGCACCTCGACGAGCCCGGCGTCCAACTCGAGGTCACCGAGCGGTCCGACGGTGTGGTCGAGTTGCGGCCCACGGTCCCGATTCCCGCGGATCAGGCCTGGTACTGGACCCAGCGCTGGCAGGAGCGCGAGCGCGAGGTCGACGAGCACGTCGCGGCAGGTCGCGTCACTGTTCACGAGAGCGGTGACGACTTCCTTGCTCACGTCGACGCGATCTCGGACGAGTGAGATTCGAGACCACGCCGGCCTTCGACACGGACGTACGACGACTCAGACCCGAGCACCTGGCCGAGTTTCGCAAGATCGTGGGGGAGAAGTTCGTGCCCGCGTGCGACGCGCACGCAGATGACCCGGCGACACCGTGGCCGGCATCCTTGCGCGTCAAGTCGGTTCGCGCCGCCGTCGGGGTGCTCGAGATGACCTGGTCATTCGCCAGTCCTGATGGACGCACGACGTTCGAGCTCGTGACGGTCGAGGACGAGATGCGCGTGAGGTGGCGACGGGTCGGCGATCACGACGTCTTCAGAAGGCCCTGATCGGCCCCGTCGCAAGCGCGCGGGCCCTACCAGCGGTTGCGGGCCTCCTCGGCCCAGCCGAACAGGCCGTCGAGGCGGTAGTCGACGCCCTTGGGGCCGCGTGCCCAGCCCGACCAGCGGCCGAACGCCTGGTGGGTCCGTGAGGCGATGACGCCGAGCTGCGTCTTGGCGACCCGGCGGTGGAAGGGCGTCAGGACCGCCTCGACGTCGGGTCCCGTCACGACCCAGGCCGAGCTCGGGTCCTCGAGGTCGTACGTCCACGTCAGGTCGTCGATCCAGTGATGCAGTCGGCCGTCGACGATGAGGCCGTTCTCGGTCTGACCGGTGTCGTCGGTCCACCGTCCGCCCACCTGCAGGCCCAGCCGGTGGCCGCCGACCGTGCCGCTGCCGGCGCCCCAGTTCCAGGTCATCCGGTAGGGCCACACGCCCCGGCCGCGGTCGAGGACGCCCCAGCCGCCCACGACGGCCTCACGCTCGCCGTCGACGGTGATCGTTCCGCTCACGGGCCGCGCGAGGTCCTTCAGCGTGTACTGGAACCGGCGCGGGCTCCAGGGCACGACGACTCCGAGCGCCTCGGTGCCGCCCTCGGCCTCCAGGGCCACCTGAACGCGGTCGGTGTCGACCCTGATCCGCGTGCCGCGGCCGTGGTCCGAGAACGTCAGCGGACCGCAGATGGCCGTCATCGGCGGCAGCCCGTCGGACAGCGGCGGGCGCAGCGGTCCGAGCCCTGTCGTGTCCGCGACGGTCTCCCGATCGCGCTCGCGATCGTAGACGTACACCTGGGTGAGATGGGCGTAGTCGAGGTCGGCGATCGTGAGCCCGAGCACGAATCGGGGCGTCATGATGCCCCAGTACTCCCACCGCTTGACCCGCCCCGTCCACGGCAGGGCCGTCCGGTGCAGGGGTCGGCGCGTCCAGCCGACCGCCTCGGGGTTGAGTCGTCGGCCCACGGCGAGGTCCACGGGCTCGGCGATCTCGGGCATGGGTCGAGACTAGGGCCATGGACGACGTCACCGCGCACGCGCGCGGTCTGCTCGGGCGACTGCTGCACGGTCACGGCGTGACGGTGCGGATCACGGAGGTCGAGGCGTACGGCGGCGTGGACGATCCGGCCTCCCACGCGTTCGTGCGCACCCCGCGCTCCGAGATCATGTACGGCACGCCGTGGCGCCTGTACGTCTACCGGATCCACGGTCACCACGCCGCGAACGTCGTCACCGGGCCGACGGAGCAGGCCGCCGCCGTGCTGGTCCGGGCGGGCGAGGTCGTCGACGGGCTGACGCTCGCGCACGAGCGCCGCGGTCCGGTCGACGACGTCGCGCTCGCACGCGGTCCGGGCAACCTGACCCGTGCCTTGGGCATCTCCAGTGCCGACCTCGGCACCGATCTGCTGGACGGCACCCCGGTGTGCCTGGGGGAGCGGGTCGACGAGCCGGCGATCACGGCGGGCCCTCGGGTGGGCGTGCGGCTCGCCGCGGTCGTGCCGTGGCGGTTCTGGGTCACGGACGACCCCACGGTCTCGGCCTACCGCCGGCACCCGCGGGCGTGAGTGGACGTCAGATCCACCGGCGCAGCGGACGGATCAGGTCCAGCAGCCACGCGACCCCCAGCGAGATCGAGACCGTGGCGACGTAGGTCAGCGGGAGGCCGATCGTGGGGCGCTCGACGGTGAGTGGTCCGAGTTCGGTGAGGACCCGCAGCAGGTGCAGCACGAGGATGTGGACCAGGTAGACGCGAAAGCTCAGGTCCGAGGCGCGCCGCACCAGCGGCCAGATCGGACCCGGCCCTCGCTGGCGCGTGGCGAAGAAGCCGAACACGCCGATCGAGTACAGCAGCACCGGTGGGTTGAAGTTCCCGTACGAGGCGAAGATGTTCGCTTCGTCGCCCCGGGCGGCCAGCCAGGTGCCGGTGAATGTCCAGCCCAGGCCGACGGCCGCCATCGCGGCCCACGCCGCGGGAGGCACCCGCAATCGGTCGCGGTAGTGGCTCAGCACGAATCCGAGCACGAACAGGCCCACGTAGCCGGTCGGCAGTGGTTCGAACGGCAGCCGATAGATCGTCGGGAATCGATCCCCCCAGAAGTACGGGCCCCACCACGGGATGAGCCCCGCGACCGACCACAGGGCGAGGAACCACAGCAGCAGGCGTCGACGGTCCGGCTCGACACGGTCGGTGAGCGCGCGCAGGAGCGGGACCACGAGGTAGATCCCGAACAGCGCGTACACGAACCAGAGGTGGAACACGGCGGGTCCGGCGAGCAGGCCGCGGACGAGTTCGCCGAACGACTGGGAGGTCGGATCCTTCAGCACGCCGCCCACGCCGGGGTATCCCTGACGGACGAGCAGGACGTTGGCGACCGCGTAGATCGCGATCCACGTCAGGGTCGGCAGGGCGATCCTCAGCAGGTGCGGTCGCAGCACGAACCGGCGGATCGGGTCCAGCAGCAACGCACCGGAGGCCATGAAGAAGCAGTTGACCGCGAACCGGCCACCGGCGTCGGCCAGGTTGCCGACGTTGAACTTCGAGAGGAGATCGGGGTGCGAACCGCGCCAGGCGACGACCACCACGGCGCCCGTGTGCAACAAGATGATGCCGAGCATCGCCAGGACCCGCAGGTGGTCCAGTTCGTGGCGCCGGGCGAGAGGTGGGGAGCTCATCCACGCACCTTATGGGGCCGTCGAGCGCTGGCCGGGGCTCACCCCAGCAGGTAGCGCCGCTCCGGTCGCCCTGCGGTTCCGTACCGCAGCCGCACCGTGGCCCGACCCGCGCTGACGAAGTACTCCAGGTAGCGCCGGGCGCTGACCCGCGAGAGTCCGACGAGCTCGCCGGCCTCGGCGGCCGACACCTCGCCGGCGCCGGCCAGGGCGGTGAGCATCGATGCGGCCGTCTCGGCGCTGAGTCCCTTCGGCAACGGGGCGGCACCGGGCGATCCGCCGCCGAAGGCCCGATCGATGGCCGACTGGTCCGGTGCGGAGTCGGTGGCCAGCGCCGTCAGCGACCGGGCGACCGCGCGGAGGCGATCGGCCAGTTCGGGGTACTCGAAGGGTTTGACCAGGTACTGCTGTGCGCCGCCCAGCAGCGCTGCGCGCACGACGTCGGCGTCGCGTTCGGCGGTGACCATGATGACCCCCACGCCGTGGCCCGCGGCGCGCAGCGATCGCAGCACGTCGATGCCGCTCATGTCCGGCAGGTGCACGTCCAGCAGGACGAGGTCGGGATCGAGGTCCGCGACGGCCGTCAGCGCGTCGGCTCCGGTCCCGACGGTCCCCGCGACGGCGAAACCGTCCGTGCGGGCCACGAAGCGCTCGTGGATTCGCGCCACCATGAAGTCGTCGTCCACGACCAGGACCCGGATCATGCGAGGCTCTCCATGCGGGGCAACCGTACGCGGAAGGTCGCTCCCGGGCCCGCGCCGTCGAGGGTGGCCGAGCCGCCACGGCGCGTGGCGATGAGTCGTACGAGCGGCAGTCCGATGCCTCGGCCGCCGAGGATCTCGGGTTTCGTGGAGTATCCGCGGGCGAAGATCGACCCCGAGATCTGTGCAGGCACCCCGGGACCGTCGTCGGCGACCACGACCTCGATCGTGCCGTCGACGTCGACCAGGCGGACGACGATCTCGTGACCGCCCCCGCCACGACAGGCGTCGACGGCATTGTCGACGAGGTTGCCCAGGACGGTCGTCAGGTCGGCGGCCAATTCCGGCCCCAGCGCGGTCAGGTGGGAGGCCTCGTCGATCCTCAGGTGCAGGCCGGCCTCGGAGGCCTGGCTCGACTTCGCCGCGAGCAGGGCTGCGACCGCGGGATCCTGCACGGCCTCGCGCAGGCGCGTGTCGAGGACGGCACGCTCGCGGGTCAGGGTGCCCAGGAGGCTCGCCAGTTCGTCGTACTCGCCGAGTTCGACCAGTCCGGAGATGGTGTGCAGCCGGTTCGCGAACTCGTGGGTCTGGGCACGCAGGGCATCGCTGATCGAGAGGTTCGAGCTGAGCTGCTGCTGCACCTCGACCACGTCGGTGCGGTCGCGCATCGTCGTGACGCTGCCGATCCCCAGCCCGCCGCTCGATGCCGCGCGGCGGTTCACGACCAGCACCCGATCACCGGTCAGGACGACGGCATCGTGCGCCTCGGCGTCGCCGGCGATCAGGGAGGTCAGTTCCGGGTCGAGGCCGAGGTCGGCCAGCGGCCGGCCGACGGGCTCGCCCGCCACGGCGAGCAACCGGCGGGCGGCGTCGTTCATGACGGTGACGATGCCGGCGTTGTCGACGGCGACGACGCCCTCGCGGATGCTGTGCAGGAGGGCGTAGCGGTGGTCCGCGAGGGTGGCGATCTCCTCGCTCCCCAGTCCGCGGGTGCGGCGTTTCAGCAGGCGTGACACGGCCCAGGTCCCCAGTCCGCCCAGCAGGGCGCCCAGCCCGAGGTACAGCGCGAGGTCGGCTGCCGAGTCGGCGATGCGGTCCCACCACGACGGGTAGGCCTGCTCCGCGACGGCGATGCCGACGAGGGTCCCGTCGGCGGCCAGGACCGGCGCATGGGCCGTGACCTGCCGGCGACCGTTCCGCTCGAGGTCTCCGCTCCAACCGCGTCCCTCGAGGACCCGACTGTCGCCCAGGTCGATCGTCGTGCCGACCTCGGCCGGTTCGGCCGAGGCGATCACGACCCCGTCGGGGTCCGTGACCAGGACGTCCGTCGCGCCCGAGAGGGCCATGGCGCGCTCCACGAACGGCGCCAGCGTGCGGGTCGCCTGCGGGTCGTCGATCGCCGTCCGGACCACCTCGCCGCCGGCGAGGTACTCGGCCACGGATCGCATGGCGCTGCCGCGGTCGTCGGTGAAGGAGGCGGTGCTCTGCCGGAACGAGATCACCGCGACGACGAGCAGGACCCCGGCGATGACCGCCAACTGCAGCAGCAGCACCTGGCCTGCGAGCGTCAGCCGGCGTCTGCCGGGCGTTCCGTGCCGCATGACCACAATGACCACAACCTCCTTTGGTTCCGCAATCGTGACCCACGCCACATCCGGCCGCATGATCAGCATGAGTGACGAGGAGGATCGATGACCATCTGGCTGACGAGGAAACGCTGGAGCAGGATGCTCGGCGTCGGAGTCGTGGCGATCTTGGTGCTGGCGATGCTCGCCGGCTGTGGGGTGACCCGCTCCGACGGTGAGGCCGAGAACCGCCGGTTGCGCATGATGATCCCGAACAGCCCCGGCGGCGGCTATGACCTGACGGGTCGCGCGGCCGTGCGGGCGCTGGAGGAGAACGACCTCACGGGACGCTTCGAGGTCACGAACGTCATCGGAGCGGGCGGCACGGTCGCCATGCAGCGGCTCATGAACGAGCGCGGCGCCGACGACCTGATGATGACGATGGGGCTGGGTGTCGTGGGATCGGTGTTCACCAACGGTTCCGACGCCACGGTCGACAAGGCAACCCCGATCGCGCAGCTGGTCTCCGAGCCCGAGGGGATCCTCGTCCCGGCCGACTCCCCGTTCACGACCGTCCAGGACTTCGTCGACGCGTGGAAGGACGACCCGGGCAGCGTGACGATCGGTGGCGGCTCGTCCCCGGGCGGCCCGGACCACCTGTTCCCGATGCAACTGGCCCAGGAACTCGGCATCGAGGCCAAGGACGTCAACTACATCATCTACGACGGCGGGGGACCGCTCACGACGGCGCTGCTCGGTTCCAAGATCGAGGTCGGCATGTCCGGGCTGGGCGAGTTCGAGGGTCAGGTCGAGGACGGCTCACTGCGCGTCCTGGCGGTGTCCGGCGACGAACGCCTCGAGACGGTCGACGCCCCGACGCTCAAGGAGGAGGGCATCGACTTCTCCTTCATCAACTGGCGCGGCGTGCTCGCGCCGCCGGGGATCTCCGACGCGACCCGCGACGAGTACATCGAACTGCTCACGGCGATGCACGAGACGCCGGAATGGCAGGAGGCGCTCGAGCGCAACGGCTGGACCGACGACTTCATCACCGGCGACGAGTTCGGTGCCTTCCTGGAGGAGCAGAACGACCGCGTCGCCTCGACGCTCGAGGAGTTGGGACTGGTATGAGCGACTCGACACCGACCGCGCCCCCGCGCACGGTCGACACCGCCCAGTACGGCCTGGCCGCCTTCGTCGCCTTCGTCGGCGTCGTGGTGCTGGTCGACGCGCTCGGCCTCGACCCGGGTTTCGCGGACCAACCGGTCCAGCCCTATGCGTTCTCGTACGTCATCGGATCCGCCCTGGTGGTGCTCGGTGTGCTGCTGGCCGTCGCCACGTGGCGCGGTGACGTCGCCGAGCAGGAGGAGGGTGAGGACGTCGACCTCGCCGGCGGCCAGGACTGGTCGACGCTCCTGCAGTTGATCGCCGTGATCGTCGTCGTGATCGCCCTCATCGGCTGGCTCGGCTGGGCGATCATGGGCGCCTTCCTGTTCGCGGCCTCCGCGCGGATCCTGGGCAGCCGACGACTGCTGCTGGACATCGGCGTCGGCATCGCCCTGTCCCTGCTGACCTGGTACGGCTTCTACGTCGGTCTCGGGATTCCGATCCCCGCCGGCGTCCTGGACGGAGTGCTCTGATGGATCTGTTGATGGAGGGCTTCGCCAACGCCCTGACTCCCGAGAACCTCATGTACGCCGTGATCGGCGTGCTGCTGGGCACGGCCGTCGGCGTCCTGCCGGGCATCGGCCCGGCGATGACCGTCGCGCTGCTGCTGCCGATCACCTACAACGTCGAACCGGCGGGCGCGCTGATCATGTTCGCCGGCATCTACTACGGCGGGATGTACGGCGGCTCGACGACCTCGATCCTGT
Source organism: uncultured Aeromicrobium sp. (assembly GCA_964464335.1). Classification (GTDB taxonomy): domain Bacteria; phylum Actinomycetota; class Actinomycetes; order Propionibacteriales; family Nocardioidaceae; genus Aeromicrobium. Next base: position 7,954 of record CAYXFT010000119.1, read on the forward strand.
TGAACACCCCCGGTGAGTCCTCCTCGGTCGTGACGGCCCTGGAGGGCAACAAGATGGCGAAGGCCGGCCGGGCGGCGCAGGCACTGGCCACCGCGGCGATCGGGTCGTTCGTCGCCGGCACGATCGGCTCGGCCCTGCTCGTCGTCCTGTTGCCGAACATCGCCGACGTCGTCGTCCAACTCGGGGCGCCGTCGTACTTCGCAATCATGCTGTTCGCGCTCTTCACGGTCACGGCGGTGCTGGGCTCGTCCAAGCTGCGCGGGTTCGTGTCGCTCTTCCTCGGCCTGACGTTCGCGCTCGTCGGCTCCCAGACCGGGCAGGCCCGGCTGACCTTCGGCCGGCCCGAACTGGCGGACGGGATCGACGTCGTGGTCGTCGCCGTGGCGATCTTCGCGATCGGCGAGGCGCTGTGGGTCGCGGCCCATCTGCGCCGCAAGCCGCTCGAGATCATCCCCGTCGGCCAGCCTTGGATGGACAAGACGGACTGGGGCCGGTCGTGGAAGCCGTGGTTGCGCGGCACCGCCTTCGGCTTCCCGTTCGGCGCGTTGCCCGCGGGCGGCGCCGAGGTACCGACCTTCCTGTCGTACATCACCGAACGGCGGCTGACGAAGCACCCCGAGGAGTTCGGCAAGGGCGCAATCGAGGGCGT
>CAYXFT010000120.1:0-8595 GCA_964464335.1 uncultured Aeromicrobium sp.
TGTTTGTGCCTGCTCCACGTCAGCGACGCGCGCCTATCCGCGGAATCTCTTACTCACGTTTCTGGCCACCGCGGCGATCGTCGGACTGTGCCGTAGGTACGACGCCTACATCGTCGTCGCGGTCGTGGCAGTACCCGTCGCCATCGCCGTCGTGGCCAACCACGTGCGTGCCAGAAAAGGGGACCGAGCCCAAGCCAAGAAGTGCTCGACGATTGTCGAGGCTGACTGATGGAGCCTGACCGCCGGGGCCTGGCCACCTTCCCTCGCTTCTTCTACGACGACGTCGCACTGCTCTGCTCGACGGAACCGCGTGCACATAGGTGGCGCCTCGAGGTGGAACGAAGCAACCACGGCGATTGGCGACTTCTCAATCCCAAGATCCAAGACGAATCCGGGAACATCAGCACTGCCGACCTCGAACTGTGGGACGGACTGAGACGCGCGGACCCCCTCACGATCGAGCGGGTGGTCGCCGAATCGCGACGGTGGTCCTGCGCCCCTCGGGGTCTATTCGCCGTCTGCTGGGATATCTCCGACTGGTACTTCGACCTGAACCCTCGTACGAGGAAGCCGTTTAGAATTCGCATCACGGACTCGCGAGGGGCAGTCTTCAACAGCCACGTGCGCCCAGCGCGGGCGAACGAACGTGCGTAAAAATCACAACTCGGCCAGGCGCGGGGCAACCTCGTCGACGAAGGTGGACACCCAGCCGACGGGGTCGGGGCCGTGGGGCATGAGGGCGACCAGCTCGATGCCGGCGTCGGCGTAGGCCTGCATCTCGCGGAGGAAGCCGTCGGGATCGCGGACGGCGTCGCCGGGGGCCAGCATCGTGCGCTGGATCGAGTCGTAGTCGCGCCCGAGCTCGTCGCAGTGGCGGCGCAGCACCTCCAGCTTGCCGCGGATCCCGTCGGCGCCGATCGGGAACAGGTTCGTCGCGTCGGCGTACTGCGCGACCATGCGCAGGGTCTTCTTCTCGCCCTGCCCGCCCAACAGGATCGGGACGTGGGACTGGACGGGCCGCGGACGGCAGATCGTCTCGGCCAGCGTGTAGTGCTCGCCCTCGAACGCACCGTCGTCGTCGCTCCACATCTGCTGGCAGATGCGCAGCGTCTCCTCCAGCCGCTCGAACCGCTCGCCCATGGCCGGGTAAGGCACGCCCAGGGCGAGGTGTTCGCGCTCGTACCAGGCCGCGCCGAGACCGAGGAACGCCCGGCCACCCGACAGCACGTCGAGGGTCGTGACGATCTTCGCCAGCAGGGCGGGGTGGCGGTACGTCACGCCCGTGACGAGCAGCCCCAGCTTGGCGCGCGAGGTGAGTGCGGCGAGGTAGCCCAGGGACGTGTAGCCCTCGAGCATCGGGTCCTCGGACCTCCCGACGGTCTCCATCTGGAACCAGTGGTCCATGAGGGTGATCCACGCGGCGCCGCCATCGTCGGCAGCCCGCGCCGTGCCGGCCAGCGCGCCGGCGAGCGAGTCGGGCTCGCCGGGGATCGTGAAGTTGTAGATGTGGATGCCGAACTGCATGACCTCAGCCTAGGCACGCCGCGACAACGGCATCGACGCCGGCGTCGTCGATGAAGCTGATCCGGGTGGGTTCCAGGGCCGCGAGCATGGCGTCGTCCTCGGCGGTGTGGGCCAGTTTGGCCGACAGGCTCCGGCGGATCGTCTTCATCATCGATCGGTCGAAGAAGCTCAGCTTCTCCATGTCCATCGCGCCACGCAGGTGCACGACCCGCAGTCGCTCGCGCAGCGGCAGCGGGAACTTCGTCGCCACGAGTTCGTCGCGCTTGATGCTCAGAAGCGGATCACCCAGACCCACCGTCACGAGCACCCACCGCGTCGCCGTCCCCCGTTCGACCGCAGCCCGCAGCACCGAGCTGTCGCGCAGCATCGGTCCGTAGACCGCCGAGCAGAACACGACCAGATCCTCGCCGGCCAACTGTTTCGCCGTCACGTCCGACGAGGCCTTGACCGGCGCGTCGAGGGCGGCGGCGATGCGTTCGGCGTACTCCCGGGTCGACCCGTACTTGGACGCATGGACCACGAGTGCACTCACCCTCCGAGGATAGGAGTACGCGAGACCTACTCGTCGGCGTCGCCGAGCAGGCCGGACTTCCTCCGCTCGAGCAGCCAGTGGATCTCGTGGGTGTCCGGGTGCCGCCACTCGCGGATCCGGTACTCGAAACCCGGGAGCAGCACGACGGGGATCGGGTCCGGAGAGGCTGGAGCGACCACCCCGGCCACGATCTTCGCATCCGTGGGGATGAAGGGCGACTGAGCGGGGACGGGGCCGGTGACGATCTCCACCGGGTCTCCATAAGGGCGCGCCATGAGCAGGAGCGTAGCAGCGCGGTCGACCGCGTCGCCGATAGATGAGACTTAAAACACACTACCAATCAGTATAAGAGCTCCATAGGTGTCGGATAGAGACCTCGCACTGGGACTGCCAAAGGATTTTCGTGCGACACCAACCCATCAAGAACGGCACCATCCGGTCGATCGACGTCAAGAACGGCACGATCCGGTTGCGCGACCTCACCCCCGGCGCACGGGCGTGGCTGATCGCTCACGCTGGCAAGGCTGGCAAGGCGGGTGCCAACGGCGTCGACGGCAAGGACGGCGTTGACGGCGTGGCGTACTCGTCGGTCCACCAGATCAACCCGAACTACGGCCACGACAACGGCGACGGCACCTCCACCGTCTCGGCGATCGCGACGAGCCTGAACGACAACTCGGCTCGCCAGAACCCGAACGGTTCGATCACGCGCGCGTCGCTGATCTACGAAGGCACCGGCTCGATCGAGTTCAGCAACGTGGTCATCAACGGCCAACCGATCTCGTTCACGTAGTCCGAACCGGGCTGAACGGCCAGTCTCCTGCTCCGGCGGGAGGCTGACCGGCTCTCGTGTACGCGGAGTCGAGGCCTCCACGCGGCGATACGGTGGGCCTGTGACCGATCGCCGCCTGCTGCTCGTGAACGGCCCCAACCTGAACCTGCTCGGCATCCGCGAGCCCGAGATCTACGGTGCCGAGACCCTCGCCGACGTCGAGCGGCTCGTCACCGAGACCGCCGCCGTGCGGGGCTTCGAGGTCCGGGCGATCCAGAGCAACCACGAGGGCGTGCTGATCGACGCGATCCACGCGGCGAGACACGACTGCGCCGGCATCGTCATCAACCCGGGCGGCCTCACTCACACGTCGGTCGTCCTGCGCGACGCCCTGGCGGGGGTCGACCTCCCGGTCGCCGAGGTGCACATCTCCGACGTCATGGCGCGCGAGGAGTTCCGGCATCACTCGTACGTGGCCGACGTGGCCGTCGTGCACGTCGTCGGCGAGGGTGTCCAGGGATACCGGACCGCCGTCGACCGACTCATCGCCGCAATGAACGACCGATAGAATCCCCACCACCGACGCGTGTGGGAGGGAGATGAGGTGACTTCCCACGACCTTGACGTCATCTTGCTGACGGGGTCGGGGGTGCTGATCCTCGCCGTCCTGGCGGTCCGCCTGTCCGTGGGCGTCGGGCTCCCCTCGCTGCTGATGTACCTGGGCCTGGGCGTCCTGATCGGCTACGACGGCAACGGCGTCGAGTTCGCCGACTACAACACCGCGCTCGTCCTGGGTCTGTCCGCGCTGATCCTGATCCTCGCCGAGGGCGGCCTGACCACGACGTGGTCCAACGTGCGCCCCTCGCTGGGGCTGGGGCTGCTGTTGGCCACGCTGGGCACGACCCTCAGCGTGGTGATCGTCGCCGTCGGAGCGCACTACGTGTTCGGACTCGACTGGCAGTTGGCCGTGCTGCTCGCGGCCGTGCTGTCCCCGACCGACGCGGCCGCCGTGTTCTCGGTGCTGAGATCGGTGCCGCTGAAGTCGCGGGTCTCGGGCGTGCTCGAGGCCGAGTCCGGTCTCAACGACGCACCCATCGTGGTGCTGGTCACCGCCATCAGCCTCGGCGAGATCCACCACTACGGCGTGTTCGGGTTCCTCGGCCTCATCGTCTTCGAGCTCGTGGTCGGTGCCCTGCTGGGTCTGGCCGTCGGCTTCGGCGGCGCCCGCCTGCTGCGCCGGGCCGCACTGCCCGCCGCCGGCCTCTACCCGCTGGTGGTCTTCGCGGTCACGGTGCTCGCCTATGCCCTCGCGGCGTCGATCCACGCGAGCGGATTCGCCGCGGTCTACATCGCCGCCGTGGTGCTGGGCAACACCGAACTGCCCCACCGGTCGGCCACCCGATCGTTCGTCGAGGGCATCGGTTGGCTCGCCCAGATCGGCCTGTTCGTCATGCTGGGCCTGCTCGTCCACCCGAGTCAGATCGAGGGTTGGCACATCGTCTCGGGCATCGGCATCGGCGCCCTGCTGACCTTCGTCGCGCGACCGGCCTCGGTCGCGGCCTGCGCGACGTGGTTCCGGGTCGGCTGGCGAGAACAGTTGTTCATCGGGTGGGCCGGCCTGCGGGGGGCGGTTCCGATCGTCCTGGCGACCATCCCGCTGGCCAATGCGGTCGACAACTCCGTCGACCTGTTCAACATGACGTTCGTGGCCGTCGTGGTCTACACGATCATCCAGGCCGCGCCGCTCGGTCGGCTGGCGCAGTGGTGTGGCGTGATGTCCGACCGCGGCCGTGACGTCGAGATCGATGCCGCGCCGCTGGAACGGATCTCGGCCGACCTGCTGCAGATCCACGTGCCGGCGACCTCGAAACTCGCCGGCGTCGAGATCGACGAGTTGCGGCTGCCCCGGGGCGCCTCGGTGACGATGGTCGTCCGCGACGACGAGACGATCGTCCCGCATCGCACGACGCGGATCCGGGTGGGCGACGAACTGCTCATCGTGACCACCCGCGAACTGCGCGAACAGGTGGAGCAGCGACTGCGCGAGGTCGCCCGCAGTGGTCGACTCGCCGGTTGGGAACGCAGACGACCTAGGGCAACGTGACCGTCGGGACGCACACCGCGACGTCCTGTCCGACCTTCAGGGCCGTCTTGGCGCCCTTCTTGAATCCGGCGTAGTCCGGACCGACGAGGATCGAGACCCCGTTCTCCTCGGTCTCGAAGTCCGGCGCCGCCGTGGCGACCTTGCCCTTGAACTGGAGAGCGACCAACTTCACCGTGGGATCGCCCGGGTCCTTCGTGAGGATCGTGACGTTCTTCGCGGCGATCTTGCCGGGGTTGTTGCTGGCCAACCCGCCGAGGAACCCTCGCCGCTCGAGATTGATCTTGACCCGGTTGGCCAGACCGGCACGGACGCTGGTGTTGTAGACGTGCACCATGACGAGGTTGCTGGTCAACTGTTCGCCCGTCGCGACGGTCTTGGTCTCGCAGGTCTCGTCCTGGGACTCGACGGCGGGGGGCTCGGAGAACGCCAGATTGACGCCCAGACCCGTGCCGACGATGAACACACCCACGGCACCGGCCACGACCAGCCGCTCGATCGCCTTACTCATACGTGCTTGCCGATCGTGTGGACGCGCGCGTGCACCATGGTGCGCTGCTGCAGGGCGGATCGCAGGGCCCGGTGGAGGCCGTCCTCGAGGAACATCTCGCCGTGCCAGCTGACGACGTGGGCGAACAGGTCGCCGAAGTAGGTGGAGTCGCTGTCCAGGAGGGTCTCGAGATCGAGGGTGGTCTTGGTGGTCGTGAGGTCGTCGAGGCGGACTTGGGTGGGCGCGATGGCAGCCCAGTCCCCCTGGGTCAGTCCATGGTCGGGGTAGGGCCGCCCGTCCCCCACGCGGCGAAAGATCACCCGGCCAGTCTAAGCACGCGGACCACGCGAACCACGGAATCCGTGCCCACGGTCGACGGACCGCGCGCCTCCTGCGACGAGCGGGACTAGCCTGAACCGCATGACCGACAGCGATCCCACCGTCGACACCACGGGCGAGCCGACCGGCGACGCCGACGACCTGGCCGCGGCCGCTGCCGCGAAGGCCGCCGCCGACGCCCAGGCCGCGGTGCGGGAGGCCCAGCGCAAGGCCGACGAACTCGTCGTCGCTGCGCAGGCCGCCGCGAAGAAGGCCGCCGAGGACGAGCCGCCCGCACCGGCCGTCACCGCCGATCCCGCCTCGGACTCCGAGGTCGTGACGGCCGTCAAGGCCGGTTACGCGTTCGACGGACTCGCCCTCGAGATCGGAGCACTTGTCGACGGCGGCGAGCCGCGCGCGGACGCCCCCGTGCGGATCCCGTTCGCGATGCTCAACCGGCACGGACTCGTCGCCGGCGCGACCGGCACGGGCAAGACGAAGACCCTGCAGGTGCTCGCCGAGCAGGTCTCGGCCGGCGGCGTCCCGGTCTTCGCCGCGGACATCAAGGGCGATCTGTCCGGCATCGCCACCCCCGGCACCCCCAACGACAAACTGCTCGCGCGGACCGCGAGCATCGGTCAGGACTGGCAGCCGATCGCCGCGCCCACCGAGTACTACGCGCTCGGCGGCAAGGGCACCGGCGTGCCGGTCCGCGCGACCGTCGCCTCGTTCGGCCCGACCCTGCTGGCGAAGGTCCTGGGCCTCAACGCCACGCAGGAGTCGTCGCTCGCGCTGGTGTTCCACTACGCGAGGAAGACCGAACTCAACCTCGTGACGCTCGAGGACCTGCGCGCGGTCGTGGCATTCCTCGACAGCGACGTGGGCAAGCCCGAACTGAAGGAGATCGGCGGACTGTCGACCGCGACCGTCGGCGTGATCCTGCGCGAATTGATCACGTTCGCCGACACCGGCGCCGACGTCTTCTTCGGCGAGCCGGCCTTCGAGGTCAGCGACATCCTGCGCACGGACGCGGCCGGCAAGGGCATCGTGTCCCTGCTGGAGGTGCCGGGCGTGCAGGACCAGCCCGAGTTGTTCTCGACCTTCCTGATGTACCTGCTGCGCGAACTGTTCAGCCTCCTGCCCGAGGTGGGCGACGCCGACCGGCCGAAGCTCGTGTTCTTCTTCGACGAGGCCCACCTGCTGTTCAAGGACGCGTCCAAGGACTTCCTGGAGATCGTCGTGCAGACCGTCCGGCTGATCCGTTCGAAGGGCGTCGGCATCTTCTTCGTGACGCAGACGCCGAAGGACGTACCGGACGACGTGCTGGCCCAGCTCGGCTCGCGTGTCCAGCACCAATTGCGCGCCCACACCCCGCAGGATGCGAAGGCGCTCAAGGCCACCGTGTCGACCTACCCGAACTCCGGGTACGACCTCGCGGAGGTGCTGACCCAGTTGGCCACGGGCGAGGCGATCGTCACCGTCATGAACGAGAAGGGCGCCCCGTCGCCCGTCGCCTGGACCCGGGTCCGTGCCCCGCAGGGCTCGATGGAACCGACGCCGGCCGACCAGATGACCGCCGCGATCGCCGCGTCGCCGCTGTCGGCCAAGTACGGCGCCGTGGCGTCCACGACCGGAGCGGCGGCGACACTCGACGCCCAGGCCACGGCTGCGGCGCAAGAGGCCACCGCCACACAGGAGCGCCAGCGGGCGGCCGACGAGGCCGACCGCCTCGAGAAGGAACTCGCGCGCAAGAAGACCACGACGGGCAGCCGGAAGAAGACTGGCTCGTCCACCCGGATGTCGCCCGTCGACCGGGCGATCGGCGAGGCCAGCCGCACGGCGGCACGAGAACTGGTCAAGGCGATCTTCAAGAGGAAGTGACGCGATGACTTCGGGGGTTCGGGCCGTTCTGGTGGCCCTGGCGATGACGGCGGGCCTGCTCGTGGCACCGGCGGCGGCGCCGGCGAGCGCGGCCGGGACGACCTACGTCAAGAAGAAGATCACCGTCGGCACCACCGCGAAGGGACGCAAGATCGTCGCGTACTTCCGCGGCGATCCCGACGCGAAGCGTGTCCTGCTGGTGATCGGTCAGATGCACGGCGACGAGCCGGCCGGCCGTCGCACGGCCCGTCACATCGTCAAGAACCTGCGGCCGAAGGCCGGCTCGGCCGTCTGGATCGTGCCCACCATGAACCCCGACGGCGCCGCCCGCGGCACCCGGACGAACAGCCGCGGCGTCGACCTCAACCGCAACTGGCCGACGAGCGGCTGGATCAAGGGCACGAAGGGGTCGCGCACGTACGGCGGGCCGAAGCGGGGGAGCGAGCGCGAGACCAAGGCCATGATCAGGTTCCTGCGCACGACCAAGCCCGACTACATCGTGTCGATCCACCAGCCACTGAAGGGCATCGGCAAGTCCGACAAGGACGTGGCGTTCGAGAAGCGGCTGGCCAAGCAGCTCGGGCTCAAGCGCAAGTACTTCGGCGTCGCGCAGGGTTCGGGTGTCTCGCCGACCCTGACCGGTTGGTACAACAAGAAGTTGGGCAAGCACGGCACCGCGATCACCGTCGAGTACGGCCGCAGCCCGTCGAAGGCCTTCGCATCATGGAAGGCGGCCCACGGCATCTTCCGGGCGGCGAAGGTGCACCGCTGAGGCTGCCGGGGTTCGCCGAGTGGCGCAAAAGGCACGCCACTGGCGTCGAGTGGCGTGCGTTCTGCGCCACTCGCGGTCCGGAATGCGCCACTCGCGGACACCCTCGCGGGAAAAGAAAGGACCCCTCGCGTACCCGGCAGGGACCACTTGCCCTTGCTGCATTCCTGCCCTGGGGGAGTTGGGTGATGTGCCGCCACGCGAGGGG
>CAYXFT010000121.1:0-5651 GCA_964464335.1 uncultured Aeromicrobium sp.
TCCAGTCCAGGTTGTTGACCAGCACGGCACCGTTGTCGCCGCCGAAGTCGACGAATCGCGACACCTGCTCGCGGATCCGGTCCACCCACAGCGCCACGGTCTCCTTGGAGTTCATGACCCGCTCCCCCGACTCCTTGGGATCGCCGATCAGACCGGTCGAACCGCCGACCAGCAGCAGCGGACGGTGGCCCGCCAGTTGGAGTCGCCGGGCCGTGAGGATCTGCAGCAGGTTGCCGACGTGCAGGCTGGGAGCCGTCGGGTCGAAGCCGACGTAATACGTGATCGGCCCCTCGTCGATCTGCGCGCGCAAGGCGTCGAGATCGGTGGAATGCGCGATGAGTCCGCGCGCCTGCAGGTCGTCGATCACATGGATAGTCACCCCCCGATCGTAGGCAGGGGCGCGGATGGTAGGTGCCGCGCCTGCCACGATGGACGCGTGGAGACCGTACGCGTGCGCCTCGTCGCCGCCGACCGTGCCGATGCCGCGCTGGCAGCACTCGTGGAGACCGCGACCGGTCGTGCCGGCGCCGTGTTCGACCGGCTCTGCCCCGCGTGCGGCTCCTCCGCCCACGGCCGCCCGCTCGTCCGCGGCGGAGGTCCGCCGGTGAGCCTGGCGCATGCCGCAGGGCTGGCGCTCGTCGCGGTCGGCGAGGACCGGCCGATCGGCATCGACCTCGAGCCGGCCGGCACGGCCACCGCAGCGGTCCTGGAGGCCGCGGGTATCCCGTGTCCCGACGGCGCGGACCCGACGACCCTGTGGGTCCGCGCGGAGGCGGTCGGCAAGGCGCGCGGCACGGGCCTGGGCCCGGTCGTCGAGCCCGGGGACGTCGTGGTCGTCGACGTGATCGCCCAGACGGGGCTGGTGGCCGCCGTCGCCGCGACCGGAGCAGCGCCGATCCGGGTCGAGGTCAGTCGCTGACGGGCAGGTCCGGCAACGCCGTCTCGTGCAGCCACGGATCGAGGAGTTCTGCGGCATCCACACCGCAGACCTCACCCGCGAGAGTCAGGAAGTCGGCCGTCGTGACGTTGGTACCGCGGTAGCGGTCGACCCACGCACGCAGGAGCGCGAAGAACGCCTCGTCACCGGCCGCGACGTGGAGCGCATGCAACGTCAGGGCACCGCGTTTGTAGACCCGGTCGTCGAACATCAGGTCGGGACCGGGATCGGTGAGCACGAGGTCCTGCGGCAGGTGCGCGAGCTTGTGGTGGAAGTGCTTGGCCCGCTCACCGGTCGACGCGTGGCCGGCCTCGGGCGACCACAGCCACTCGGAGTAACAGGCGAAACCCTCGTGCAGCCAGATGTCGCGCCACGACGCGAGCGTCAGCGCGTTGCCGAACCACTGGTGGGAGAGCTCGTGCGCGACGAGGCGCTGATGCTCCCACGCGTGGGTCATGAAGTTCGCGCCGAAGATCGACAACGACTGGGCCTCGAGCGGGATCTCCAGTTCGTCGTCGGTGACCACGTTGGTGTACCCGCCGGCGAACGGATACGGGCCGTACCTGTCCTCGAAGAACCGCACCATCTCGGGGACGCGGGACAGCGCGTCCCGACACGTGTCGGCGAGTTCCGGCGAGGCCACGACGCGCACGGGAACGCCGCACGAGGCGTCCTCGGTGACGACGAACCGGCCGACGTGGACCGTCGCCAGGTACGTCGCCATCGGCTCGGGCTGGTCGAACGTGAACGCGACCGTCCCGGCCTTGCGCCGTGTCGCCCCGGCGATCCCGTTCGCGATGACCTCGTAGCCGACGGGGACCGCGACCTCGATCGCGTAGGTCGCCTTGTCCGACGGTCGGTCGTTGCAGGGGAACCACGATGGGGCACCGTGGGGCTGGGAGGCCACGATCGCGCCGTCCTCGAGCTCCTCCCAGCCGGCGTCACCGTCGAGTCCCGGCATCGGTTGGGGCGAGCCGGCGAACGTGAGGACGATCGTGAACGTCGCCCCCTCGGCGATGGCGGCGGTCGGGGTGAGGGTGAGCCGACTGTTGCGGTGCGTGTACTTCTTCGGCGCGCGGCCGTCGATGGCGACCTTGCGGATCCGGAGGCGGTACAGGTCCAGCGCGAACGACGACAGTCGGTCGGTGGCCGTCGCGGTGATCGTCGCCCGACCGACGAGTCGATTGGTCTCGGGGTGGTACTCCAGCCGCAGGTCGTAGTGCGAAGCGCTCCACGAGGCGTCACCGTGGTGGGGCACGTAACGCTCGTTGTCGCGCTGGAGGCGCTCGCGTGCGGAGGGTCGGCCCTTCACCGATCCGCGTCCCCGGCCCAGGGCCCGATCGGGTTGCCCACCCACACCGTCCGCGCGGGGACGACCTCGCCGCGCATCACGAGCGATCCCGGACCGACCGTCGCGTGGCGGCCGATCACGGCCGCCGGCAGCACCACGCTGTGCGGGCCGAGGGTGGCGCCGGCAGCCAGTTCGACCGTGTCCATGCCGAGTATCCGATCATGGAACAGGTGCGTCTGCACGACGCACCCCCGGTTCACCGTGGCGCCGTCGCCGAGGCTCACCAGGTCCGGTTCGGGCAGCCAGTAGGAATCGGACCAGACGCCGCGCCCGATCCGGGCACCCAAGCTGCGCAGCCACCAGTTCAGCGCCGGTGTCCCACCGGCCCACGGGCAGAACCACCCCGCGGCGAGGACCTCGACGAACGCGTCGGCCAACTCGCTGCGCCACACGAACGGATGCCACAACGGTCGGGTGCCGGGCACGACGCGCCCCACGATGAGCCACTTGGCCGCGGTCGCCAGGGCGGCGGCCAACACGCCGGCCACGACCAGCGCGGGACCGGCGACGAGAACGCCGACGAGCCAGCCCGCGTGCACGGTGGTGACCACGACGACCAGCGCCCACGCGGCGGCGAGCAGGCCGTTCAGCGCCACCGCCGTGACCCGCGCGAACTCGAAGGCGCCACGGGCGATCCGCAGGCGTCGCGGCGGCGCGTAGGTCCGCTCGGTGTCGATCTCGTCGACGGTCCGGCGCAGGCGGGTGGGCGGGCTGCCGAGCCACGACGTGCCCTTCTTCGCATCCGCCCGCCGCGGCGCCGAGGAGAGCACGGCCACGAGACCGCCCTTGGGGACCTTGCGACCGGGCGCGGTCATCCCGGAGTTGCCGACGAACGCGTGCTTGCCGATCCGGACGGGGTCGACGCGCAACCATCCCCCGCCGAGTTCGTACATCCCGAGCATCGTGTCGTCGGCCAGGAAGGCACCCTCGCCGACCGTCGTCATCGCGGGCAGCAGGAGCACCGTCGAGGCCTCGACGTCCGGCCCGACCCGGGCGCCCAGGGCGCGCAACCACGCGGGAGTCAGGGTGCTGGAGTACAGCGGGAACAGCCAGGTCCGTGCCTCGTCCAGCAGACGCACGGAGCACCACACCTGCCACGCCTGCCGGCCGTGGATCGGATGGATGCCCGGCCGGACGCGGAGCGCCAGCAGGCGGACGAGGACCAGGACCAGGACGGCCAGCGCGACGAACGCGAGGACCGCGAGAAGCGGCGCGACGAGCAGGAGCCACCCCGCGGTACCGACGTCGTCCGACGGCCGGGCCAGCGGAGTGACGGCCGCGAGCGCGACCACCACGGCGACGAGCGGAAGACTCGCGACGACCATGCCGCTGAGTCCGTAGACGACGTCCCACGCGGGTCGGCGCGGTGCCTGACGGGCCACGAGCGGACCACGCGCGGGACCGACGACACGAGCCGGGGCACCGCTGGCGTACATCCCGTCGGCGACCTCCCCCAGCACCGTCGAGCCGGCGCCCACCTCGGCGCCCGCGCCCACGGACGAGTCCGGGCCCAAGGTGCTGCGGACTCCGACGCGGGCGCGAGCGCCGATGCGGACCGTGCCGAGGTGCAGTTCGTCGCCGTCGATCCACCAGCCCTTCAGGTCGACCTCGGGCTCCACCGAACAACCCTGACCGAGATGGAGGAATCCGGTGACCGAGGGCAGCGCGTGCAGGTCGACACCTCGATCGACGCGCGCGCCGAGCAGCCGGGCGAACCCGCGCAGCAGACCTGCGGAGGCGAGCGAGTCGGCGGCCAGCTCCTCGACGAGGCGCTCGGCCGCCCACAGTCGCAGGTGCACCCGGCCACCGCGCCAGTAGACGCCCGGTCGGATCCCCCGCATCAGGAGCCGCGCCCCGCCGGCGGCCAGCAAGACCCGGCCCGGTGGCGACACCACCAGGGCGAACGCGACGGCCAGCGGGATGAGCGGGACGTGGGGCAGCCACGTCCAGCCCCAGATCGCCTCGACGAACGCGGTGGCCAGCGCGAGCCAGGTGACCCAGCGCAGGGCACCCACGCAGCGCAGCAGCGACGCGGCGACGACCTGCAGGAGGCCGGCCCTGATCCGCACGGGACGCACGCGCCGATCCGTCAGCCGGGTGGGTGCGTCCATGCCGTCCAGGTGCGTGGCGAGGTCGGCCAGCACCGGGTGCTCGTACACCTCGGCCACCGTGATCTCCGGAAACTGCTCGCGCAGACGGGCGACGAGTTGGGCCGCGAGCAGACTGCCGCCGCCGAGCGCGAAGAAGTCCGCGGCGGCGTCCGCGTCGGCGCCCAGGATGTCGCGCCACTGATCCTGCAGCCAGCCCGCCGTCCCGGGCAGCCGGTCGCGGGTGCGGCCGTGCGCGACGACCGGCCACGGCAGCGCATCGCGATCGATCTTGCCGGACGTCCTCACGGGCAGCGTCTCGACCACGGCGAGGCGCGGGACGTTCGACGCGGGGAGCCGGGACCGCAGGGCCACGTCGGCCACGGTCGCGTCGAATCCGTCGTCCACCGTCACGTAGCCGACGAGGACGGCGTTTCCCGCACCGGTGCGCCGGACCGCTGCGGCCGCGCCCGCGACGCCGGGCAGTTCGAGCAGGGCGCTGTCGATCTCGCCGAGCTCGATCCGTCGGCCACCGATCTTGACCTGGTCGTCGGCACGACCGCCGAACACCAGTCCCTCGCCGTCGAAGCGGACGAGGTCGCCGCTGCGATAGGCCCGGTCCCAGCCGAGCTCCGGCGACGGCGCGTACTTCTCGGCGTCCTTCTGCGGGTCGAGGTAACGGGCCAGCCCGACCCCGCCGATCACCAGTTCGCCGATCTCGCCGTCCGGCACCGGCGCGCCCGTGGCGTCGACGACCGCGAGGTCCCAGCCGTCGAGCGGCAGGCCGATCCGCACCGGACCCTCGGCGCCGACCCGCGCGCCGCACGCGACCACGGTGGCCTCGGTCGGCCCGTACGTGTTCCAGACCTCGCGACCGGGCGTCGCGAGGCGCGCACCGAGCTCGGGCGGGCAGGCCTCGCCGCCGAGGATCAGGAGCCGCACGGCGCTGAGCGCCTCGGTCGGCCACAGCGAGACGAGCGTCGGCACGGTGGAGACGACGGTGACCGCGTTCGCGACGAGCCACGGCCCCAGGTCCGTACCGCTGCGCACGAGCGACCGGGGCGCCGGGACGAGGCAGGCGCCGTAGCGCCATGCCAGCCACATCTCCTCGCACGAGGCGTCGAAGGCGACGGACAACCCGGCCATGACGCGGTCGCGTGGACCGATCGGCGCGTCCTGCAGGAACAGGGACGCCTCGGCATCGACGAACGCGGCGGCCGCCCGGTGGTGGACCGCGACCCCCTTGGGGGTACCCGTCGAGCCCGAGGTGAAGATG
>CAYXFT010000121.1:5661-8436 GCA_964464335.1 uncultured Aeromicrobium sp.
CCCTCGGTCAGGTCCGGCTCGGCCGGCAGGGTCCTGGTCGCGATGGCGAGACCATCACCGATGACCGCCGCCACGGCCGCCTCGCCGAAGACCGTGCGGGCGCGCTCGTCCGGGTCGTCGACGTCGACGGGCACGTAGGCGCAGCCGTGGAGCAGCACCCCGAGGATCGCGACGTAGAGGTCGGTGGTCCCCGACGTGACCCGGACGCCCACCCGGCCGCCCCGGCCGACGCCCGCGTCGCGCAGTCGGCCCGCCACCTCGAGGGCGGCCTCCTCGAGTTCGGCGTACGTCAGGACGATCGAGCCGTTGTCGATCGCGGGACGGTCCGGAGCGTCCACGACCGTGGCGGTGAAGATGTCCACCAGGGTTCTGGGTGCCGGGGCGTGCGCGGACCGGCTGAGTGCGGGGGTCGGCGACGTCACCGGCGTAGCGTTCCGGATCGAGGTGAACGGCGGGTGAATGCCCGGCCGTCCATGGGTCACTCAGGGCTTGACGGCGATGACCGGCATCGGGGCGTCGAGCAGGATCATCTGGGTGACCCGGCCCATGAGCATCTTGCCGACGGGGGTGCGCTTGCGGATGCCGATGACCAGCCGTTCGGCGCCCGCGGCGACGGCCTCGTCGATCACGACGTCGGAGACCGAGAGCGACGCGGCGCTGCGGACCTCGTAGTCCAGACCCTTGAGGGCGAACTGCTCGGTGAACTCCGAGAGATCGATCGTCTCGGGCTCGTCGAACTCGGGGTCGGTCTCGCTGACGGTGATGAGCACGAGTCGCTCGCCGTTCGCCTCGGCCTCGGCGGCGGCCCAGCGGACCGCCGCGCGTCCGTAGTCGTCCGGTCGGTACGCGACGGCGATGGTCATGTCCCGAGACTAGCGCGCAGCGGGCGCGGGAATGGCGCGGGCGGGGGTCGCGTTGGAAAGGACGTGAACGACTCCACCTCCACCCCCGTCAAGGTCGACATCTGGTCCGACATCGCCTGCCCCTGGTGCTTCCTGGGCAAGCGCCGCTTCGAGAGTGCACTCGCCTCGTGGGACGGCGACGTGGAGATCGAGTACCACAGCTTCGAGCTGGCACCCGACACCCCGGTCGACTTCGAGGGCAGCGAGGTCGACTTCCTCGCGCGCCACAAGGGCATGCCCGCCGCGCAGGTGGAGCAGATGCTGGGCCAGATGACACAGCTGGCCGCCGACGAAGGACTGTCGTACGACTTCGACGCCTTGCGCCACACCAAGACGCTGCTGGCGCACCAGGCGCTGCACTTCGCCAAGGCCCACGGCCTGCAGGTGGAACTGAAGGAGCGCCTGCTGTCGGCGTACTTCGAGCAGGGCCGCCACGTGGGCCGGATCGACGACCTCGTCGAGTTGGGCGCCGAGGTCGGCCTCGACGCCGCCGCGCTGCGCTCGGCCCTGGAGTCCGGCGAGTTCGCGGGCGCCGTCGACGCCGACATCGAGCAGGCCCGCGCCTACGGCATCAACGGCGTGCCGTTCTTCGTCTTCGACGGGCGACTCGGCGTGTCCGGCGCCCAGTCCCCCGAGGTGTTCCGCGAGGTCCTCGACCGCGCCGTCGCCGAGGCCGCGGCGGAGTCGGTCTCATGACCGGTCCGTTCGAACTCGTCGGCGACGACACCGCCGCGGTGTGCGAGGACGGCGTGTGCGCCCTGCCCGCGCCCGTGGACCTACCCGAGGACTGACGTCCGTCAGATCGTGTCGGACTCCTCGTCGGGCTTGACCGCGAGCACCGGGCACGCCGCGTCGAGGATGACGCGCTGGGCGACACTGCCCAGCAGCGCCTTGCCCACGGGAGTGCGGTGCCGGACGCCGACCACGATGAGACTCGCGCCCGTCTCGACCGCCGCCGACACGACGCCCTCGGCGACGTCGCGCACCATCTCCTGACGCACCTCGGCGTCCAGCCCCAAGGTCGCCAGCCGGGTGCGGACCCGGGCGATCTCGTCCTGGTGCGCGAAGCGGTCGTCCACGAGGGCGTCGCCGCGGGTGTCGTTCACCACGAGCAGGTGCTCGCCACGCAGCGTCGCCTCCGCGGCGCCGTGGGCCAGTGCCGCTCGTCCGAACCGGTCGGGGCTGTAGGCCACCACGATCGTCATACCGTCGTCCTCTCCGTTGTCGTGACGTCCTGACCGCGCCGGCGCCATCCCGTCACCGCCATGATCACCGCGATGACGGCCATCAGGACGTACACGAGCACGGCGACGGGCTCGCTCCACAGGGTGCTCAGGTCGCCCTGCGAGATGGCCAGCGCGGTCGTGAGCTGTTCCTCCAGTCGGGGACCGAGGATCACGCCGATGATGAGTGGCAGCACGGGCAGTCCGAACCGGCGCATCGCGAAGCCCAACAGGCCGACCACCAGCAGGATCGCCAGGTCGAACGCCTGGAAGTTTACGCTGTACGCGCCGAGTGCGGCGAAGAACAGGATGCCGGCGTACAGGTAGGGACGCGGGATGCGCAGCAGCTTGGCCCACACCGGCGCCATCGGCAGGTTGAGGACGAGCAGCAGCGTGTTCGCGATGAACAGGCTCGCGAGCAGCGCCCACACCAGTTCGGGCTCGGTGTCCATCAGCTGCGGGCCCGGCTGGATGCCGTAGCTCTGGATCGCCAGCAGCATGACGGCCGCGGTCGCAGTGGTCGGCAGGCCGATCGCCAGCAGCGGCACCAGGGTGCCGGCCGCGGAGGCGTTGTTCGCCGCCTCGGGCCCGGCGACGCCCTCGATGGCGCCCTTGCCGAACTCCTCGGGGTGCTTCGTCAGCCGCCGTTC
>CAYXFT010000122.1:0-8328 GCA_964464335.1 uncultured Aeromicrobium sp.
GTCGAGCTTCTGCATCGTGACCCGCAGACCGCGGGACTTCAGTAGTCGGCCCAGGCTCGAGGCGGTCAGGCCCTTGCCGAGCGACGAGACGACGCCGCCGGTGACGAAAACGTGCTTGGTGACCGCTTGAGTGGCCAAGATGACTCCCGTGGTTCCGGTTCGGATGCGGAACTGGACGGGGCCGTCGGCACCGCCCGCGTGCTGTCGAGCCCATTCTGACGGCTCGGCACTGCTCGGGGTTCCACGGAACTCCAGCCTACCATCGGCGGGCGCGTCCCGTGACTCAGTTCGGCACGGGTCCGTCCGCGGCGCGTGAGGTTCCCCACGCCCCGGACTGGCCGGCGGCCTCGCGGATGAGCGCGAGAATCGCCGCCACCCGGCCCGTACCGGTGTCGGTCACGTCGACGGTCGAGACGTTGGAGGTCGCATCGGAGCCCCGCACCGCGTTGACGACCCCGTTCTCGCCGGAGGAGACCGGGCCGACGACTGCGACGCCGGCGCTGCCGGCGTCGAGCGCCGGGGTGATGCCGGCGACGACCGTCCCCTCGCCGCTGGAGGTGGCACCGGACGGTCCCGACACCACCAACGCGAGCTGCGCCGAGGTCTCGGGGTCCTGGTCCGGATCGACCAGGCCGCCCTCCTCGAACGCCGCCCGGATCGTGCGGGCGGTGTCGTCGAGCGCTCCGTCACCCTTGGTCAGGTAGCCGCGAGCCAGCGCCGTGCCGACCTTGTCGTAGGCCGATTCAGCGGTCCCGGCGTCCGGGTCGGACTGGACCGCGACGCCCTCGGCGAACTGACGGTTCGAGGGTGCCAGCAGTTTGGCGGTCAACTCGACCTGCCCGGTGACGCGCGCTCCGGCCGTGGTCAGGTTCTCGATCAGCGAGTCGACCTCGCTCTCGCGCGCCCCGGGAGTGCTCATGATGAGGACCGTGCGATTGGCCAGCTTCGTGTTGAGCAGGCCCGGAGCCGTGAGGGAGGCGTAGCCGGCATCGAACCCGGCCAGTGCCGGGCTGATCTCGACGTCGTCGTTGTTCGTGGAGCTGGTCGTGGCCTCGCTCTCGTCGAGCACACCCGCACCGAGCGCGATGCCCGCGGCGAGCGCCAACAGGACGGCGGCCAGTGAGATGACGTGATAGCGCAGGTTGATCACGAGACGAGTCCTTCGGTCCAGGAGGAGAGGCGGTCGGTCACGGGGGCGAGCCATTCGTGCCCGAGCGGGGTGGTGGCGATTGCGGCGACCACCGCGACGGCGCCGGCGAGCAGGAGCAACAGCGGGGTGAACCAGCTGAGCCGCTGACGTGCGAACCACGCCACGGCATGCGCGTCCACGACGCGCGAGCCGGCGCGCAGTCGCGCGATGAAGGTGCCGGCGGCATCGCCGGAGTCGCCGTCGACGAGGTCGACGAGGCGCGAGGCCCCACCCACCTGCACGATGACGGCGGCCTCGAACTGGTCGACCAGCAGCAGTGCCAAGTTCGCCGGCGTTCCGGTCGCGGTGAAGACGACGGGCTGGCGGCCGTGCCGCTCGAACCGCTCGGGACGTTCGAGCCGGCCGGCGGCCGAGACCAGCACGACCTCACCGCATCGGTCGATCGCCTTCGCGGACAGGTCGTCGCCGCGGCCGACGACCAGATGGGGTCGAAAGCCCGCGTCGACGAGCAGGTCGGCACCGGCGCCGACGCCGACGAGCACGGGGTCCTTGTCGTGGATGAAGGAGCGCACCGACTTGAGGTCGGCGGCCGCGTCGGGTCCGTCGGTCACGACGACCACGGGCCGGTTCTTGATCTCGGTGGAGACGTCGGGGATCCCGGCCCCCTCCAACAGCAGCGCCCGGTCGCGCCGCAGGGTGTCGGCGGCGTTCGTGACGATCGAATCGAGCTGGCTGGACAGACCGGACGACCCCTCGTCGAGCTGGTCGCGCACGCGCGTCGGGGTCATCTCGACGCCGGTGGCCACGACCGTCTCGCCCAGGTGCACCGCACCGCCGTCGACGCGGACCCGGTCGCCACTGCGCAACGTCTGCCACAGTCCTTCGCCGAGCCGGTCCACGAGCGGGATGCCGGCCGCGGCCAGCACCTGGGGACCGAGGTTCGGAAAGCGTCCGGTCGAGGATGACGACACGTTCAGCACGGCCGCCACGCCACGTTCGACGAGCGCCTGGGCGGTGTCGGCCTCGAGGTCGGTCGAGTCCAGGACGACGACGTCGGCGGAACGGACCGAGGACAGGTCGGCGGAACGTCGGCAGAGGCGGACGGGACCGGAGACGCCGGGACCGTCGGGAACTGCGCGATTCCTGCGTTTCACAAAGGGCATGATGCCTTCCATGCTGACACGCACCCCCACCCGCACCGGGGACGTCCGCCCCGGCGTTTCGCCGGTTTCCGGCGCCGGGTCAGCGAGTCCGGGCGAGTTCGAGCAGTTCGCGCGCGTGCTCCTGCGCGGCCGAGGAGTCGTCCAGACCGGCCAGCATCCGCGCCAGTTCGTCGACCCGTCCCCCGTGGGCGAGGCGCACGACGCTGCTGCTGGTCACGACGCCGTCGTCGGACTTGCTGACCACGAAGTGGGAGTCCGCGAAGGCCGCCACCTGCGGCAGGTGGGTGACGGCGATGACCTGGGCGTGTTCAGCCAGCCGCGCCAATCGTCGGCCCACCTCGACCGCCGTGCGGCCTCCGATCCCCGCGTCGACCTCATCGAACACGAGCGTCGGGACGGGATCGCGGCCCGCGAGGACGACCTCGATCGCCAGCATGAGCCGCGACAGCTCTCCCCCGCTGGCAGCCTTGGCGAGCGGTCGCGGCTCGGCACCGCTGTTGGCCGCGAACCAGATCTCCACGTCGTCGGCTCCGAGCGCGCCCGGTTCGCCGGCGACGACGCGGACGTCCAACTGAGCCGACGGCAGCGCGAGGTCGGCCAGTTCGCGGCCGACCTCCACCGCGAGTCGTGACGCGGCCTGGGTGCGTGCCGCGGTCAGTTCTGCGGCCAGGTCACGTACGGCGGCCCGCTGTGTCTCGGCCTCCTGCGCGAGTCGGTCGACCGCCGTGTCGTCGAGGTCGAGGTCGAGCACCTCGCGACGGGCGTCGTCGGCCCAGGCCAGGACCTCCTCCAGCCCCGGGCCATAGCGACGTTGCAGCGCCGTCAACGCGGCGCGGCGTTCCTGCACGGTCGCCAGTCTCGCGGGATCGAGCTCGATGTCCGCGGCGTAGCTCGCCAACTCCGAGGCGATGTCGGCGACGTCGATCGACGCACGCTTGAGTCGCTCGCCCAGTTCGTCGAGGCGGGGGTCGTGGCCGGCGACGCCGTCCACCGCGGCGCGCGCCGCCGCGAGTGCCGCACCGGCGGACTGCTCGTCCTCGGCCAGCCCGGTCTCGGCGCCGGTCGCGGCCGCGGCGAGCGACTCCGCGTGGGCGAGCCGATTCTCCTCGGCGACCAGGGCCGCGTCCTCCCCCGGCTGGGGCGCGACCGCATCGATCTCGTCGAGGCCGTGGCGCAACTGGTCGAGTCGGCGCAGGCGTTCCCCGGCGTTCGTGCGCAACGTGTGCAGGCGGGCGACGGACTCGCGCCACTGCGACCACGCCGGGCCGTATCGCTCGAGGATCGTCGACACCTCGGTCCCGGCATACCGGTCGAGTGCGGCGCGCTGCTCCTGCGGACGCACCAGACGTTGCTGGTCGGACTGGCCGTGCACCGCGACCAGCTCGTCGGCCAGTCTCGCGAGCAGGCCGGCCGGGACGGTCGCTCCACCGGCGAGGGCGCGACTGCGGCCCTGGGACGTCAGGACACGGGCCAGCACGAGGTCGTCGTCGACGTGGCCGCCGGCCTCCTCGACCATCGCGACCACCGCGGGATCGGCCAGGACGGACGCCTCGATGCGTGCACGCTCGGCGCCGCGACGCACGAGCGCCAGATCGGCGCGCTCACCACGCAACAGACCCAGGGCGGTCACGACCATCGTCTTGCCGGCTCCCGTCTCGCCCGTGATGACGGTGAATCCCGGTCCGAGTTCGAGTTCGGCCTCCTCGATGACCCCGAGCGACTCGAGTCGCAGGTACTGCCACATCAGCGGCGTCCGGTCCCCGGGGCGCCGCGCCAACCCGCAACGGGCAACTCGAACTTGCGCACCAGCCGATCGGCGAACGAGGCGGGCTGGATCCGTGCCAGCCGCACCGGTTCCTCGCCTCGACGCACCTCCACGCGGGCCCCGATCGGCAGGTCGGCCGCTCGGCGTCCGTCGCACCACAGGATGCCCTTGGTGGCCTCCCCGACGACCTCGACAGCCAGCGTCGAGGACGGGGACACGACCATGGGCCGGGCGAAGAGCGCATGGGCGCTGATCGGCACGATCAGCAGGGCCGAGACCTCGGGCCACACGACCGGACCACCGGCGCTGAAGTTGTACGCGGTCGAGCCCGTGGGGGTGGCGCACACGACGCCGTCACAGCCCATGCGCGACACGGGTCGGCCGTCGATCTCGACGACGACCTCGAGCATCCGCTCACGGGAGGCCTTCTCCACGGAGGCTTCGTTCAGAGCCCAGTTGCGGGCGACGACCTCGCCGCCGACGAACACCGTCACGTCGACCGTGAGTCGCTCCTCGACCTCGAGGTCGCCGGCGATGACGCGCTGCGCGACGTCGACGAGGTCCTCCTCGTCGGCCTCCGCGAGGAACCCCACGTGACCGAGATTCACGCCGAGGACCGGCGTACCGGTGCCGCGGCAGAGTTCGGCCGCGCGCAGGATCGTGCCGTCGCCGCCGAACACGACGGCGAGCTCGCAGTCGCGCGCGGCGCCCGGCGCCATCGGCACCACCTCGAGGCCGGTCGCACCGGCGGCGGCGATCTCGGCGACCTCGGTGTCCACGACGCGCACCACGATGCCGGCCGCCTGCAGTGCCTTCGCGAAGTCGGCGGCGATCTGGGGAGCGCCGTCGCGGGCGACGTGCACGGCCAGCAGAACGGTCCTCATGAGTCGCCTTCCTGCGATGGTGTCGCGCTCAACGGGCCCGCGGCGACGACCGCGTGGGCATCGTCGTCCGACGGCTCGGGCGCATCGGTCCTCAACCAACAAAAGTACTCGACATTGCCGGCCGGACCCGGCAACGGACTGGGCGCCAGGGCGCGCGTCCCCCACCCGAGTTCCCACGCCGCAGTCGTCACCCCCAGGACCGCTGATGCGTGCAGGTCCGGATCGCGGACGACACCGTTCTTGCCCAGGTTCTCGCGGCCCACCTCGAACTGGGGCTTGACCATGAGCACCATGTCACCGTCGGCGCGACACACCGAGCCGAGCGCAGCCAGCACGAGCCGCAAGGAGATGAACGACAGATCCGAGACGATCATGTCGACCTCACCGCCGATCAGTTCCGTGTCGATCGCGCGGATGTTCGTGCGATCGAAGACGTGGACGCGCTCATCGGACTGCAACGACCACACGAGCTGGCCGTAGCCGACGTCGACGGCGACGACCTCGCGCACACCACGCCGCAGCAGCACGTCGGTGAAGCCGCCCGTGGAGGCACCTGCGTCGAGCACCCGTCGATCAGTGACCGACAGCCCCAGCGGCTCGAAGACCTCGAGCGCACCGAGCAGCTTGTGCGCGCCGCGGGAGGCCCAACGTGGATCGTCGTCCTCGCGCACGACGATCGCCTGGTCCGTGGTGACCTGGGTGGCGGCCTTGCCCGCGACCTGACCGCCGACGGTCACGTGGCCGTCGGTGATCAACGTCGCGGCGTGCTCACGGGACCGGGCGAGTCCGCGGCGGACAAGCTCGGCATCGAGCCGGACCCGACGGCTCACGCCGGACGGCCGGGCGTTCCGGCGAGCTGGTCGCGCAGGACGCGATGCACCGCCTCGAAGACGGCGGGGTGGTCGGCGACCTCCAGTTCCTCCAGCTCGACGAGGGAGGCCAGGGCCTCCTCGATCGGGGAACCGTCCTGCGTGCTCATGCGTCGATTGTCTCATCGACGACCACGTCACGGCCTGATTCGTCTCGGCAAGCCCAGCCCAGGGCGACCACCGCACGCAGCGTCGAGACGGGGTCGGCGGGCGTGGACACGACCAGGCGGTCGTCGACCAGTTCCACGACGGCCCCAGCGCACCGGGCCTGAGCTCGCTCGATCTGCACCGCGGGGTGGATCGTGTGCAGGCCGGAGAGGTCGGGCGCGATGAAATCGGGACGCTCCTGCGGATCGGCCGCCACGACGTCCGCCAGCGAGTTCACGCCCGTCAGCACCATCAGGGACGCGATGCCGGCACGCCGGGCGCCCAGGATGTCGGTGTCGAGCCGGTCACCCACCATGAGCGGGGAGGTGGCCCGGATGCGAACCATCGTCTCCTCGAACAACGGTGCGTACGGCTTACCGGCGACGACGGGATCGCGGCCGGTGGCCAGGGCGACGGCGTGCACGAGGGCGCCGTTGCCCGGCGCGATCCCGTGAGCGGTGGGGATCGTCAGGTCGGTGTTGCTGGCGTACCAGGGTAGTCCGGTCTCGACGGCGTAGGCCGCTTCGGCCAGATCGCGCCAGCCGAGGTCGGGTGAGTAGCCCTGGACCACGGCAGCGACACCGGCAGAGGTCCGGTCATCGGTCGGGACGAGCCCGCGAGCACGCAGCGCGGTGCGCAGACCGTCTCCCCCGACGGTGAACACGACGCTGCCTGCCGCGAGTTCACGAGCCATGACGCCCGCGATCGCCTGGGCCGACGTGATGACGTCGTCGTCCGAGACGTCGAGGCCGAGTTCACGCAGATGTGCCACGACGTCGGCCGGGGCACGATTCGCGTTGTTGGTCAGGTACGCCAGCCGCACGCCGTCCGCCGTGTTGAGTGCGTCGACAGCCCCCGGAACGGCATCCTGCCCGCGGTAGACGACGCCGTCGAGATCGAGCAGAACCGCGTCGTGGGCGGACACCAGGGGCACGTCGCTCACGGCGAGGGTCATGCCGTCGAGGCTACCGGGGTGGACGGCAGCCGGATCAACGACCCAACATCCACGAAGGTGCGGCTGGACACCGCGCCACCGTGGCTGGAGAAGAGGCGACGCAACTCACCGGTGACCTCGATCCGATCGCCCGGCGCGAGCCGCATCGCCTTGGTCCGCAGCCGCGACGTCCACACCGAGCAGTCGAACGTGTCGACCAGTTGGCGCGAGCGACGCCGCGCACCGGCGCTGCGGTCGACGATGAGGCGGAAGGACACGACTTCGTCTCCGCTGGGAAGGGTGCGGGGCTCGGCGACGTCGGCGACTCTGCCTCGCAGCAGCACATGGTTGTCGGAATGGCTCATGGAATGAGCCAACCGTTCGACAGTGGACGGAACCAGAGGTCAGGACACGCCTGTGGACGATGGGTCGTACGCCGCAGGACCTGTGGATCGAGCGATCAGCCCTCGAGCTCGGCCAACCGGTCCGCGACATCGGTCACACTGTTGCCGTCAGTACCGGCGACACGGTGGAACCACTGAATCGCCTCGTCGCGGCGTCCGGCCGCAGCCAAGGTGTCGGCGTAGGCGTACCGCAGACGGGTCACCCAGTCGGCGCGGCCCTTCGTGTTCAAGGGCTCGGACTCGAGCAGCTGCAACGCAGCGTCGACCTGACCCATGTCGCGCCGTGCTCCGGCGACCACGATCGACAGTTCGACGTTGCCTGCCTCGTCGAGTTCGGACCGGATCGCCGGGGTGTCGAACTCCAGTGCCTTCTCGGGACGCTTCATCGCCCGTTCGGCGTCGGCCATCATGGGCGCGTAGATCAGCCGGCCGGTCATGCGCTTGGCCGCGCGGAACTCGCTGAGCGCCTCGGACCAGTTGCCGCAGGCATAGGCGGTCTCGCCCGTGGCTTCGCGCACCAGGCCGACGCGCATGGCGCGAGCCCGCGCCGCGAGCGCGTGCTTGTGCGCCAGCTCGGGGTCCTCGTGCAGCAGGACCCCGGCCATCACGAGGTGACGTGCCACCTTGTCGGCGAGCTTCTCGGGCAGACCTTGGAGTTCCTGGCGGGCGAACTTGTCGAGATCCTTCGCGCTGACGTCGTCAGGAATCGGAGGGCCGTCGTACACCTTCTGGGACTCGGTGCGATCCGAGCCCTGGTCACGACGAGGAGGCCTGCTGCCATCACGAGGGCGGCCACCTGGACCACCCGGACCGCGAGAACCACCTCGGCCACCATCGCGACCGGCGCCACCGCCACGGGAATTGCCGCCGCGGCCTTGGGAATGGGGCTTGCGCTGTTCTGCCATGGGTCGATCCTTCCTGCATCTGCAGGGTAAATGCAGCGAGGCCGCTCCCGAAGGAGCGGCCTCGCGCTAATGATTGTCCGGCGACGTCCTACTCTCCCACACCGTCT
>CAYXFT010000123.1:0-8235 GCA_964464335.1 uncultured Aeromicrobium sp.
CGCGGGCTCGTCCCAGCCGCGGGCCATCTGGCGCAGAGTGCGGATCTTGAACGGAGGTGCGCCGATCTCCCGCGCAAGGTCGGCGTCGCGCAGGCCGGGATCGGCGGTGGCGACGCGCGCCAACTGGCGCAGGCCCGATCCGAACGCGGCCGTGATCAGCAGTGGAGCGACCTTGGCGGTCTCGGCCCAGCGCGCACGTTCGAGGGCGAGCCCGAGCCGGCCCTCCAGCGCGGCGTCGGCGATCTCGTACCCGCGCACCTCGGCCCGGCCGCCGAAGTAGCGCCGGACCACGGACGCGTCGAGTGTCTCGGACGCGTCCACGGTGGCCACGAGTTGGTCGACGGCCGCGGCCAGCGATCGCAGGTCGGAGCCGACCGAGGCCACGAGGAGTGCCGCGGCCTCCTCGTCGAAGGATCGGCCGAGGCTGCGTGACTCGTCGCGCACCCACGAGATCAGGTCCCGTTCGTACTTGGGCGCCTGCTGGGTCACCTCGCTGACGGCCGGCAGTTTGCGCAGTTTGTCGAGCAAACCCTTGCCCTTGTTGCCGCCGCCGTGCACGAGGACGACGGCGGTCTCGGCGGACGGGGACGCCGCGTATCCGAGCAACTCGGTCGCGGGGCCGTCCGGAAGGTCCTGCAGTTCGGTCAGCACGACGGCCGTGGCGTCGCTGAACAAGGACGCACTGGTCAGGGCGGTGAACTCACCGGGGCCGAGAGACGAGGCGGCGGACTGGGCGAGTTGGACCTCGGGGGCGACCTCGCGGACCGCGGCGACCGCGCGCTGGCGGGCCCGGTCCGAGAGGAACTCGGAGTTCCCGGTGACCAGCAGGATCTTGCCGAACGGATTCGCCACGGTCCGAGAATAGGTCACCGCACGGACACCCTGAGACCGTCGCCCCGATCGATCACCGCGACCGTCCCGGACCGGTCCGTGCGCCACACCGGGATGTCGCGTGCGTCGAGGGCCGCGAGTGCCGACGGCGCAGGATGGCCGAACGTATTGTCCGCACCCACCCCGATCAGCGCGAGCGTCGGATTCACCCGGTCGAGGAGGTCCGCCGACGTGTCGGCACTGCCATGGTGCGCCACCTTGAGGACGTCCGCGGCCAGGTCGGGCGCGAGCCGGGCCAGACCACGCTGCGCCTCCTGGCCGAGGTCGCCCGTGAACAGGATCCGCCGCCCACGCACCGTGACGCGGACGACGACACTCAGGTCGTTGCGGGCGTCCGGGTCCACCGATGCCGTCTGCGCACGGGGCCAGAGCACCTCGATCCGCGCGGCGCCGACCGTGAGGAACTGCCCGGCCGCGAGCCGTTCACGTCGTGCGGCCGGGACGGCAGGACCACCGGACGGGCCGTCCGCCACGAGCCGGACGTCGCGGCCACCGACGGCACCCTGCCAGCCCGCGACGTGGTCGGCGTCGGCGTGGGTGAACAGCAGGAGCGAGATCCGCCGGACGCCGAGGTCGCGCAGGCACCGATCGATCGGCGCGGGCTCCTGCCCGACGTCGATCACCATCGCCTCGCTCGGCCCGGTGGGCACCACGAACCCGTCGCCCTGACCCACGTCGCAGGCCACGACGACGATCCCGTCGGGCGGCCACCCGGGCTGGGGAGGCCGGAGCATCGCCACGACCAGACCGAGCGCGAGGCCGAGCGCGATCGCCGGACGCCCCGCGATCCGCCATAGCAGCCAGCCGGCGGCCGGTGCCACGATCATGAGCGTCCACACGGGGAAGGGCCACGGGAGCGATGCCGCCGGCGCCGCCGCCCCGACCCGGGCGACCACGACGATCATCGACGCCGACCACCAGGCGATCTCGCCGGGAACCGCCGCCGGCGCAGGTGCGACCAGATCGACCAGCCCGGCCGCCAGGCCGGCGATCGTCGCCGGTGCCACGGCGGGGGCGGCGACGACGTTCGCGAGCACCGCCACCAGCGAGACCTCACCGCTGAGCGCCACCACCATCGGTAGGCACGCCAGATGGGCGGCGAGTGGCACGGCGACCGCCTCGGCGACGAGTGCCGGCAGCCACGGCATGCGGCGCGCCAGTGCGGGTGCGAACGCCACGATCCCGGCCGTCGCCGACACCGAGAGCACGAAGCCCGCACTCGACGCGAGCCACGGGTCGACCACCACCAATACGAGCACGGCCCACGCCAGGGCCCGCAGCCCGGCCCGTGGCGACCCCATGACGAGCCCGACGAGGGCCACCGATCCCATCACCGCGGCGCGCAGGACACTCGGCTCCGGTCGCGCCACGAGGACGAACGCGACGGCGGTCGCCGCGCCCAGGAGCAGCACGGTCCGCCGGCCGGCACCGGCGAGCCGGGCACCGGCCAGCACCACGGCGAGCACGATCGTGAGGTTCGCTCCGGACACCGCGAGCAGGTGGGTCAGCCCCGTGCGGGTGAAGTCCTCGCGCGTCGCGTCCGTGAGTCCTGACTCGTCGCCGGCGACGAGCGCCGGCACGAGCGCCGCGGCCTGGTCGTGCCGGTGGTCGACGCCGTCGCGGATGCCGTCGCGGACGGCGTCCGACCCACGCCACCACCACGGCCCCTCCCCCACGAGCCGCCACCGCAGGACCCGCATCGTGGCGGCCTCGTCAGAGGTGTCGGCCGCGGACAGGTCGGCACGCACGACGAGTTGCGCGCCGACGACGAAGCCGTCGGAGGTCCCGTCGACGAATGCGGTGGCCCGGACCCGGACCCGCCAACTCCGGTCGCCGTCGACGACAGCACGCACGGTCACCGGCAGTACCGTCGCCGGTCCGGCGCGGCCCTCGTAGACGTGCGCGTCCTCGCGGACCTGGACCTCGGCCACGACAACCCGGCCCTGCTGCGCGAGTTCGGCGACCGGGGAGGCCTGCACCGCCGCGATCCGCCAGCCGCAACCCACCGCGACCGCGACGAGGCACAGCGAGGGCAGTGCGAGCCACGGCCGGCGCCAGCCGAGCGCCGTGACGACGCCCGCGACTCCCGCCACGGCGAAGGACCACCCCGGGCCGACGTGCGTGAGCGCCGCGGCCGTCGCCCAGGCGGCCAGGGCCGCGGGGACGACTCGCAGGTCAGACCCGGACGTGGTCACGCAGTTCGTCGAGTGTCGCCTCGCCGATCCCCTTCACGTCGAGCAGGTCGTCGACGCTGCGGAACGGACCGTTCTCCTCGCGCCATCCGATGATGGCGTCGGCGGTGACCGGACCGACCCCTGGCAGCGCGTCGAGCGCCGTGACGTCCGCCGAGTTCAGGTCGACCACCGCGCCCGCGGGCGCAGCCCCTGCCGGTGTGCCGCCGGAGACCGCGGACGGCTGAGGCGCACCGACCAGGACCTGCTCGCCGTCCGACAGCACCCTCGCGAGGTTCAGGCCGGACGTGTCGACCTTGCCCTTCACGCCACCGGCCGCGGCGATCGCCTCGTGCACGCGGGACCCCACCGGCAAGGTCACGATGCCCGGCCGGCGCACCGCGCCGGCCACGTCGATCACGAGCTCGGCCGGAGCGCTGGCCGGCGCGGCGCTCGTCCCCGGGCTCGTCCCGAGGGCGGACGCGCTGGCATCCGCACTCGCCAGGGCGGGCACCACCGCCGTCTCGTGTGGCCGTCCCGCGAGCAGCCACCACACGAGCAGCACGGCCGCAGCGACCACCAGCACCGTCACGAACCGCAGGTGCACCGGCCTGATCCGTCGCAACGCAGGGCGCGGTCGGCGTCGACGCCCCGGCTCGGGTCGTTCGGGGTCGGGTCGTTCGGGGTCGGGCAGCGAGGCGTCGAAGGCCGCCGCGAGTTCGGCGAGCCGGCGACGCGCGATCTCGGCGCGCGTGTCCGCGGGGACGGTGACCATGCCGCGACACTAGGAAGGTTCAGGGGCCCAGCGGAATGGGAGCCGTGGGGGCTGTGGACGGCCGGACCTGGGCGCGGCGCGCTGTGGACGAGCGCGCGTCACCGCGCGCTGACGGTCACCGCGATCATGCCCGGCCCGACGTGCGCACCGATGTCGGCGCCGACCTCGTCGACGGACACCGACTCGAGCCCCAGCTTCGCGGCCAGCGACTGGGCGATCTGGGCGGCCACCGCCTCGCTGGCGAGGTGCTGGACGCCGATCGAGTAGTCACCGTCGAACCTCTCGGCCGCCTCGGCCGCGAGCGCGGTCAGCCGGGCGAGCGCCTTGGCCGACGTGCGGACCTTCTCCAATGGCGCGACCAGGCCGTCCTCGAAGGTCAGGATCGGCTTGACCGAGAGCGCCGCGCCGATGAGGGCGGCGGCCCGGCCGATCCGCCCGCCACGCCGCAGGTACTCGAGGGTGTCGACGTAGAGCAGCACCCGTGAGGACTCGGCGACGTGCAGCGCCGCCGCCGCCATCTGCTCGGGGGTGGCACCGGCGTCACGCTCGCGGGCGGCGCGTCCGGCGGAGAAGCCGGTGGCGAGTCCGGCCTGCAGGGTGTCGACCACGTGCACGGGGACGTCGACGCGCGACGCCGCCAGTCGTGCGGCATCGACCGTGCCGGACAGCCGAGAACTGACGTGCACCGAGACGATGGCCTCGGCACCTTGCGCGGCCAAGGCCTCGTACACCGACTGGAACACCTCGGGCGACGGCCGCGACGTGCTGACGGGCACGAACGAGGCCAGCGCATCCGCAATCATCTGTGAGGAGACGTCGACGCCCTCGGTGTAGACGCGGGCACCGACGATGACCGTCGTGGGCACCACCGTGATCCCCTCGCGAGCCGCGTCGTCGGGATCCAGCGACGCGGTCGAATCGGTGACGACGGCGACTGTCATGCGCAAACCCTAGACCAGACTCAGTACACGTCCTTGGCGTACCGGCCCTGCTCGGCGAGCCCCTCGAGCCAGTCCCGGGCCGCGTCGGGCGCGAGCCCGCCGTGTACCGCGGCGACGTCGAGCAGGGTCGCCTCGACGTCCTTGGCCATCCGCGAGCGATCACCGCAGACGTAGAAGTGGGCGCCGTCGTCCAGCCACCGCCACAGGTCGGCACCGTGCTCGCGCATCCGGTCCTGCACGTAGACGCGACGATCCTGGTCGCGTGAGAAGGCGGTGTCGCAGCGCGTCAGCACGCCCTCGGCCTGCAACTGGTGCAGTTCGTCGCGGTAGTAGAAGTCGCTGGCGGCGTTGCGCTCGCCGAAGAACAGCCAGTTCCGGCCACGGTGGCCGCGGAGTCGCCGGTCCTGCAGGAACCCTCGGAACGGGGCGATGCCGGTGCCCGGTCCGACCATGATCGCCGGGGCGTCGGGATCGCCCGGGGGCCGGAAGTGGCGCTGGCGCTGGACGTAGATCTTCACGTCGTCGCCGGCGCGATCCGCGAGGTACGTGGAGCACACACCGTGGCGGTTGAACCCGTGGACGCGGTGCCGCACGACGGACACCGTCAACTGCACCTCGCGCGGGTTCTCCCGTGGGCTGGACGAGATCGAGTACTGCCGCGGGGCCAGTCGTTTGAGCGCGGACAGCCAGTCCGTGACGCCCACGACGGTCGGGTAGTCGCGCAGCACGTCGATCAGTTGGCGGCCCCAGGCCCACTCGTCGAGCGGTCGGCGGTCGCCCTGGTCGAGCAGTCCGGCGAGGTAGGAACCGCGATGACGCTCGGCGACCAGTCGCGCCGTGGCGGGCGTGATCGCCGCGACGTCGTAGCTCTCCACGAGCGCCTCGAACAGCCGGACGGGCTGTTGGTCGACGTCGACGATGGTGTCGCCGTCGAGGCCGGCGAGATCGAGCCAGGCCTCCACGTACCCGGGATCCATGCGCGGCACGACCGCGAGCGCGTCGCCGGGCTCGTAGTCCAAGGTGCCGTCGGGCAGGTGGAACCCGAAGCGCCGGACCTCCTTGGAGGAGGACTCCGTGGTCAGCAGGTCGTTGCGGGTCAGTCCCGTCGGCAGCGGACGGTGTCGGCCGTGGGTCTCGACGGCAGGGGGCGTCGGGGTGGAGGCGACCGTCGGCGTGGCGCTGCCGCCGAGCGCCGTGCCGACCGCCGCGAGCCACGAGGCCGCCGGCGCGTCGAACTCGGGCTCGCAGTCGATGCGCGGAGCGATCGGTTCGGCACCGAGTTCGGCGAGACGTTCGTCGAGGCGGCGACCGAATCCGCAGAAGTCGTCGTAGGCCGAGTCGCCGAACGCCAGCACGCTGTAGCGCACGCCGGCGAGGGACGGGGCCGAGGGCGAGGTGAGTTCACGCCACCATGCGGTCGCCTCGCTGGGCGGATCCCCGTCGCCCGTCGTGCTCGTGACGAACAGGACGGTCCCGGTCAGCGCGTCGACGGAGGACTCGCCGAGGGAACGGTGCACGGCCGTCACGCCCCGTCCCGCGAGTTCCTGCACGAGTCGCGGCGCGTGGTCCTCGACGCGACCGGTCTGGGAGGCCCACAGGACCTGGACCGCGTCCTGCGAGGTCGTGGGCTCCGGCGGCGCCAGCGCGACCAGCACCTCGTCGAACCAGGCCCGGACCGCCGGCGCGACCGGGGCCGACGACGGCAGCGTGACCCGTCCGTGCGTCACCGCCGCCAGGTAGCCGGCGAGCCACGCCGCCTCGTCCGAGGTCGGCTCGACGCCCTCGGGCGCCGGTGTGTCCGCGGGCAGCGCGATCGGGGCGCGCTCGAGGCGGACGGCACACACCTTGAACTCGGGCTGCAGCGAGTCGGGGTCGACGGCATCGTTCGTGACGGCGTTGACGGCGAGCCCCTCCCCTGTCAGTTCGGCCCAGTGGATCGGCGCGAAGCACGTGCCCGGCAGGACGCGGTCGGTGACGACGACCGGCAGCACCGCCTCGCCGCGGCGCGAGACGATCCGCACGCGCATCCCGTCGCCGAGGCCGCCGCGCGCGGCGTCCTCGGGGTGGATCTCGACGAAGGGCTCGGGGTTGAGCCGGTTCAGTCGCGCGACCTTGCCGGTCTTGGTCATCGTGTGCCACTGGTGGGGCAGCCGCCCCGTGTTCAGCACGAACGGGAAGTCGTCGTCGGGCAGTTCGGCCGGCGCCAGGTGAGGGCGTGCGTGGAACACCGCCCGACCGTCGGGCAGGGGGAATGCGAGGCGGGGAACCGAGCCGTCCTCGCGCACGGTGCGACGCTGGCTGACCCCGTCGTTGAGGTAACGCACCGGGTTGCGTCGCGCACCGTGCGGCGGGCACGGCCACTGCAACGGGCCTCGCCGCAGCCGGGCGTAGTCGGCCCCGCGCAGGTCGTACCCGGTGGCCGGGTTGGCGAAGCCGCGAATCTCCTCGAAGACCTGCTCGGCGCTGTCGAATGCGAAGGCATCACCGAAGCCGAGCCGCGTCGCGATGTCGGCGATGAGCTGCCAGTCCGGGCGGGCGTCGCCCGGCGGCGGCCCGACGGGCCGGCAGAACGTCAGGTTGCGCTCGGAGTTGACCATGACCCCCTCGGCCTCGGTCCAGAGCGCGGCCGGCAGGGCGATGTCGGCATGCCGCAAGGTCTCGGAGTCGGCGTACGCGTCCTGGACCACGACGACGTCGGCCGCGGCCAGCCCGGCCAGCACGGTGCTGCGGTTGGCGACCGAGTGGACGGGGTTCGTGCAGATGATCCAGGCGGCCTTCACCGATCCGGCCGCCAACTGCTCGAAGAGGTCGATCGTGCCGCCGCCGACCTCATCGCGGATGGTGCCCGCGTCGAGTCCCCACGTCCGCTCGCAGAACTCGCGGTCGTCCGCCGAGACCACCGACCGCTGACCGGGCAGTCCGGGCCCCATGTAGCCCATCTCGCGTCCACCCATCGCGTTCGGCTGACCGGTGAGCGAGAACGGTCCCGACCCGGGGCGGCAGATGGCGCCGGTCGCGAGGTGCAGGTTGCAGATCGCGGTGGTGTTCCACGTGCCGTGCGTCGACTGGTTGAGGCCCATCGTCCAGCAGGTCATCCAGTCCCCGGACTCGGCGATCCACGCGGCCAACCGGCGCAGGTCGCCCTCGGCGATGCCGGTGATCTCGGCGACCTTCGCGGGCGGGTAGTCGGCCACGAGCGCCTCGACGTCCGCCCATCCGCGGGTGTGCTCGGCGATGAACTCGTGATCGACGGCGTCGGTCTCGACGAGCAGGTGCAGCAGGCCGTTGAGGAACGCGACGTCGGCGCCCGGCCGGATCTGGCAGAACAGGTCGGCCTTCTCGGCCGTCGCGGTGCGCCGGGGGTCGACGACCACGAGCCGCGCCCCGGCCTTGACGCGCTCCATCATGCGCAGGAACAGGATGGGATGGGCGTCGGCCATGTTCGATCCGATCACCA
>CAYXFT010000124.1:0-8233 GCA_964464335.1 uncultured Aeromicrobium sp.
CATCGCCGACCACCGCACCGGCTACAAGGCCTACAACCTCGACCAGGTGATGGACGGGGCCCTGACGGACGTCATCGGCTCCCTCGTCGAGGCCGACCTGGCCGATCGGTTGGCCTCGTTGGAGGACCGATGAACACACGCAAGGTCCTCGACCAGGCGACGGCCGATCTCGAGGCCGGCGGGGTGGCCTCGCCGCGCCACGACGCCGAGGTGCTGCTCAGCCACGTCACGGGCACGCCGCGCGCGCTGCTCACGCTCACGGTGCGACTCGACGACGTCCAGCGGCGCACCTACCTGGAGATGATCGCGGCACGTGCCCGGCGGGTGCCCCTGCAGCACATCACCGGCACCGCCGCGTTCCGGTACGTCGACGTCGAGGTGGGCCCGGGCGTGTTCGTCCCACGTCCTGAGACCGAAGTGCTCGCCGGCTGGGCGATCGACGCGTCGCGCGCGGTTCTCGCGCGCGACGGCCGGGATCCGGTCGTGGTCGAGTTGTGCGCCGGGTCGGGCGCGATCTCGCTGTCGGTCGTGCAGGAGGTGCCCGAGTCACGCGTGCACGCGGTCGAACTGGACGAGAACGCGTTCGCCTGGGCCTTGCGCAACCTCGACGGGACCGGCGTCGACCTGCGGTGCGGCGACATGGCCGAGGCGTTCGCCGACCTCGACGGCACGGTCGACGTCGTGGTGGCCAATCCGCCGTACATCCCGCTCGAGGCGTGGGAGAGCGTCGCCCCCGAGGCCCGGGACCACGATCCGTCGCTCGCGCTGTGGTCAGGTCAGGACGGACTGGACGCGATGCGGGTGCTGGAGGCGGTGGCGTGGCGTCTGCTGGTGCCCGGGGGAGTCGTGGGCGCCGAGCACGCCGACGCCCAGGGCGAGTCCGCCCCCGCGGTGTTCGCCGACCGGTGGCTGGACGTCCGCGACCACGCCGACCTCGCCGACCGCCCCCGCTTCGTCACCGCCCGCCGCCCTGACCGCCCTCGTGGGACCGCGAGTGGCGCACAAGGCACGCCACTCGCGCCCAGTGGCGTGGGTTCTGCGCCACTCGACGTCCGTGTTGCGCCACTCGAGTCAGGATCGGCGAGGAGGCTCCGGCCTGCGGAACCGTTGAAGCCGGGTCGCGAGCAATTCCATCCCGGCGTGGGTGATGCTCGACTGATTGATCAACGGGCGGACATCGGATGCGGTGAAGGCGACCGGCCTGCCCAACGCCCGAGCGGCCTCCCGCACGATCTGGTCGGCCTGCGTGCGAATCTCGAACATCGTGAAGCCTGCCCGACGCACATTCACCGTGGGGAGAAGTCGGTCTCGTCGCAGGTCCTTGCGGTGCGTCGGCGCGTCTCGATGGCCTGCGCCGTCGTACTCCGGGGCGTAGTTCGTGCCGCGGACTCGAAGATCGAGGCGGGCGATCACCACACCGCGCTCGTCGCAGATCTCAGGCTGGACGTCGACGGGAATGCCGCTGAGCGTGTGGACGAGTCGCAGCGCCGACTCACCGGCCGATTCGCTGCGGCCATCGCACACCATCAACGCCTTGCGCAGGTTCCGGACGCCGCGCCGCCCCGGGACCAGTGCCGCGCGGATCAGGTCGACAGTCGTGTGTTCGTGCCGCAGCGCCGAATCGATCGCCACGACGAGATCGATGAAGGCCAAGGTCTCGGCGAGTTCGATGATCGTCCATTCGGCGGACGCGATGGCGATGCCGTCGAAGTGGGTGCGGTGCCGTTCGGGGAGGGCGCAACGACGGACGTAGACGCCTCTGCGGTCGTGGTGAGGTGCGTCGGAGTCGGTGCACACGATCACGGGAACCTCGTCGAGAGGCGGGAGCCACCACTCGCGCAGGGCGGCGGCGGTCAGATGCGTCGCGACCGTTCCGGGTGGCATGACCTCGAGCGCGGCCCGGGTCCTCGTGGCCAGGTCGTCGGTCTCGGTGGGTGACACGGCGACCCCGGCGACCGGGTGAGCAAACGATCTGCCACGCACCTGACGCAGGGTCAGGCCGAACTTCTCGGACTCGCGGTGGGGGATCAGATCCATCGCCTCAGGGTGTCGGGCGGCGAGCACGATCGTCGAGCCGTTGTCCCCAGCCTCCCGCGAGTGGCGCGAAACCGTTCGCGAGCGGCGCAGAACGTACGCCAGTGGACGCGAGTGGCGTGAGTTTTGCGCCACTCGCGGTGCCCTGCCGCGGAGCCTCAGCGGGCGGCGCGGACGCGGGCGGGACCGTCGGCGATGCGGAACAGGCCCCAGGCGATGCCGATGAGGCCGATCGTCTGGACCGCGAGGGCCATCGGTGTCGTCGGAAGCGTCTCCTCGAACAGTGCGGCGCCGAGCAGGATCGACAACAGCACCGACGTGACGTTGAGGACCGGCATCGAGTGGGAGAGCCGCGACAACTGATAGGCGCGCTGGTTGAGGGACATCGCGAAGAACGCACACCCCAGCAGCACCCACGGCGACCAGGTCGCGAGGGCGCCGGGGCCGTCGTCGGAGACGGCGTTGCCGGCGATCTTCATGAGGCACGCGGTGATGCCGAACAGCATGCCGGCGGTCATCCCGAGGACGAAGGCGGCGACGCCGCGGCGCGGCAACTCGTTGGCGAAGCGCGTCACGACGAGCGCGACCACGACACCGACTCCCACGACCAGCAGCACCTGGCCGGTCGGCGGCATCACGTCCTGGCTCTCGGTGTCGGCGACCGAGACGACGGCGATGAGCGACAGGATCGTGACGAGGACACCTCCGAGTT
The DNA here is from genome assembly GCA_964464335.1 of uncultured Aeromicrobium sp. Taxonomy (GTDB): domain Bacteria; phylum Actinomycetota; class Actinomycetes; order Propionibacteriales; family Nocardioidaceae; genus Aeromicrobium. The sequence goes on from CAYXFT010000124.1 coordinate 2,747, forward strand.
CGTGACGGCTCGGGGGCTTGCGGTCGATCGCGGAGCGCACCACGACGGCGAGCACGACCCCCAGCAGGATGATCGGCTGCACGAGCGACAGCGTGCCGAGGTTGAGGGCGAACGCGTGCAGCAACCACGACGTCAGCCCGATGACGCTCCCGCCGAGCCACACGGGATTCTTGAGCAGTTGCAACAGCACCAGGATCGGGTGCGTGACGGTCAGTTGGACGCGCCCAGCGGCCAGATGCTGGAACGAGGTCGAGAACGCGAAACCCAACGCGGCGCCGAGGGCCAGCACGACGGCCGCGGTGGTGGGGCTCACGGGGCCTCGGAGGTGAACGAGGCGGGCGCCGGCCGCGGGTCGAAAAGCATCGTGATGATCGTAATTCCTCGCCTGCGCGACCCCGGCACCGCCCGGCCCGCCGGGACGCCCCCTAACCTTGGGGCCATGAGGTTCGACTGCGCCGCCGCGCTCGACGACGGCGTCGACGCCGCCACCGGCGCCCTGCGCGACGGAGACCTGGTCGTGTTGCCGACCGACACCGTCTACGGCATCGCCGCCGACGCCTTCGACCCCACCGCGGTCGCCCGACTGCTCGCCGCCAAGGGCCGCGGTCGCGAGATGCCACCACCGGTGCTGATCGCCGAGGCGGTGACCCTCGATGCCCTCGTCGCCGAGCGACCGCCGGCGTGGTTGCAGTCGGCGCTGGAGGAACTCTGGCCCGGGCCGTTGACGGTCGTCTTCCGGTCCCAGCCGTCGCTGACGTGGGACCTGGGCGAGACGCACGGGACGGTCGCGGTGCGCGTTCCCGACGACGACCGCGCCCGCGCGGTGCTGCGCAAGGCCGGCCCGACCGCCGTCAGCAGCGCGAACCGCAGCGGACAGCCCGCGGCCACCACGATCGAGGAGGCCGAGCAGATGCTCGGCGACAGCGTCGCGGTCTATCTCGACGGTGGCCCGACCGGCGGATCCACGACGTCCACCATCCTCGACGTCACCGGCGCCGTGCCCCGCATCCTGCGCGACGGCGGCGTCGACCTGGCCACCCTGCACCGTTTCAACAACACGATCGAGCCCGCCGGAGGTGGCGCGGGTGCGTGAGTACCTCGTCGTCTTCGGGGTCGCGCTGGGAGTGGCGTACCTGCTGTCCTCCATCGCCCGGCAGAGCGCCCAGTTGCTCGGCGCCGTGGCGAAGGTCCGCGATCGGGACGTGCACGCCATCCCGACCCCGTACTTCGGCGGCCCGGCGATCCTCGGCGGGATGTTCGCGGCCTACCTCACCGCGACCCACCTGCCGTTCCTGTCGGGCGGCGACGCGTCGTTGTACTCCGACGTCCGTGCCGTCCTCGTCGGGGGCACGGTGATCTGTCTCGTCGGCGTGATCGACGACTGGTTCGAGCTCGATGCGTTGAGCAAGTTCGCCGGCCAGGTCCTGGCCGGCGTCATCGCGGTCGCGATGGGCCTGCACTTCGTCTACCTGCCGCTGCCCAACACCTATCTCGGCCTCGACCAGGCCCAGGCGATGATCCTCACGGTCTTCCTGATCGTGGCGACGGCGAACGCGATGAACTTCGTGGACGGTCTGGACGGTCTCGCCGCGGGGATGGCGGCGATCGGATCCATCGCCTTCTTCATCTACGCGTTCGTGCTGGCGGTCGAGAACGGTGAGACTCGCGCCGTCGCCGCGGCGATCCTGACGATCAGCCTCGCCGGCGCGTGCCTGGGGATCCTGCCGCAGAACTTCTTCCCGGCCCGGATGTTCATCGGGGACTCCGGCTCGATGTTGCTGGGCTTCGTGCTCGCCTGCTCGTCCATCAGCCTGACCGGCCAGTTCCCGGCCACGAGCCTCTCGGAGGGCATCGGCGGTGCCGACTCCAGCCTGCTGCCCGCCGCGATCCTGCCGCTCATCCTGCCCTTCGCCGTGCTGAGCGTGCCGTTCTTGGACATGGGACTCGCGGTCCTGCGTCGTACGCGCGCCGGGCGCTCGCCGTTCAGCCCGGACAAGATGCACATCCACCACCGGCTCCTGGAGATCGGGCACTCGCACCGCCGTGCCGTCCTGCTGATGTACGCGTGCGCCGCGCTCGTCGCGTTCGGCGTGGTCGCGATCGGACTGTTCAGCGGTTGGCAGTTGTTCGTCGCGATCGCGCTGCTGACGGCACTGGTCGCCGCCGCGATCTTCCTGCTGCCCAAGTTCGAGGCGAGGGTGTGGAGGGCATGAGGCGCCGTCGCCTCGCGCCGATCGTCGGGATCGGCACGAGCGCGATCTGTGCGATCGTCGCGGCCTTCGTGGTCGGCGCCCCCGGCTTCTGGGGAGCCGTGATCGGCGGCGTCGTCGTCCTGGCCTTCTTCACCTCCACGCCGGCCGTCCTGGGGCCCGTGGCGAAGACCAGCCCGGGCCTGTCCCTGATGTTCGCGATGGTGTTCTTCCTGACCAAGGTCGTGGCGCTCGTGGCGCTGTTCGTCGTGCTCAGCCGAGCCTCCGGGCAGGACGGTCCGATCGACGCGGAGTCGGTCTCGGTGACCGTGATCGCCACCACCTTCGCGTGGCTCGTGGCCAAGATCGTCGACACCACGCGGGAAAGGACGCCGACGTACGACCTGCCTGCAGACGACCAAGGCGACCCTGATAGTTTTGCGGGGCGATGAGCGACACCCCGCCCGGCATCATCGGTGGGTCGTCACCATGGCCCACCGTGAACTACGAGCCGAGTGCCCGAAGCCACGCGTACTGAGACGACCGACGTCGGAACCGGCCGGAACCGACGCCACAGAAGGGTGATCGATTGTCCGCCGTGCTGACCGCCGTCCTGGGTTCCGACTCGGGAGAGGGCTTCACCGCCCCGGGACCGGAGAGCTTCGAGCTCCCGCCGGTGTTCCACCTCGGTGAACTCGGTGTCACCAAGCCGATGCTGCTGCTGACGCTCTCGGTCCCGCTGATCTTCGCCTTCTTCTGGGCCGCCTCCAAGGATCGCGCCGTCGTCCCGGGCAAGCTCCAGTTCGCCGGCGAGTACGTCTACGGATTCGTCCGCGACGGCATCGCCCGTGACTCGATCGGCTCGCACGACTTCCTGAAGTTCGTGCCGCTGCTGTTCAGCCTGTTCACGTTCATCCTGGTGAACAACTACTACGCGCTGATCCCGTTGCTGCAGTTCCCGTCCTTCTCCCGGATCGGCTTCGTCGTCCCGCTGGCGTTGCTGGTGTGGATCGTCTACAACGGCGTCGGGATCGCCCGCCACGGCTTCGGCGGCTACATCAAGCACGTGTCGGTCCCCGGTGGCGTCTCCGGCCCGATCCTCGGCCTGATCGCGCCGCTCGAGTTCCTGTCCACCGTCATCGTGCGCCCGTTCACGCTGGCACTGCGACTCTTCGCGAACATGTTCGCCGGCCACCTGCTGCTCATCTTGTTCTCGACGGGCGCGGCCTACCTGATCCTCGACTCCGGCAACCCGTGGTTCGCCCCGATCGGCGTCCTGTCGTTCATCCTCGGCATCCTCGTGAGCTTCCTCGAGGTGTTGGTGCTGTTCCTGCAGGCCTACGTCTTCACCCTGCTGACCGCCATGTACATCGGTGGCGCGCTCGCCGACGAGCACTGAGTTCGTCGGACACAACTCCATACGTCCTGATTTTCGAAAACCGACGGCGCGAAGGCGTCGCCAACCGAAAGGAAAAGCCGTGGAAATCTCCGGCTCCATGAACATGATCGGCTACGGCCTGGCCGCCATCGGCCCGGGCATCGGCATTGGTCTGATCTTCGCCGCCTACATCAACGGCGTCGCCCGTCAGCCCGAGGCGCAGAGCCGCCTGCAGTCGATCGCGATCCTCGGCTTCGCGCTTGCCGAGGCGCTGGCCATCATCGGCATCGCGCTCGCCTTCGTCCTCAACTGATCTGCGAGGACTGACTGATGTTCTCCACGATTCTCGTCGCGGCCTCCGAGGGGGACGAGCACAATCCCCTGATCCCGGTCCCGGCCGAGATCATCCTCTCGCTGGTCGTCTTCGCGATCCTCTTCTTCCTCGTCCGGAAGTTCATCGTTCCGAACTTCGAGAAGGCGTACGCCGATCGCGTGGCCGCCATCGAGGGCGGTATCGAGGAGGCGCAGTCGGCCCAGAAGGAAGCTCACGCTGCGCTCGAGCAGTACACCAAGCAGTTGGCTGATGCCCGCCACGAGGCGGCAGCCATTCGCGAGGAAGCTCGCGAGCAGGGTGCACACATCGTCGCCGAGATGCGCGAGCAGGCCCAGGCCGAGTCCGAGCGCATCGTCTCTGCGGCCCAGGCCCAGGTCGCTGCCGAGCGCCAGCAGGCGGTCGCGCAGCTCAAGACCGAGGTGGGCGGCATGGCCACCGAGCTCGCAGGTCGCATCGTCGGTGAGTCCCTCGCCGACACCGATGCGCAGCGTCGCACGGTCCAGCGGTTCATCGACGAGCTCGAGGGGTCGGCCAACTGATGCGTGGTTCTTCGGCGAAGTCGCTCGATGAGGTCCTGGCCGCGGTCACCGCGGTCCCGGGCTCGTCGGCGGCCCAGGTCGGCGCCGAGCTGTTCGGCGTCGTCGCGGCGCTCGACAGCGCCGTCGCGGTCCGTCGGGTGCTGACCGACCCGTCCGTCGATGCCGAGGGCAAGCGTCAGCTCGTCGCCGGCATCTTCGGCGACAAGGTCAGCGACGCGACCCGATCGGTCCTCGACGCCGCCGCGGGCGGTCGTTGGGGTGCTGGTCGCGATTTGACCGATGGTTTGGAGATCGCCGGCGTCGCCGCTCACACGCGCGCCGCCGACCAGGCCGGACTCGGCGAGCAACTCGAGAACGAGGTGTTCGAGGCCGGCCGGATCGTCCACGGCAACGCCGAACTGCGGTCGGTCGTCGCCGACCGCGGCATCCGCGCCGAGGCCAAGGCCACGCTGTTGAAGGACGTCTTCAACGGCAAGGTCTCCGAGGCCACACTCGCCGTGCTCGACCAGGCAGCCGTCGGCCGCACCGGTTCGTTCGAGCGGGTGCTCGACGCGTTCGCGCGCCAGATCGCCGCGCGCGAGGACCGGCTCGTCGCCATCGCCCGGGTCGCCTACGAACTCGACGATGCCGAGCGCGACCGCCTCACCGCGGCGCTGTCGCATCGTTACGGCCGGCAGGTCCAACTGAACACCGTGCTCGACCCGACCGTCATCGGCGGCATCGCCGTCAGCGTGGGCGACGAGGTCGTCGACGCCACCATGTCCACCCGCCTCGAAGCCGCCCGACGGCGCATCGCAGGCTGATCCCGTTCTCCCACCAGAAGGCAGGAACACAGCATGACTGAACTCTCGATTCGTCCGGAGGAGATCCGCGACGCGTTGCAGAAGTTCGTGTCGGACTACAAGCCGACGCAGGGCGAGGCCGAAGAGGTCGGCGTCGTCGCCGCCGCGGCCGACGGCATCGCGCAGGTCGAGGGACTTCCCTCGGCCATGGCCAACGAACTGCTCGAGTTCGAGGACGGCACGCTCGGCCTCGCGCTGAATCTCG
>CAYXFT010000125.1:0-8213 GCA_964464335.1 uncultured Aeromicrobium sp.
TGCGCTGACGCTCGGCGACGAGCGGACTGACGACTTCGGTGTGCACAACTGCATTCTATGCAGTCATGCACTTCTTGCACCACTGCAATTGAGTGTCGGGCCCATCACAGTAGGACGTGGTCGCACCTAGCGCAGGTCGGTGAGTTCCTCGGGATCGACGTGGGTGCCGACCATCGACCGCAACGTGTCGTTGACGTCCCAGATCCCGACGTTCATGCCCGCCGTGAGCTGCCCACCGTCGTCGATCCAGTAGGCGATGAACTCGTGCGAGGCGAGATCGCCGCGGATCTCGACCCGGTCGCCCGGCGCCGCATGGCCGACGTACTCCATCGAGAACTCGAACTGATCCGTGAAGAAGTACGGCTGCCAGTCGTAGGCGCCGGCGCGGCCGAGCAGCACGTCGGCGACGGCCCGGCCCTGCTTGATGGCGTTGTCCCAGTGCTCGACACGCAGTCGCGCCTGCACGGCCGTGTTCCACGCGTTCGCGACATCGCCGATCGCGAGGATGCGCGCGTCCTCGGTCTGGAACCGCTCGTCGACGACGATCCCGCCGTCGACCGCCAGGCCGGCCTCGGCGGCGAGCGATGCGGCGGGCACCGCGCCGATCGACATGAGGACGTGGTCGGCGGGGATGGTCTCGTCGGCGGTACGCACCCCGACGGGGCGGCCGTCCTCGACGAGCACCTCCTCGACCGTGACCCCCGTGCGCAGGTCGACACCGTGCGACAGGTGCAGGTCGGCCAGGTATCGCGCGAGAGTCGCGCCGAGCACGTTCTGCAGCGGCAGGTCGGCCATCTCCAGGACCGTCACCTCGGCGTCGCGGGAGCGTGCCGCCGCGGCGACCTCGAGGCCGATCCAGCCGCCGCCGACCACCACGAGTCGCTGGCCGGGCTCGAGCGCCGCGAGCACCTGCGCGGAGTCCTCGATCGTCCGCAGGTAGAGCGCCGAGTCCGCGCCGGGCAGGTCGGGCACGCGCGGCTCGGCGCCGGTGGCCAGCACGAGCAGGTCGAAGTCGAGCCACTCCCCCGTGTCGAGGCCGATCCGGCCGGCCTCACGGTCGAGGCTCGTCGCCGTGACCCCCGTGCGCAGCCGGACGTCGTGCTCGTCCCACCATGCGGCGGGCAGCACGGTCGGGTCGCTGTCCTTGCCGAGCAGGAGGTCCTTCGACAACGGAGGTCGCTCGTACGGCAGGTGGTTCTCGCCGGCGACGACCGTGATCGAGCCGTCGTATCCCTCGTCCCGCAGACGCTCGACGGCCTTCGCCGCTGCCAGTCCCCCACCGACGAACACCAGATTCTCCATGGTGTCCATGCTGCACCGTGTCGCCACGGGCGCAAGCGCGAGAGTACCGCCGAGCGCTCCGGATCAGTCGTCGGAGACCGAGATCTGCACGTCGATGTTGCCGCGGGTGGCGTTCGAGTAGGGGCAGACCTGATGGGCGGCCTCGGCCAGCCGCACGGCGTCGTCGTGCTCGAGGTGCGGGATCACGACCTCGAGGGTCACCGACAGCGCGAAGCCGCCCTGGTCGTTCGCACCGATGCCGACGCGGGCCCCGACGCTGGCGTCGGAGACGTCGGCCTTGTCGCGGCGGGCGACGGCGCCCAGGGCGCTGAGGAAGCAGGCGGCGTAACCCGACGCGAAGAGCAGTTCGGGGTTGACGCCGTCGCCGGAACCGCCCATCTCCTTCGGGATGGCCATCTGCAGGTCGAGGCGGCCGTCACTGGTGACGACGTGGCCGTCACGGCCCGATCCGGTGGCGAGTGCTTCGGCGGTGTAGAGATCGTTGCTCATGGGTGTCTCCTGGTGAGGTGATGCAAAAGTGATGGGTCAGTGCACGGGATCGAGGGCCGCGACCCGACGAGCGAGCCGTCGCAGGACGGCGAACTCCTCGACATCGAGGTCGATCGTGTCCAGCACGCAGCGCGCCACCGCGTCGGTCTCGCGGCTCAGGTCCTGCCCCGCCGTGGTGAGGTGGACGTGGACCCGGCGCTCGTCCTGGGTCGACGGCCGTCGTTCGACGAGGCCACGCGACTGCAGGCGCTTGAGCAGGGGTGACAACGTCCCGCTGTCGAGCTTGAGACGCGCGCCCAGGTCGCCGACCGTCTGGCCGTCCGTCTCCCACAGCGCCATCAGCACGAGGTACCGCGGGTAGGTCAGGCCCCACTGCTGGAGCGGCTCGCGGTACGCGGCGGTCACCGTGCGCGACGCCGAGTAGAGGGCGAAGCAGAGTTGGTCGTCCAATCGCGCCGTGGTCATCCTTCAACTATTGTGCACAACTTGATTGTGCGCAACCATTCGCATGGGAGATCCGCGTCACACCACGCGGTCTCCGTCGATCCACGTCCCCACGACCGTCGCCGCGCCGATCGACGCGGGACCCTCGAAGGGGTCGCGATCGAGCACGACCAGGTCCGCAACCGCCCCGGGCGCGACGATCCCCGCGTCGTCGCGACCGTTCACCCACGCCGAGCCGCTCGTGTAGGCGGCGAACGCAGCGGTGATCGACAGCGCCTGCTCGGGCAGGAACGGCTCGGAGCCGGCTGGGCCCGCATCATCGAAGGCCGTCCGGTGCACGGCCACGTGGATCGCCTGCAGTGGATCGGGGGTGCTGACCGGCCAGTCGCTGCCGGCGACCAGGCGGGCACCGGTCGCCGCAAGATCGGCGAACGGGTACTGCCGCTGCGCCCGCTCGGGGCCGAGGAACGGAATCGTCAACTCGTCCATCTGATCGCCGTGGCAGGCCCACAGCGCCTGCAGGTTCGCAGCCACGCCGAGTTCGGCGAACCGCGGCACGTCGTCCGGGTGCACCAGTTGCAGGTGCGCGATGTGGTGGCGGCGGGCCGGGTCGGTGCCCTCGAAGGCGTCGAGCGCCTCGCGCACACCACGGTCGCCCAGACCGTGCACGTGCACCTGGAAGCCGAGGGAGTCCAGCGCGGCCACATGGTGCTTCAGCGCCTGCGGGGGCACGAACGACAGGCCGCGGTTGGCCGTCGCGTGACCGCACCGGTCGAGGTAGGGCTCGATCAGGCCCGCGGTGCCGTTCTCGGCCACCCCGTCCTGCATGACCTTGACGCTCGTGGCCGCGAACCGGCCGACGGACAACGTCTCGCGCCGGGCGAGCAGGTCCGCGATCTGCTCGGCGCCCCGCTCGCGGTCCCACCACAGTGCGCCCACCACGTGGGAGCGCAACTCCCCCGCTGCGGCGGCCCGCGCATAGGTCGGTCCGTTGTCCTCCAGCGCCGAGTAGGAGCCGACGATCGCGTCCTGCCACGACGTCACTCCGAGCGAGTGCAGATATGCCTGTCCGGCGAGCAGACCCGCGCGCAGCTCGGCCTCCGCGGTCGACGGCAGCAACCGGGCGACGAGCGTCATGGCACCCTCGTGCAGCGTGCCGGCCGGTGCACCGTCGGCGTCGCGCTCGATGCGTCCGTCGACGGGATCGGGAGTCGACCGGTCGATCCCGGCCAACGCGAGCGCTCGCGAGTTCACCCACGCGCCGTGGTGGTCACGATTGGGCAGGAACACCGGCCGGTCCGGCACCACGGAGTCGAGTGCCGCTGCGGTGGGGGTCCCGCCGGGGAAGGCCGACATCGCCCACCCGCCGCCGAGGATCCACTCCCGGTCGGGATGGGCGGTCGCGTAGGCACCGATCACGTCGAGATAGGCCCGCTGGTCGACGGCGCTCGCCGTGAGGTCGCAGCGGATACGCTCCAGTCCGCCCTGCACCGCGTGCACGTGGGCGTCGACGAATCCCGGCGACAGCAACCCGCCGTCGACGTCGACCACGGCGGCCGAGGCAGGTGCGGGCCCGCCGACCGCGACGATCCGGCCGCCGTCGACGACCACGTCGCCGACCGGGCCGAGGTACCGGTGGCCGTCGAAGACCCGGGCGTTGCGGAACACGGTCGCCATCGCTCGATCCTCGCAGCCCCGGGGTCCGTCAACTGGCGGCCGTCACCGCACGGCTGGCCGCCTCGATCGAGTCCGGCGAGAGCACGTGCGAGATCGCCATGGCGGCGGCCCCGATGACCGCCGACCTCTCGCCGGTGCTGGAGGGCACGATCCGCAGGTGCTCGGTCGCCAGCGGCAGCGACCTGCGGTAGACCTCCTCGCGGATGCCCGCGAGCAGGTGCTCCCCCGCCGCAGCCAGCGCGCCGCCCACCACGACGACGGACGGGTTGATGAAGTTGACGATCATCGCCAGCACGTCGCCGATGTCCCGCCCGGCCTGGCGGACGGCCTGGATCGCGGCGACGTCGCCGGCGCGGACCCGGTCCACGACGTCGATGGCGTCGTGCACCTCGATCCCGCGTTCGCGCAGGTCGCGTGCGATCGCGGGGCCTGCGGCGACCGCCTCGAGGCAGCCGACGTTCCCGCACCGGCACACCGTCTCGCTGGGACGACCGACACGGATGTGGCCCACGTCGCCGGCGGTGCCCTGGGCACCGCGCTGGAGTGCGCCGCCGGCGATCGTGCCGGCACCGATGCCCGTCGCGACCTTGATCAGGACCAGGTCCTCGACCTCGGGGAACTTCGCGTGCTGCTCGCCGAGGGCCATGATGTTGACGTCGTTGTCGACCAGAACCGGTACGTCGTAGGTCCGACGTACGTGGGCCGGGACGTCGAACCGGTCCCAGCCGGGCATGATCGGCGGGTTGATCGCACGACCGCTGGAGTGCTCGACCGGGCCCGGCAGACCGATCCCGATCGCCGCCAGTTCGGCCACCGGCCGGCCCGCCTCGACCAGCAGGTGACCCGTCGTGCCGGTCACCCAGTCGAGCACCACCTCCGGCCCTTCGGCGATGTCGAGGTCGGTGCGGCGCTCGGCGAGCAACTCGCCGGAGAGATCCGCGATCGCGACCCGCACGTGGGTCGCCCCGATGTCTGCCGCGGCGACCACACGGGCCGCCGGATTGAGCGCCAGCAACGATGGCGGCCGACCGCCCGTCGAGGTGGCGTCACCATGGGGAACGACGAGGCCGAGCCTCATCAGCACGTCGATCCGCGCTGCCACGGTGGACCGGGCCAGCCCCGTCGTCTCGGCAAGTTGGGCCCGTGTCATCGGCCGACCCTCCCGCTGCAGGAGGGCGAACACGTCGCTCGTCTTCACGACCCTGATTGAACCATTCCCACTTAGGTACGTCCATCTAACAACTTTTACCGAACTATCGACATAAGTGCGTGACCTGTGTCACATTTCTTTCGTGGACGACACGACGGACCGCCCGATCCTGCAGATGCACGGGATCCGCAAGGAGTTTCCCGGCGTCGTCGCGCTCGACGGGGTGGACCTCGAGGTGCGCCCGGGCGAGGTGCACTGCCTGCTCGGCCAGAACGGCGCCGGGAAGTCCACCCTCATCAAGGTCATGTCGGGGGCGTACCAGCCGGACGCGGGCACGATCACGTGGTCCGACGAGGAGATCTCCTTCCCCTCGCCCCAGTCGTCCCTGTCCGCCGGGATCGCGACGATCTACCAGGAATTGGACTTCGTCCCGCACCTCTCGGTCGCCGAGAACGTCTTCCTCGGCCACGAGTTGTCCCGCGGCGGGTTCCTGCGCCGCCATGGGGCGAATGCCCGGACCCGTGACCTGCTCGCCCGGCTCGGCCACGCCGAGATCTCGCCGACCCGCACCGTCGGCACGCTGTCCCCGGCGAACCAGCAGATGGTCTCGATGGCTCGCGCCCTCTCGCACGACATCCGGCTGCTCATCCTCGACGAGCCCTCGGCGGTACTGGACCAGGAGGAGGTGGCGAACCTCTTCCGCGTCATCCGCGCCCTGAGCGCCGACGGCGTCGCGATCGTCTACATCTCCCACCGACTCGAGGAGATCCGGCAGATCGGCGACCGCATCACGGTCCTCAAGGACGGCAGCACGGTCGCGAGCGGCCTGCAGGCGGCCGACACACCGACCAGCGAGTTGATCCGGCTCATGACCGGCCGCTCGATCGAGTACGCGTTCCCGCCGCGGCCGCAGGAGCCGCCGCGCGGCGAACCGGTTCTCGAGGTCCGCGATCTCGGCCAGACCGGCGTGTTCTCGGGTGTCGACCTGCGGGTGCGCGCGGGCGAGATCGTCGGACTGGCCGGACTCGTCGGCTCGGGCCGCTCGGAGATCCTCGAGGCGATCTACGGCGCGCGCCGGGCGACGGAGGGCGAGGTCCGGCTGGCGGGCAGGGCCCTGCGACGCGGCTCGGTGACCACCGCGGTCAAGGCCGGGATGGGGCTGTGCCCCGAGGAGCGCAAGAGTCAGGGCCTGCTGCTCGACGAGCCGGTGTATCGCAACATCACGATCTCGTCGCTCGCCGAGTTCTCCCGAGCCGGATTCCTCGACCGCGCCCGGGAACGACGAAGGGCCTCCGAGGTCGTCGAGCAACTCGACGTGCGGCCGGCCGGTGTCGGCCGCGCCGCGCGCAATCTCTCCGGCGGCAACCAGCAGAAGGTCGTCCTGGCCCGGTGGCTCCTGCGCGAGTGCAAGGTGCTCCTGCTCGACGAGCCGACCCGCGGTGTCGACGTCGGCGCTCGCACCGAGATCTACCGGCTCATCCGCGCCCTGGCCGACGCCGGCGTCGCAATCGTCGTCGTCTCCAGCGAGATCGAGGAGGTCCTCGGACTCGCCGACCAGGTGCTCGTGATCCGCGAGGGCCAGGTCGTCCACACCGCACCCGCCACGGAACTCGACGAGTCGACCGTGCTCGACCTCGTCATGGAAGGAAGCGCCGCATGAGCGACCAGAGCATCGGAGCCACGGCGGTACCGACCCGCCCGATCGACGTGCTGCGATCGAGTGTCGGCCGCAACCTCGGCCTCGTCATCGGCCTGCTGCTGCTGTGCGCCGTGGGCGCCATCACCGCCGGTGAGCGGTTCGCCAGCATCGACAACGTCGTGACGATCCTGCGCCTGGCCGCCACGATCGGCGTCGTCAGCATCGGCATGACCTTCGTGATCACCGCCGGCGGCATCGATCTGTCGGTCGGGGCGATCCTCGCCCTGTCGTCGGTGTGGTGCACGACCCTGGCCAGCCAGCAGGCCGCGCGCGACTACCACTGGAGCCTCATGGTGCTGACGGCGTTGCTCGTCGGGGCGGGCTGCGGGCTGGTCAACGGCCTGCTGATCGCCTACGGCAAGGTCGTACCGTTCATCGCGACCCTGGCGATGCTGGCCAGCGCCCGGGGTCTCGCCGAGATCATCTCCCAACGCAAGACCCAGATCGCCGACGTCCCCGGGTTCAAGGAGTTCTTCGGCCGGGAGATCCTCGGCGTCGACATGCTGATCGTCATCTTCGCGATCGTGGCCGTCATCGGGTGGATCCTGCTCAACCGGACCACGTTCGGCCGGCGCACGGTCGCCGTCGGCGGCAACCCGGAGGCGGCCCGTCTCGCCGGTGTGAACGTCAACCGCCAGACCGTCATGCTCTACGTGCTCTCCGGTCTGTGCTGCGGGATCGCGGCCCTCATGCTCGTCGCGCGCACCTCCACCGGCAGCTCGACCCACGGCACGCTCTACGAGCTCGACGCGATCGCCGCCGTGGTGATCGGCGGGACCCTGCTGTCAGGAGGCCGCGGAACAATCGTCGGCACGGTCTTCGGCGTCCTGATCTTCTCGACGCTGACCAACGTCTTCACCCTCAACAACCGATCGATCTCCGAGCAGGCCCTGCTCAAGGGAGCGATCATCGTCGTCGCCGTCCTGCTGCAGCAGCGCTTCGCGTCGCGCAGCGACACGACGTAGCGACACCCGGACCGGGTCGGAGCCAGTGCTCCCGACTCCCCCACGTCCGGATGGTTCATCCGGACGCCACCCCCCAAGGAGGAACCATGAAGAAGCACCCTCGCATGAGGCTGGGAGCACTGTTGGCGGCAGGAACGCTGGCCTTCGGGCTCGCGGCCTGCACCGGCAACGACTCCGATGACGACTCGAGCGACGACACGAACAACGCGGCGGCCGGCTCGAACGACGAGTCCGGCGACAAGGTCGTCATCGGCTTCTCGGCGCCGGCGGCCGACCACGGCTGGATGGCGTCGATCACGGACTCGGCCAAGAAGACGGCAGACGGGCTCGACGACGTCGACCTGCGCGTCGCCGAAGGCACCAACGACGTGAACCTGCAGATCAGCCAGGTCGAGACCTTCATCAACGACAAGGTCGACGCGATCGTGCTGCTGCCCTTCGACGGGGCCGCGCTGACGCCGGTCGCGATCAAGGCGATGGAGGCCGG
>CAYXFT010000126.1:0-8104 GCA_964464335.1 uncultured Aeromicrobium sp.
GCCCGATCCACGACATCGTGATCACGGCCTACAACGAGGCGCTGATGCCCATCTTCCTGTGGCTCGTGCCGTTGGCGGTCGCGGCGGTCGTGACGTTGTGCTTCGTCCGCGAGAAGGCGCTGAGCAACGCGATCGAATCCACGCGCGAGGACGGGACGCTCGGCGAGCAGGCGCTCGACGCCGCCGACGCGCTCACCGGTGCGGAGCGCTGAGTCGACCGGCGCGGAGCGATGGGCCGACCGGCGCTCAGAGCCCGCGGCCGGGGTTGAGGATCCCGAGCGGGTCGAACGCCGACTTCACCCGGGCCATGAGCGCGAGTTCGGCCGGTCCGAGCTGACGGGACAGGTGCTCGCGCTTGAGCAGGCCGACGCCGTGCTCCCCGGTGATGGTGCCGCCCAGGTCCACCCCGGCGGAGATGATGTCCTCGAAGGCGGCCCGCGCTGCGGCGCGGGCCGCCTCGTCCGAGGCATCGAAGACGATCGTCGGGTGCAGGTTGCCGTCCGCCGCGTGACCGAAGGTGCCGATCGTGACGCCGTGTCGCACGGCGGCGTCCTCGATGGCGTCCAGCAGCGCCGGCAGGTCCGGGACGGGCACGGCCACGTCGTCGAGCAGGACCGTCCCGAGTGCCTCGAGCGCGGGATAGGCCAGTGCTCGGGCGGCCATGAACGCCTCGCCCTCGTCGGGATCGGAGGTGGCGAACACCTCGGCGGCACCGGTGGCGCTGAAGACCGACGTGCAGATCGCCGAGTCCGTCGCCGCCGACGGTCCGTCGAACTGGGCCAGCAGCAGCGCGCCGGCACTGGCGTCCAGCCCCATCCGGGCGTGCTTCTCGACCGCGGCGATGGTCGTGGCGTCCATCAGTTCGACGGCGGCGGGCACGGTGGACGAGGTCAGCGCGATCACGGCCTCGATCGCCCGCCCGGTCGTGGCGAACGACGCCACGACCGTCGCGGGTGGGCCGGGATCGGGCTGCAGCCGCACCGTGACCTCGACGACCACGGCCAGCGTGCCCTCGGACCCGACCAGCAGCCGGGTGAGGTCGAGCCCCGCCACGTCCTTGCGCGTGGTCCGGCCCGTGCGCACGATCGTGCCGTCGGCCAGGACGGCGGTCAGCGCGGCCACGTGGTCGGCCGTCACGCCGTACTTCGCGCAGCACATCCCGCCCGCGTTCGTGGCGACGTTGCCGCCGATCGTGCTGATCTGCCGGCTGCCGGGATCGGGCGCGTACCTCAGCCCGTGAGCGCGCGCGGCGCGGTCGAGGTCGCCGTTGAGCACGCCGGGCTGGACCCGGGCGATTCGGGCGGCCGGGTCGAGGTCGACGATCGCGTCCATCGATGCGAGCGACAGGACGATGCCCCCGTCGATCGCGTTGGCCGCCCCGGCCAGACCGGTGCCGGCTCCGCGCGGGACGACCGGGACCGCGTGGCGGTGCGCGATCTGCAGCGTCGTCACGACGTCGGCGACGTCGCGGGCCCGGACCACCGCGCCGGGCACGCCCGCCGGGGCGAACAGGCAGTGGTCGTGGCGGAAGGCGGCCGTGGCGTCGGGGTCGGTGACGACGCGACCGGGCAGCGCCGAGGTCAGGTCGTGGATCCAGTCGGTCATGCGCGGTCCGGCGCGTAGAAGCCGTGAATGTGGTCGACGACGAGTGCGGCGGCGCGGTCGTGGTCGCCGGAGTCGATCGCGCCGACGATCGCGGCGTGCTCGTCGTGAAGGCGGCGCAGCGTCGGCCGCGGATCGTCCAGCGCGGCGAGGGCGCGGCGCAGGAACGAGGCGATGGACTCACGCAGCACCCCGACGACGAAGCCGAACGCCCGGTTGCCGCTGGCATGGGCCAGCCCGACGTGGAACTCGACGTCGAGCAGGTGGAACGCCTCGATGTCCCCGGCGTCGGCCGCGGTGGCCATGGCGGCCAGCAGGCCACGGACCGCATCCGGCACACGGTCGACGTGCCGCAGTGACTCCGCCTCCAGCAGGACGCGCAGGGCGACGAGGTCGGACAGCGGGATCGCGCCGACCTGCAGTGCGGTGCCAAGGGCGATCGCCGCGGTGCCGGCCGTGCGGTCGTGGGTGACGCGGGGGCGTGCGGTCGAGACGGTGTCGGCTCCGCTCACCAGGCCCTGGGCCTGCACGATGCGCAGTGCCTCGCGGACCGTGGAGCGCCCGACGCCGAACGTCGTGGCCAGGTCGGACTCGGTCGGCAGTTCCTCGTCGGCGCCGAACGTACCGTCGAGGATTGCGGCGCGGAGGCGCTCGGCCACCGCGATGCTCAAGGGGGCGCGGGCGACCGGGGCGAGCGACATGGCGTCACCTTACCCGTTTACTTGCCTGCTTGTCAGACAAGGTGTTGACTATGGGTGACGCTGATCACAAACCCCCGACCGTTGGAGACACCATGACCGACATCCTCGAGCTCGACCCCGCGACCACCGCCGTCGTGCTGATCGAGTACCAGAACGAGTTCACCTCCGACGGGGGCGTGTTGCACCCGGCCGTCTCCGCCGTCATGGACAAGACCCAGATGCTGCCCAAGACGGTGGCACTCGTCGAGGCTGCTCGCGCCGCCGGCGTCACGGTCATGCACGCACCGATCACCTTCGCTCCCGGCTACGGCGAGCTGACCCGGCACCCCTACGGGATCCTCAAGGGCGTCGTTGACGGCAACGCCTTCGTCAAGGGCACGTGGGGCGCCGCGATCGTCGACGACCTGACGCCCGTCGAGGGCGACATCGTGATCGAGGGCAAGCGCGGCCTGGACACGTTCGCGAGCACGAACCTGGACTTCATCCTGCGCAGCAAGGGCATCCAGACCGTCATCCTCGGCGGCTTCCTCACCAACTGCTGCGTCGAGTCGACGATGCGGTCGGCCTACGAGAACGGCTACCGCGTCCTGACCCTCAGCGACGGCACCGCGGCGACCAGCGTCGAGGAGCACGACAACGCGATCGCGTACGACTACCCGATGTTCTCGGTGCCGGTGGAGACCTCGGCGATCATCGCCGCCCTGGCCTGATCATCGGGTCGATCCCTGGTTCCCGACCGGCGTCGCGAGGCGTTCGGCGATCCCGCTGGAGCGCGCGACCCGGCGGCCGACGGCGGCGCGGATGTCGTCGGGGGTACCCACGACGGTCACGGTGTCCACGGCGCGGGTGATGGCCGTGTAGAGCAATTCACGCGTCATCACCCGCGACTCGCGGTCGGGCAGCAGGACCGTGACGTGGGCGAACTCACTGCCCTGACTGCGGTGGATCGTCATGGCGTACGCCGTCTGGACGTCGGGCAGGCGCGACGGCGAGAACTCGCGGACCTGCTCGCCGTCGATCGCGACGACGACGCGGTCGCCGTCGGCCATCGCAACGCCGGCATCGCCGTTGAAGACCCCCAACGGCGCGTCGTTGCGCGTGACCAGTACGGGTCGACCCGGGTACCAGGCGCCGTACCCGACGTCGGCGCGCAGCCAACCCGTGACCCGGTCGTTCCACGTCGAGGCGCCCGCCGGCCCATGGCGGTGCGCGCACAGCAACCGTCGGTCCGACAAAAGCTGCAGGGCCGCCGCGGAGTCGCCCGCGCGCCCCGCCTCGACGAGGTCGCGGGCCAGCGGCAGCAGTTCGGACTCCAGCAATGCGGGCGCGTCGGCCGGATCGACGAGCCGGATCGCCGGATCGCCGGAGGTCAGCAGGTCGAGCGCCGTGTCGGCCTCGCCGTCGCGGACGGCCGCCGCGAGCCTTCCGATCCCTTCGCCGAAGCGGTGACTGCGGGTCAGCCGCACCACGTGGTCGCCCGTCCAGCCGGCGACGACGTCGTGCAGGACGGCCCCGGCCTCGACCGAGGCCAACTGGTCGGCATCGCCGACCAGGATCAACCGGGTGTCGGGCCGCAACGCCTCGACGAGCCGGGCGACGATCTCCAGCGAGGCCATCGAGGTCTCGTCGACGACCACGACGTCGTGCGGCAGGCGGCGGATGCGGTCGTGACGGAAACGGGTGTGGTTGTCCGGTCGCCACCCCAGCAGTCGGTGCAGCGTCGAGGAGGGCAGTGCCGTGAGCCACGTGCGCTCGTCGTCGGTCAGGGCGAGGCGACCCGCGGTGGCGGCGACGGCCTCACGCATCCGCGCGGCGGCCTTGCCGGTCGGCGCGGTGAGCGCGACGCGCAGCGATCGGCCGCGGGTCGCGCGGGACTGGGCCTCCAGGATCGCCAGCACCCCGGCGACGGTCGTGGTCTTGCCGGTGCCCGGGCCGCCGGTCAGGACGATCGTGCCGACGCGGGCGGCGCGTTCGGCGGCCGCGCGCTGGTCGTCGTGGGTGGCGCCGGGGAAGAGCCGATCGAGGTCGGCCGTGAGCAGTTCCTGGTCGAGTTCGGGTGGGGCGACGGCCGCGCGCGCCGTGAGGTCGTCGCACAGCGCCACCTCGAGTTCGCGGTAGCGGTCCAGATAGAGCAGTCCGTGCTCGACCTGCAGGACGCGGCCGAGCCGGCTGGAGCGCACGGCCGCGAGCCACTGCTCGGGTGCGGGCCAGACCAGACCGGGCACTTGCGGGTCGTCCTGCGGGTCGAAGCAGGTCGAGCCGAGGCGGACGGCCCTGACCGCGAAGGCCAACGCCAGCAACGGCAGGGTGCCGGTCTCGCCGGTGAGTGCGCCGAGCCGGGTCGCGACCAGCGCATCGCCGGGACTGAGGACGCCGGCCGTGGTGAGGTCGGCGATCGTCGGTTCGATCGTGGCGGCCGGCATCATCGCGTACCTCCGTCGAGCAGGTCGGACAGGGCGACCACCAGGGCGGCCGGCGGTCGCCACGAGAACACGCCGTACGGGACTCCGTCGGCCCGCGGCGCACCCGGGCCGGACATCCCGCGCACGTAGAGGTAGAGCACCCCGCCGAGGTGGGTCTCGGGTCGGTAATCGGTGACCCGCCAGCGCAGGAAACGGTGCAGGACGACGTGGTAGAGCAGCGCCTGCAGGGGATAGGTGCCGGAGTTCATCGCGTCGGCGAGTGCGTCCGGGTGGTACCGGCCGACGGTCAGGACGGTGTCGTACGGGCCGAGCCAGTTCGTCTTGTGGTCGACGACCAGGCACCGGCCGTCGGCAAGACGCAGTACGAGGTCGATCGACCCCGAGAGATAGCCCCGCAGGGGTTGGGCGGCCAGGGCGGGGGACCGTAGGCGCTCGGCGAACGGCCGGATCGGGTCGTCGGCCGGCAGGTGGGTCTCGAGCAGGTCGGCCACCTGGCCGAGCCGGGTGATCCGGGGTCCGGCGTGGTCGCCACCGCCGAGCGGGATCTCGAAGTCCAACTCCTTGAGTTGGGTGTGGCTCAGGGCCGTCCGCAGGTCGATGTCGTCGGCGAGTGGGCCGAGCGGCGTGGTGATGACCGCTTCCAACGCCGTGGCCGCCGCCTCGGCGTCGACCTCGACCGGCCACCGGGCGAGTTGTTCCCGGACGCGCGCGACCAGCTCGGCGTGCAGGTCGGGAGCGGTGACGTCGACCTCCTCGAGCACGCCGTGGACCATGCTGCCGAAGGCCGTGCCGCCGGGCAGGTCGGCCATCGGCGACGGCAGGTCGGCGGCCGGAGTCGCAGGTGCGGCGTCGGGCACGTGCGCGGTGACCTCGTCCTCGTCGGTGGTGCCGGCGTCGCCGGCTTCGCTGGCGACGTGCGGCTGGTGCTCGTCGACCCGGGTCAGCCCGGTGTAGGACGTCCGCCGCCATTCGGTGTCCAGGGCGCGGTCGAACCGACGTACCGCGAGGTCGACGTCGTCGGACGACGCGACTGGTGGTGCCGGGGTCCGCAGGCCGACCCGTTCGATCGCCGGGCCGCCGCGAGCCTGCCATGCGGTCAGCGTCGTGAGGGCCTCGTCGTCTCGCGGCACGGGCGATCGCTCGGCGATGAGGGGCGTTGCGGGATCGGGCCGGAAGAGCAGTCGGTGCAGGCCGGAGTTGCGCGCGTCGCGGGTGGGAGCCCACCACGCCACGAGCTGGGACTTGGCGCGTGTCATGGCGACGTAGGCCAACCGCAGCACCTCGCCGGCGTCCTCGGCGCGGGCCCGTCGCGCGTGGTCGGGGAACCTGTCGTGGCCGGGGCCGCCGACATCCATGAAACGGTCGCCGCGGTCGTCGTGGAAGCGCGGCCGATCCTCCTGATCGGGCTTCCACCGGTTGAACAGGAACGGCAGGTAGACGACCGGGAACTCCAGGCCCTTGCTGGTGTGGATCGTCAGCACCTGCACTGCCTTGGCGTCGCTGTCGAGCCGGCGGGTCAGTTCGGCGGACTCACCGCCCTCGCTGCGCTGGCGGCGCAGCCACTGCACCAGTCCCGGCAGGCCCAGCCGCTCGCGCAGCGCGACCTCGTGCAGCAGGTGCGCGACGTGGCGTACGTCGGTCATCCGCCGGTTGCCGTCGGGCCGACCCAGGACGCGCGCGGTGAAGGCGTCGTCGTTGACCGCCTCGACGACCGCTGCCACCCCGCCGGTGTCCACGAGGTCGGCGAGATCGCGGATGCGCGTGGAGACCGCGTCGGTGAGGTCGTCGCCGCGGGTGCCGAGCGCCGTGGCGTCGAACCCGAAGAAGTCGGTGAGCGCGACCGCCCGGACCAGCCCGGCGCGCTGGGGCGACTCCATGGCCTCGATCAGCGCGAGCCAGTCGTCGGCAGCACCGCTGCGCAGGACGTTGCTGCCGCCGCCGAGCACCGCCGGGATGCCGCGGCCGGCGAACGTGCGCTGGACGAGGTCGGCCTCGCTGCCGGTGGCGACGAGGACCGCGAGGTCGCCGGCCGCGATCGGGCGAGGCCCGGGACCGGGGTCGTAGGTGGCGCCGGAGCCGAGCAGCTCGGCCACGTCGGCGGCGAGGTCCTCGGCGATCTGTGTCCGGGTGGGACCGACCGGCAGGTCACGGCCGGGATCGGGACCGTCGGCGCGGGTCAGGACCCGGAGCCGGAACGGGGCGGGGTGGGGCAGTTCGGCGAGGCGGCTGGCGCGATGGTGGGCGGTGACGGGACGGACCGCGATGGCGGGGTCGCCCAACTCGGCTCCGGCGAACGTGTGTCCGAGGGCGTCGACCAACGGCGCATCGGTGCGCCAGTTGACCGGCAGGGTGCGCCGGTCGGTGGCCGTGGCCGCGGCGCGCAGGTAGGTGAAGACGTCGCCGCCGCGGAAGGCGTAGATCGCCTGCTTCGGATCGCCGATGAGCACCAGGGTGGCGTACCCGCCGAAGGCGCGGTCGAGCACGTTCCACTGCACCGGGTCGGTGTCCTGGAACTCGTCGACGAGGACGACCTTCCACCGGGACCGCATGAGGGTGCGGGCGGGGGAGTCCTCGGGTTCGAGCACCGACTCGAGCCGGCGCAGCAGGTCGTCGTAGTCGAGCAGTCCGAGTTCGCGCTTGCGCCGGTCGAGGCGTTGCCGGACGACCTGCGCGAAGCGGACCCGCACCGCGTGGACCGAGCTGGGATCGGCGTCGGTCGGGACGAGGGTGGCATGCGGGTCGGCGATCACGGCCAGTGCCAGCTGGCGCGCCTCGGCGTGTCCGATCACCGGGTCGCTCTCGCGGGCGTACTTGGCCACGTAGAGGTCGTCGACGATCTGGTCGACGAGTGCGGTGACGTCCTCGACGAGGTCGGCCGCGCCGTCGGAGTCGCCGGCCGTGCCGAGGCTGCGCAGGACGGTCTGGCAGAACTGGTGCGTGGTGGCGATCGTGGCGCCGTCGAAGTCGGCGATCGCGGCGCGGACGCGGGACCGCCGTGCCGCGACGGTGGCGTCGTCGCCGGTCGCCAGCAGGTCGAGCAGGGCGTCGTCGCCGCCGCGCTGGGCGTCGGGTGTGGCCAGGGCCGCCTCGGTGGCGACGAGTTGGTCACGGACGCGCTCGCGCATCTCCTGACTGGCGGCGCGGCCGAACGTGATGACGAGCAGTTCGGGCAGGGTGACGACGCCCTCGGCGACGTAACGGGTGACGAGGGCGCCGATCGTCCAGGTCTTGCCGGTACCGGCACTGGCCTCGAGCAGGGTCGTCCCCGTCGGCAACGGGTCGGTGATGTCGAACGGCCGCATCGCGGTGTCCTCGGAGGAGGTGCTCACTGGGCCACCATCCTCGTGTTGAGGTTCTCCGATAGGGCCTTGATGCACC
>CAYXFT010000127.1:0-8058 GCA_964464335.1 uncultured Aeromicrobium sp.
CTCGACCTCGGCCAGGTGCTGGTGGGTGCCGGGCACGAACGGCGCGAACTTCAGCTCGGGACGGTCGATGTCGGCGATCTCGTTGAGGCTGCGCAGGTCGAGCGGGCCGGTGAGCCGGAACACCTCCTCGTCGGAGATCCCCAGTTCGCCGACGAGCAGTTCGAGGACGTCCTCGGACATCGTCTCGTCGACCTCGAGCCGCACGGGCGGGCCGAAGCGACGGCGCAGCAGTTCCTTCTCGAGTGCCTTGAGCAGGTTCTCGGCGTCGTCCTCCTCGACCTCGAGGTCCTCGTTGCGGGTGACCCGGAACGAATGCTGGTCGACGATCTCCATGCCGGGGAAGAGGCTGTCGAGGTTCGCCGCGATGACGTCCTCGAGCGCGACGTAGCGGCCCTCGGAGGTCTGGATCCAGCGCTGGATGACCGGCGGCACCTTCACCCGGGCGAAGTGTTCCTTGCCGGTGCGCGGATTGCGCATGACCAGGGCGATGTTGAGCGACAGGCCCGAGATGTAGGGGAACGGGTGGGCGGGGTCGACGGCCAGCGGGGTGAGTACCGGGAAGATCCGCTGGTGGTAGAACTCGGCGATCTTCTCGCGCTCGGGCCGACTCAACTCAGTCCAGCGCACCAGGGCGATCTGCTCGTCGGCCAACGCCGGGATGAGCACGTTGCGCAGCAGACGGGACTGCTGCTGCATCAGTTCGTGACTGGCGCGCAGGCTCGAGTTGAGCACGTCGCGCGGCTTCATCCCGCTCGCGGAGGGGACCGCGACCCCGGCGGCGATGCGCCGCTTCAGGCCGGCGATGCGGACCATGAAGAACTCGTCGAGGTTGCTGCCGAAGATCGCCATGAACCGCACCCGCTCCAGCAGCGGCAGCGTCGGGTCGGCCGCGAGTTCGAGGACGCGGGCGTTGAAGGCGATCCACGACAACTCGCGGTCGAGGAAGCGGTCGTCGGGCAGAGTCCCCTCGGCCGTGTCGTACGGCGGGTCGACGTCGAACTCGTCCGGCGATGACGCGAGCGGCTCGGGGACCGTGAGGTCGGTGGTCTCCATGGCCCAACGATGCCACGGTCAGGTGAAGGTCAGGTGAACTATCCGAGCCAGCGGGCGACGAGGATGCCTCCGCCGATGATCATGGCCCACAACGGGATGGACAGCAGGACCAGCAACGTCATGGAGTTTCGGAAGCCCGGGGTGGCCACGGGGACCTCGCCGATGGGAGCCGACAGGTTCGGCCCGTGGTCGG
The DNA here is from genome assembly GCA_964464335.1 of uncultured Aeromicrobium sp. Lineage (GTDB taxonomy): Bacteria > Actinomycetota > Actinomycetes > Propionibacteriales > Nocardioidaceae > Aeromicrobium. Next base: position 1,247 of record CAYXFT010000127.1, read on the forward strand.
GTTCGTCGAACTCTCGCGCGTTGGCGCCGTCCATCATGCGGTCTCTCCTTCGGCAGGAGGCGGGCGTACTTTTGCCTCCATGATGCAGGACGATTTCCTTTCGCGCTGGGTAACACTGGTAACTTCAGCCTCATGAGCGTCTCCGCGAAGGCACGCCGCGCCGCCGTTGCGGCCCTCGGAGCAGCGCCGTCCCCGATCAAGCGCGTCCTGTTCGGGCCACCCGTCAGGCGCCAGGGCCTCACGTTGCACCCCGACATGCAGGCGATGCTCATGCTGATCAAACTGGAGAATCCCGACCCCGCGAACACCCCGATCAGTCGGCAACGCCGCCAGTTGAGCCACGCCGATGCTCTCGTCGGCGGCACCCAGCCCATCGGCGCCGTGACGGACCGTGAGGTGCCCGGACCGGACGGCCCCATCCGGCTGCGGTTCTACACGCCGCAGGGCATGGACGGCCGGTCCCCGGCGCTGGTCTACCTGCACGGTGGGGGCTTCGTGCTCGGCGACCTGGACAGCCACGACGCGCTGTGCCGGGTGCTGGCCGAGCGGGCGCAGGTCCGGGTCATTGCGGTGGACTACCGCCTCGCCCCCGAGCACCCGTTCCCGGCGCCCGTCGACGACTGCGTCGCGGCGTGGGAGTGGGTCGTGGAGCACGCGGCCGCGCTGGCGGTCGATCCGGACAGGATCGCGATCGGCGGCGACAGCGCGGGCGGCAACCTCGCCACCGTCGTCTCGCAGGAGATGGTGCGCAGCGGCGGTCCCCGGCCGCGCTTCCAGTTGCTGTTCTACCCCGTCACGGACTTCACCGAGGCCACGGCCAGCCGCAAGGAGTTCGGCCACGGCTTCTTCCTCACCGAGGACCTGATGGACCAGTTCACCGAGGCCTACCTCGTGCGCGACGAGGACACCACCGATCCGCGCATCTCACCCCTGCACGGCGACCTGCACGACCTGCCGCCCGCGTTCGTGGTGACCGCCGGCTTCGATCCGCTGCGCGACGAGGGCGAGGCGTACGCCGAGGCGATGCGCGCCGCGGGTGTGCGGGTCGAGGCCGTCCGTGAGGACGGGCTCATCCACGGCTTCGCGAACATGGTCGGCTACGGCTCGGCGGCCCCCGCCGCCGTCGCCCGGGCCGCCGCCGCCCTCCAGCGCGGCCTGGTCTGAGCGCCTCCGGAACCGCGAGTGGCGCAAAACGCACGCCACTCGCCGCCAGTGGCGTGCGTTCTGCGCCAGTCGCGGGCGCCTTTGCGCCACTCGGCGTCGTTCAGACCGTGTAGAGCACGTCGCGGGCCTTCTCGGTGAAGCCGAGATGGCCGTAGACCGTCAACGCCGGGACGTTGTCGCCCTCGACGTACAGGTCGATCTCGTCGACGCCGGCGTCCCAGAGATGGCGCAGGCCGGCTGCGGTCAGCGCCGTGCCGAGGCCGCCGCCGTGGGCCGACGGGTCGACGCCGACGACATAGACCTCGCCGGTGGGGCCCTCGCGCTTGGTCCAGTGGAATCCGACGACCTGGCCGTCACGCTCGGCCACGAACAGCCCGGCGGGGTCGAACCACGGTTCGGCCCGGCGACGATCGAAGTCGGACCGGTCCATCGCCCCCTGCTCGGGATGTGAGGCGAAGGCCCGGGCGTTGACCGCCACGACGGCGTCGGCGTCGGCGTCCTCGAAGGCGCGGATCGTCACCCCTGCGGGCGTGACGGCGGGGGGTACCTCGGGGTCGGTGGTCGACAGGACCAGCAGGGTCCGCACGGGTCGCAGGCCGACCGCCGCCGCGAGCGATTGCGCGCCCGGGAGGTCGCCGTGGGCCCAGAACCGGGATTCGCCGCGGTCGAGGAGTTGGTCGAGCAGGCGGCGACCTCGACCTTCGCGACGGTGCTCGGGGTGGACGACGATCTCGACGGGCGCATCGCCGGGAGCCACCGCGCCGGCCAGTTCGTCGAGCACCTCCACCCGCAAGGGCGATCCGTCGCGCAGGGCCATCAGGCTCGCCTCGTTGAACGGTGCGACCCCGTCGGCCGCCTCGGCCGCGTCGGCCAGATCGACGAGATTCATGACGTCCTGCCCCTCGAGTGGCGCACAACTGACCGCGAGTGGCGCACAACTGACCGCGAGTGGCGCAAAGCGCACGCCACTGGCGTCGAGTGGCGTGCGTTCTGCGCCACTCGCGGTTCCCCGGCGCTCATCCGCGGCCCCGCAGTTCGCGCAACTGGTGGGCGACCTCGGCGGCGACGGCGCGGGAGAAGGCCTCGGCGTCGTCGTCCTCGTACTCGGGCACGAGGTGCTGCACAGCGCCGGAGTCCTGCAGGTCGAACGCGCTGATCCGTTGCTCGGCGGCCAGTTGGGCGGCATGGTCGACGTCGCCGAACACGATCGCGCTGGCCCCCTCGGGCGGCAACGGCGACAGCCAGGAGTGCTCGGCGGCGATCACCCGCGACGCGGGCAGCAGGGCCAGCGCGCCACCACCGCAACCTTGACCCAGCAGCACCGACACCGACGGGACGCGCATCGTCGACATCGTGCTGATGCATCGGGCGATCTCGCCGGCGATCGCGCCCTGCTCCGCCTCCGGGGACAACTCGGCGCCCGGGGTGTCGATGAACGACACGAGCGGCAACCCCAGTTCGTTCGCGAGCCGCATCCCGCGCCGGGCTTCACGGAGGGCGCCGGGGCCCATCGGCTTGATCCGGCTCTGGGTCGTGCGGTCCTGTCCGACGACGATGCACGGTTCGCCGTCGATCCGCGCCAGCGCGACGATCATCGCGGCGTCGCGTTCGCCGCGCTCGGTGCCCTGCAGGCGGATGATCGCGTCGGTGCCCCAGCGCAGCACCTCACGTACGCCGGGCCGGTCGGGCGTGCGGGTCGTCAGGACGGCGTCCCACGTCTCGAGGCGTCGCTGCGTGGCCGCCGAGCGCCGCGTGCGCGACGACTCGGTCGCCGGGTCGATCAGGATCGAGAGCGCCTTGTCGACCATCGACGGCAGCTCCTCGGGCATCACGACGGCGTCGATGATGCCGCGGTTCGCGAGGTTGTCCGACGTCTGGATCCCCGGGGGGAACGGCGTCCCGTTGAGCAGTTCGTAGACCTTCGGACCGAGGAAGCCGATGAGCGCGCCGGGCTCGCCGATGGTCACATGCCCCAGCGATCCCCACGACGCGAACACCCCACCGGTCGTGGGATGGCGCAGGTAGACGAGATAGGGCAGGCCTGCCGCCTTGTGGTCCATCAACGCGCGCGAGATGTCGATCATCCGCACGAACGCCGGGGTGCCCTCCTGCATGCGGGTGCCGCCGGACGCCGTGGTCGCCAGCACGGGGATGCCCTCGGCGGTGGCGCGGCGGACGGCCCGCACGATGCGGTCGGCGGCCGCCTGTCCGATCGACCCGGCGAGGAAGCGGAACTCGTTGACCAGCACGGCCACCGGTCGCCCGCGCATGAGCGCTCGGCCCGTGATCACCGATTCGTCGGTGCCGGCACGTTCGCACGCCGCGAGCAGGTCCGTGCGGTAGGGCTCCGGCGCCGACGAGTGGTCGATCGGTTCGTCCCACGACTCCCACGAGTCGGGGTCGAGCACGAGGTCGATCAGTTCACGGGCTGTCAGGCGGGACACGACCCCAGTATGTCGGAGCCGCCGCGCACTACAGTGGCCGTCGTGCCCGCGTTCCATGCCATCGTCCCCGCCGGAGGTGCCGGGACCCGCTTGTGGCCGTTGTCGCGTCGCGACCGTCCGAAGTTCCTGCTCGACCTCGACGGTTCGGGCCGCACGCTGATCCAACAGACGTGGGATCGGATGCTGATGCTGACGTCCCCCGAGCACATCCACGTCGTGTCGGGTGCGACCCACGGCGCCGCGATCTCGGCCCAGTTGCCCGACTTGGTCAATCTGCTGCTCGAGCCCTCGCCCCGTGACTCCATGCCGGCGATCGGCCTGGCTGCGGCGATCGTCGAGCGGAGCGACCCGGACGCCGTCGTGGGCTCGTTCGCCGCCGATCACCGCATCCCCGACCCCGAACGTTTCGTCGCCGCCGTGCGCGAGGCGATCGAGGTCGCCGACGCCGGTTACGTCGTCACGATCGGCATCACCCCGACCGCACCGTCGACCGCGTTCGGCTACATCGCCGCGGGGGAGCCGCTCGCCGGGTTCGGCACGGCGCGCGGCGTCCTCAGCTTCGTGGAGAAGCCCGACGCGCAGACGGCCGCCGGCTACCTCGCCGGGGGCGCGCACGTCTGGAACGCCGGGATGTTCGTGGCGCGTGCCTCGGTCCTGATGGATGCGCTCGCCCGGTTCCAGCCCGACCTCGCCGCAGGACTGCGCGCGATCGCCGCGAGCTGGGGAACCCCGGGGTTCGTCGCCGACCTCGCCCGCACCTGGCCCACCCTGTCGAAGATCGCGATCGACCACGCCGTCGCCGAGCCCGTCGCCGCCGAGGGGGCGATGGCGGTCGTGCCGGCCACGTTCGGATGGGACGACCTGGGGGACTTCGCCTCGATCGCTCCGCTCGGCTCGACGCCCGGAGTGCTGTGGGTCGATGCCGACGGCGTCGTGCGCGGTGACGAGGGTGTGCAGGTCGCGGTGCTGGGACTGCGGAACGTCGCGGTGGTCCAGACCCCGGACGCGCTGCTCGTGCTCGACCTGGCGCAGGCCCAGCGCGTCAAGGACGTCGTCGCGCGCCTGACCGAGGACGGCCGCACCGACCTGCTCTGACGTACCGGGGTCAGTCCAGGGCGCGCACCGGCCGGTGGCCGAGCAGGTCGCTCAGTGCCGACTCGGGCGTGTTCGGGTCGGGCAGGTAGATCTGGGCGACCTCGCCGGTGCCCACCAGCGTGACCACCCCGTCGTCCGCGTCGGTGTGCACCGCATCGCCGCGGCTCAGCGAGAACGTCTCGCCCGCCGTGTCGACCAACTGCACCGCGCCGCCGATGCACATCACGATCGAGTGGGTCGCGGTGATGAGCGGGACGCCCGCGGGATCGGCCGGCGACACCTGGGTGACCGCCAGTGCGAACTCCTCGACCGCGGGGCTGTAGACCTCGGTCGAGAAGGAGGGGTAGTCGGGCTCCACCCGCGCGACCCGCGACATGCCGGCCTCCAGTGCGCGAATCAGGCCTTCGGGGTCGAGCGCCTTGCGGGTCAGCCCCGCACGCATCACGTTGTCGGAGTTCGCCATCGCCTCCAGGCACATGCCGGACAGGTGGGCGTGGATGACGCCGGTGCCCAGGAACATCGCCTCGCCGGGTTGCAGCGTGAACCGGTTCAGCAGCAGCGACACGATGATGCCGACGTCGCCGGGATGGTGTCGGGCGATCATCGCCGCGGTCGTGTAGGCGCGTTTGATGTCGACGCCGTCGTGCACGAGGGCTTTCGCCTGGACCACCACGTTCGCGATCTCGCTGGCCGGAGGGGGCGCGATCAGCAGGTTCTCCAGCACGCGGACGATGCCCTTGTAGCCGGGCTTGGCGCGCAGCGTCGCGGAGGCGGCGTTGACGGAGGGGGAGTCGAGCTGCGTGAACACGCGCAGGATCTCCGCGGTGGGCCGGAACCCGACGAGCGTGTCGAACGTGCTGAGTGCGTAGACCATCTCGGGCTTGTGGCGCGGGTCCTTGAAGACCCGTGCGGGCGAGTGCAACGGGATGCCCGCACGTTCCTCGCGCTCGAATCCCTCGGCCGCCTCGGCCGGGCTGGGGTGCACCTGGATCGAGAGCGGTTGCTCGGCGGCGAGCAGCTTGAGCATGAACGGCACGTCGCCGACCACGTCGGACAGCGGGCGCAGCCCGTCGGCGGTCTCGACCTGCGACGGCGCCAGCGGATGGGTGCCGAGCCACAGTTCGGCGACCGGTTCGCCCGAGCCAGAGCGGCCCAGGAACCGCGGGATGTCGCTCGTGGACCCCCAGTCGTATGCCTGGGTCATGTTGTGCAGACGACGCATGTACCCAACAGTAGACTCCCCAGCGTGCCCGGACCCCGTCTCGTCGCGTTCGACCTCGACGACACCCTCGCGCCCTCGAAGTGCCCGATTCCCGACCCGATCGGCGATCTGTTGATCCAACTGGCCGAGCGCGTCCAGGTGGCGATCATCTCGGGCGGCCAGCTCGGTCAGTTCCGGTCGCAGGTCGTCGAACGGCTGCCGGACACGACGGCGGACGTCCTCGCCCGCATCCATCTGCTGCCCACGTGTGGGACGCAGTACTACCGGATCTCACCGGCCGGGATCGAGACCGTGTACGCCCACGCCCTGACGGCCGACGAGCGCGATCGCGCGATGGCCGCGGTCGAGGACGAGGCGCGCCGGTTGGATCTGTGGGAGACGCGGACGTGGGGCGACATCCTCGAGGATCGCGGGTCGCAGGTCACCTTCTCGGCACTGGGCCAGAGCGCGCCGGTCGAGGCCAAGACCGCATGGGACCCGGACGGGTCGAAGAAGTCGGCGCTGCGTGAGGCGGTCGCCGCGCGATTGCCCGATCTCGAGGTCCGTTCGGGCGGTTCGACCTCGGTCGACATCACCCATCGCGGCATCGACAAGGCCTACGGGATGCGTCAGTTGGCCGAGGCCACCGGGATCGACCTGGCCGACATGCTGTTCGTCGGCGACCGGCTCGATCCGGACGGGAACGACTACCCGGTGCTGGCGATGGGCGTCACGTGCCATGCCGTGACCGGCTGGCCGGACACCGTGACGTACCTGGAGGAATTGGTCCCCACCCTCGACTGAGTCGAGGACCGATCAGGCGCGGCTGCCGATGCGGGAGTGCTCGCTCGGCACGGACAACGAGACGCTCATCGGCACGGTCCGCAACGTGGGCTACCGCTTCGTGG
>CAYXFT010000128.1:0-8048 GCA_964464335.1 uncultured Aeromicrobium sp.
CGCAAGCTACTCGACCACCAACGACCCGACCCGATGATCGAGTAGCAGGCGAGGAACGAGCCGCATACCGAGATCACCTCCACCAGACCGTGGTCTCGATACGCCGCTCGCTGCGCTCGCAAGCTACTCGACCACCAACGACCCGACCCGGTGATCGAGTATCAGGCGAGGAACGAGCCGCGTATCACCCCGGTGGTCAGTCCGCGTGATCGACCGTCATTCCGTGCCGAATCGCCGCATGCAGGACGTCCGTGTCGATCGCGGAGAGGCGCCGGAACCGGATGCAGTAGCCGGTGACGCTGGCCGTGCCGATCGTGTCGCCGTAGGTGCGCTTGAGGTAGGTCTTGTCGTCGAGCCCGAGCACGTAGACCGAGATCCCGCTGGTGTTGGCACTCACTCCGATGCGGTAGAACTCGCGCGACGTCCCGTCGGCGTAGCGGATCGTGTACTCGCCGTAGCCGATGTTTGGATTCGACACGACCTTGCCGTCCGCGTTCGTGCCGTCGTCGAACCACATCCGGCACTCGGGGAACTCGCCGAGCACGCGCGCATGAAGGTCGCGGAGCTCCGTCTGCTTCGGCTCCGGTTGGCTCGCGAGGTACGCCTCGATCTGCTCAGCGGTGTCCATCGTGGACCCGATGCTAGTCCGAAGCCGCGTCGCCCCGGGAGGTGCTTGACGCCCACTAGCGTGAGTCCCCATGGAGACCTTCACCGCGAGCGAGCGTGACCTCCTCGACGCGATGGTTGACGAACAACGGTCCGAAGTGGCCGCATTGCTGGCCGACATCACCGAGCAGGAGGCTCGGGAGCGGCTCGTCCCATCGTTGACGACCGTCCTCGGACTCGTGAAACACGCGACCTTCGTCGAGCTCGTGTGGTTCCACCACCGGATCGGTGGACGCACGCGAGAAAAACTCGGCATCCCCGAGTCCGTCGACGAGAGCTTCGTCCTCGATGCGCGCGACTCGCTGGAGTCCGTGCGCGCAACGTACCTCTCCACGTGCGACCGCTCCCGGGAGCTGGCTGCAGAACGTGATCTCGGCGAACTGCTCGACTGGCGAGGGACCCCCGTCAGCTGAGCCGTTCAGCCACCACGCGAGTGGCATGCCTCAGCCGAGACCCACGTCCGTGCCGTCAGCCGGGGGCGCGGGATCGGGCAGGCGCATCATGCGGAAGGCGATGGCGACGCCGACGAGCGCCGCGAGCAGCGAGACGAGCAAGGCGACCTGGAGCGCGAGGTCCCGCGCGTCGCTGTTGATGCCGAGGATCTCGTCCTGGACGGCTTCCGGCTGGTTGACGAGGAGCTCGCCCAACTGCGCATCGCTCATCACCTGCGCGTCCTCTTCGAGCACCATGGCGACGCGCTGCTGGTCGGCCGGCGGCAGGACGGTGCTCGACTCCGACATGTTCGTGAAGGCGATGGACAGCGTCGCGAGCATGACTGCTCCGGAGAAGGCCAGACCGAACGACAGACCGAACGACCCGGTGGCCGACGTGACGCCGGCCGCCTCGCCGACTCTTTCCTCCGAGACGGGGGACAGCGCGTAGTTGTTGAGCTGGGAAGCGAGCAGGCCGAGCCCGGCGCCCGCGAGCATGAGCGGGACCACGAGGTACCAGCCGGAGTCAGCCCTGGGCACCAGAAGGATGAGCAGGACGATCGCCGCAGCGAGTAGCACGAAGCCCGCGCGGATGATGCTGCTCGCCCGCCGTCCGCCCGCTCTGCGTCCCGCGAGCAGGGCGACGCCGAACATCGTCAGCGACAAGGGCGCGAGGGTGATACCCGCCTCGAGCGCGTTGTAGCCCCAGACGAGCTGCAGGTAGATGGGCAACGCGATCAGGAGCCCGCCCAAGGCGACTTGCTGGAGCATGATCTGGGCCACGCCGTTGCTGAACAGCTTGGACGCGAACAGCGTGGGATCGAGCAACGTGGGCTTGCCTTCGCGCTTGCGCCGGAGCAGCCAGTAGACCAGGCCGCTCATCGCGGCCGCCCCCAACGCAAGCAGCAGCGCGACGGACTCGCCGCCCTCCTGCCACGCGAGGACACCCAGCACGAGGCCGCCCATACCGATCACCGAGAGGAACGCGCCCGTGACGTCGATCGACCGGTCACCGGTGTACGGCACGTCGCGGATGCCTCGGCTCCCCAGCAGGACGACGGCGATGATGAGCGCCTCGATCAGGAATCCGACGCGCCACGACAGGAGGGTCGTGACGAAGCCTCCGACCAACGGGCCGATCGCCGCGGCGATCGCCCCCGACGCACCGACCAGCGCAAACACCTTCGCGCGGGTCTTCCCTTCGAAGTTGCCGTGGATCAACGACTGCATCGCCGGCAGATAGAGCGAGGCGCCCAGACCACCGAGGATCGCCCAGAAGACGATGATCGCCGACAGGCCCTCCGCGAACACCATCGCGAGCGCCCCGACGGCGTAGAACACCATGCCGACGACGAACGCGCGCTTGCGTCCGAACAGATCGCCGACCTTGCTGCTGATGAGGATGAATGCGGCCGACACCAGCGCCTCGATGGCCACGGCCGACTGGACCCCACTCACCGTCGTGTCGAGGTCGTGGACGACCGCCGAAATCGACACGTTCATGAACGACGTGTCGATCACGAACACGAACATCGCGGCCGCCAGCAGGATGCCCTGCCGGGGAATACCGCTCGAACTCACAGCCGCATCAGCGTTTTCCACAGCCGACAACGTACCGTTCCGGCGGCGGTGGGGCGTGGGGCCACGCGGTACGCGACCTACCGGGATGCGCCCGGGTGTCGTCGCATGGGGACGTGGTCGATGCCCGCCTCCATGAAGTGCGGGCCGTAGGTCACGAAGCCGAAGGTGCCGTACCAGTCCTCGAGGTAGGCCTGGGCGCCGAGTTTGATCTCGGCGTCGCCCCAGCGGTCGACGACCTCGCGCACCAGGCGGCCGGAGAGGCCCTGGCCGCGGGCTTCCTTGAGCGTCGCGACGCGGCCGACCTTGCGGACGCCGTCGGCCAGGTAGGTGCGCAGGTACGACTGCACGCGTCCCTCGGCGTCGGCGATCCACAGGTGCGTGCAGTCCGCGCGCAGGTCGACGCCGTCGACGTCGGGCTCCTCGCACTGCTGCTCGACGGCGAAGACGACGTCGCGGATGCGCCAGATCTCGTAGAGCTCTGAGGCGGAGAGGGCGTCACCGGTGCGGGTCGAGATGGTCACCCCGTCGACTTTAGCGACGGGCGGTCGGATCTCGATACGCCGCGCGCCGCGCTCGCGTGCTACTCGATCAACGGGTGGTCGAGGAGGTCGTGCACGAGGGACAGCAGGCGGGCGCGCAGGGGAGCGGCGCGTTCGGTGAAGTCGCGCTGACGGCGGACATACTCGGCCTTGCCCTCGACGGTCTCGATCCCGATCGGTGCGTAACCGAGGTCGGCGAGGTCGTACGGCGAGGCCATCATGTCGACTTCGCGGACGGCGAGCGCCAGCTCGAACGCGTCGAGCACGATCGTCGACTCGACGAACGGCAGCAACCGGAAGGCGATCCGGTACAGATCCATCGTGGCGTGCAGGCAGCCGGGTTGTTCGCGCGAGAGCTGGTGCTCGCGCCCGAGCACCTCGCGGTTGAGCGGGCGGGCGGGTTCGGTGAAGAACCGGAACGCGTCGACGTGCGTACACGCCAGCTGGTGCGACTCGACGACCTCGTCCGTGCCGCGCGCGCCGAGCCGCAGGGGAGCGGGATGGCGGCGGTCGTCGGCATCGCGGTACACCATCGCCCATTCATGCAGGCCGAAGCAGCCGGTGCGGGCGGGTCGCGAGGACGTGAGGGTCAGCAGGTCGCGCGTCCAGGTGAGACCGGACTCGCGGCGGGCCAGGCGTGAGACGTCGACCGTGACGACGCCGTCGACCTCGGTGTACGCACCGAGCGCCGCATACTCGTCTGCGTCCGCCAGGCCGACGCCCACGCCGGGATGCCAGCGTTCGAGGGCGCCGGGGGACAGGTTGTAGTACTCGAACAGGAAATCGTGCACCGGATGCTTGGCGCCTTCCGCGCGCCGGGCGAGATGGGGCCCGGTGTGTGCGCGGGCGCGCTCGCGATGGGCCGCGGCACGCGGCTCCCACTCGGCGCGGCTCAGGACCTGCACGCGTCGCACGTCCCGAAGACCTCCAGGGTGTGCGCGACGTCGGAGAACCCGTTCTCCTCGGCGATCCGATCGGCCCATCGCTCGACCGTGGGACCCTCGACCTCGACCGTGCGTCCGCAGGACCGGCAGACCAGATGATGGTGGTGACCGCTGCTGCACCGGCGGTACAGGGTCTCGCCGTCGTCGGAGCGCAGGGCGTCGATCTCGTCCGCGTCGGCGAGCGCCTGGAGCGTGCGGTAGACCGTCGACAGGCCGACGTTCTCGTCGCGCAGTTCCAGCAGCGCGTGGATCTCCTGCGCCGAACTGAATCCCTCGAGGTCCGCCATGAGCGCGGCGACGGCCCGGCGCTGGCGGGTGTTGCGGGGTGCCTCAACCATGACGAACCTCCTCGGGGGTGCGCAGGTGCGCGATGCCGCGGACGACGGCCGCCACGACGAACACCGCGAGGGCGATCATCACGATCGTGGGTCCGGGCTGGGTGTCGATCTGGTAGCTGCCGAGCAGACCGGCGACCGCCGAGAACAGACCGATCGCCATCGCGGCCAGGTGTGTCGAGCGGAAGCTGGTCGTCAGCTGTTGGGCTGCCGCGACGGGCACGACCATCAGGGCCGAGACCAGCAGGAGTCCGACGGTGCGCATCGCCACGGTGATCGTCACGGCGGCGAGCACCGCGATCAGGGCGCCGTACAGCCGTACCGGGATGCCCATGACGCGCGCCTGCTGCTCGTCCTGGCACAGTGCGAACAACTGGGGCCGCAGGGCGATGGAGGTGGCCACGACGACGAGTCCGAGGACGACGACGATCGCCAGGTCCGTGCGGGTCATCGTGATGATCGACCCGAACAGGAACTGGTTGAGCACCGCGGCAGACTCGCCCGCGAGGTTCGTCAGCAGGACGCCACCGGCGATGCCGCCGTAGAAGAGCATCGCGAGCGCCAGGTCGCCGCTCGTGCGGCCCACGCTGCGCAGGACCTCGATCAGGATCGCGCCACCGATGGCGACGACCACGGCCGTCGCGAGCGGGGCGATCCCGGTGAGCAGGCCGAGCGCGACACCGGTCAGCGCGACGTGGCCCAGGCCGTCGCCGAGCAGTGCGAGACGCCGCTGGACGACGAACGTGCCGATGGCCGGCGCGCTCAGGCCCGTGATGACGGCCGCGACGAGCGCGTACTGCATGAATGGGTAGGACAGGATGCTCATGGGGTGCTCCCCGGCAACGGGCCCGACGCGGGGACGGGACGGACCGTGGACGGCTCGCTGGTGTGCACGTGGTCGTGGGCGTGCTCGTGGACGCCGGGACCGACGGCCGGACCCTCGTACTCGACGACACCGTCCTCCAGGTGCACCGCCCGGTCGATCAGGGGCGCGATCGGCCCGAGTTCGTGGGCGACCATGACGATCGCGGTGCCACGGTCGGTGATCTCCGAGAGCAGGTCGGCGAACACCGCGGCACTGTGCGCGTCGATGCCGGCCATCGGCTCGTCCATGAGGACGAGATCGGGTCGCGCCACGAGCGCACGGGCGATGTGGGCGCGCTGCTGCTGCCCACCGGAGAGCTCGGTGATCGGACGATGGGCGTGCGAGCCGAGCCCGACGCGCTCGATCAGGCCATGGGCGGAGTCGCGGTCGTCGCGGCGGGGCCACCCGAACCGCGGTCGCTTCGACAGCGCACCGCTGAGAACGACCTCGGTGACGGTGGCGGGAACGCCCGCGGACGCCTCCGGACGCTGGGCCATGTAGCCCACGCGTTCGTGGTGGGTGAACTGGTCGAGCGGCGTCCCGAACAGCGAGATCTCGCCGCGCGACGGGATCAGGCCGACCAGGGCCCGCACGAGCGTGGACTTGCCCGAGCCGTTGGCGCCGAGGATCGCCACGAACTCACCCGGGCGCACGACGAGGTCGACCCCGCGCAGCACCGTGGTGCCACCGAGGTCGACCGCGACGTCCCGCGCTTCGATCGGATCGCTCATGAGCACCCGTTCGCCTTCTGCAGGGCGGCGAGGTTCTGTTCCATGAGGGAAACGTAGTCCTCGTTGCTCGTCTCGTCGGTGAGACCCTCGATCGGGTCGAGCACGGCGGTCGTGGCGCCGGTCTCGCGGGCGACGGTGTCGGCGAGCGCCGACGAGGCGAGGCGCTCGGTGAAGATCGTGGTGATGCCGTCCTCCTCGACGAGGTGCGTGATCTGGGCCAAAGTCTTCGTGCTCGGCTCGGACTGCGGGTCGACGCCGCTGATCGGGATCTGGTGGAGGTTGTACGCGCGGGCCAGGTATCCGAACGCGGCGTGCGAGGTGACGAAGTCGCGGCGCTCGCACGTGGCCAGGCCCTTGGTGTAGGCCGCGCCCAGGGTCTTCAGTCGGCTGACGAGTGCGGTGGCGTTCTGCTCGTAGGTCGTGCGATGGTCGGGATCGGCCTTGATCAGCGCGTCGCGCACCGAATCGGCCGCCTTCTCCATGGTGGCGGTGTCCAGCCACACGTGCGGGTCGGTGTGCCCGTGGTCGTGGTCCTCGTGGTCGTCCTCCTGCTCCTCGACCTCGGTCTCCTCCAGTCGGGTGACACCGGCGCCGATGTCGACCGTCGTGTCCGCCGACCGGTCCGCGTCCTCGACGGCTTCGTCGACGGCCGTCTGGAAGTCGGACAGGTAGACGACCACGTCCGCCTCGTTGACGGCCACGACCTGCTTGGCCGTCATCTCGAGGTCGTGCGGCTCGGCACCGGGGGAGGTCAGGGTGGAGACGTCGACGTCGTCGCCGCCGATCTGCTCGGCGAGGAAGGCCGCCGGGTAGAAGGAGGCGACCAGGGAGGTGCGTCCGTCGGCGCCGGCACCTCCGCCACAGGCGGCGAGCGTTCCGGCGATCAGGGCGGCGCAGGCGGCACCTGCGAGAAGCTTCATGACAACCATTCTCAAGAAGATTGAGAATGGTTGTCAAATCAGAGGCGTGTCCCGGTGGTCGGGTCGAAGACGTGGACGAGCACCGGATCGAGCGGGGCGAGCTGGATCTCGCTGCCCTTCTGGGGTGGATGGCGCCAGTCGGTGCGTGCGACGAGGGTCTCCGTGAGGCTGTCGGTGTTCCCGTAGAGGTAGGCGTCGGCGCCCGTCTCCTCGACGACCGACACGGTGATCGCCAGTCCGTGGTCGGCGATCGTGAAGTTCTCGGGGCGCACCCCCACCGTCACCGTCGGTCCGGTCGCACGGTCGAGCGTCGCGCGGGGAATCGGGACGACGATGTCACCCAACTCCACTCCGCCGTCGACGACGGGCAACTCCAGCAGGTTCATCGCGGGCGAACCGAGGAAGCCGGCCACGAACAGGTTGGCCGGCCGGTCGTACATCTCCCGCGGGGTGGCGATCTGCTGCAGCACCCCGGCCGCCATGACGGCGACGCGGTCGCCCATGGTCATGGCCTCGACCTGGTCGTGGGTGACGTACACCGTCGTGGTGCCCAGTCGGCGCTGCAAGGCCGCGATCTGGGTCCGGGTCTGGACCCGCAACTTCGCGTCCAGGTTCGACAACGGCTCGTCCATCAAGAACACCTGCGGCGACCGCACGATCGCCCGGCCCATCGCGACCCGCTGACGCTGACCACCGGACAACGCCTTGGGCTTGCGATCCAGATAGTCCGTCAACCCCAGCAACTCGGCCGCCTCCGCCACCCGCGACCCGATGTCGGCCTTGGAGGTCCCGGCGATCTTCAACGCGAAGCCCATGTTCTCGGCCACCGTCATGTGCGGGTACAACGCATAGTTCTGGAACACCATCGCGATGTCACGATCCTTCGGCGCCAGATTCGTCACGTCACGATCCCCGATCAGGATCCGACCACCATCGACATCCTCCAACCCCGCCAACATCCGCAACGTCGTCGACTTCCCACACCCCGACGGACCCACCAACACCAAGAACTCACCGTCCTCGATCTGCAGGTCGA
>CAYXFT010000129.1:0-7945 GCA_964464335.1 uncultured Aeromicrobium sp.
TGAAGCGGGTGTTCACCGAGGTGAACAACGGCGTCTACCGGTGCGGGTTCGCGGGATCGCAGGAGACCTACGAGGCGGCGTACGACCGGCTGTGGACCGCGATGGACTGGCTCGAGGAGCGCCTCGCCGACCGCCGCTACCTGATGGGCGACACGATCACCGAGGCCGACGTGCGGTTGTTCACGACCCTCGTGCGCTTCGACGCCGTCTACCACGGCCATTTCAAGTGCAACCGGCAGAAGCTGACCGAGATGCCGCACCTGTGGCGCTACGCCAAGGACCTGTACCACCAGCCGGCGTTCGGCTCGAACACCGACTTCGACCAGATCAAGCGGCACTACTACGTCGTGCACACCGACATCAATCCGACCCAGATCGTGCCGAAGGGGCCCGACCTGTCGGTGTGGGACTGACGTTCAGCGGAACAGCGAGCGGGGCGCGAGGCGGGCCCGGATCCGGCTGCGCAGATCGCTGGAGGCCTCCAGCGTGTCCACGACGCGGCGCGCCTCGTCGACCCGGATCGCGACGTCGACCGTGCCGCCGTACCGGGTGCGCTCCACGTCGACCAGCAGGGTCTCCAGCTCCACGACGTCCACCCCGTGCGCCACGAGACGTCGCGCGAACCCGCGCGGGGTCTCGGCCGGGTCGGCGACCATGCCCAGGTCTCGTGCCGTGTCGGTGACCTCGCTCCACAGCGGCTCGGTCGACCCACGACCGGCCGCCCAACGACGGCGGCGACGCAGGGAGCGGATGACCGCCGGGCCGGCACCGAGCAGCAGCACCGTGGCCAGGGCCAACACGACGGCCCGCCACGGCGAGGACTGCTCCTGCGCCGTCTGCGCCTGCGTCGTGGCACCGTCCTCGGGTCGCAGCGCGTCCTGCGACCCACCCGAGTTCGTCGAGTCGTCGTTGCTGGTCGTGTCGCTGTTGCCCCCGGCGGCGACGGGCTCGGCGAAGGCCGTCCCCTCGCCGATGCCGGGCGTCGCGTCGAAGGGGATCCAACCGACGCCGTCGAAGTACGCCTCGGTCCATGCGTGCAGGTCGTCGGAGTCGACGCCGTAGGTCGTCGTGTCGGCCGTGCGACTCAGGACGTCGTCGCCGGGCGCGTAGCCCACCGCGACCCGCGTGGGCACGCCCAGGATCCGGCCCATCACCGCGAGCGTCGACGCGAAGTGAACGCAGTAGCCGGCCTCCTTCGCGAGGAACTCGGCCATCACGTCGAGCCCGTTGCCGTCGTAGCCCTCCTCCACCGGCGCCTCGACCGAGTACTCGAAGTTCGACCGCATCCAGTCCTGCAGGGCGACCATCCGGTCGTAGTCGTTGGTCTCGGAGCCCGCGTGCTCGCGCGCGAGGTCGGTCACGAGCTGCGGCACGTCTCGCGGCAGGGCGCGATACGCCGCCAGGGACGAGCCGGCCCGGTCGACCTCGCGCATCTGCCTCGCCGTCGGCAGCCGATCGACGCTGATCGCCGAGTACGTCTGGTCCTGGGAGGAGCTTCCCTCCTGGGCGCGCACGGTGCTGCCGTCGCGCAACCACTGCCAGTCGCCCTCCAGTCCCCGGATCTCCGTTGCCGGGTACGGGACCGGCAGGTAGGTCGACCGGAGGCTCTCGATCCGGATGGTCGTCTTCACGTTCTCGACCTCGATCGCCGGGTCGATGTCGTCGACGCCCTCGATGTCGAGATCGCTCACGAGAGGGCTGGGACTCCATGAGCTCCCGCTGAACTGACGCAGCGTCGCCACCTTGAGGTAGACACCGGTCGACGACTCGGTCGTGTACGTCAGGACCCGGCGGGGGGACGACTGCCGCAGGTTGCGGCCCAACTCGATCATCGGGTTGATCCCCGTGCCGAAGACCTGACTGCCCGCGACGCCGAAGTCGCTCGAGGTCGGTTCGATCTCCGGGACCATCGCCGGCAGCACGAGGGCGATGCCGACGGCGCCGGCGGCCGTCGCCGCGGCGGCACCCGTCGGGACGGCTCCGACGTGGATCGTCTCGCTCCACCACAGCCACAGCCACGCGGCGGCGCCGCCGAGGAAGACCCACCACGGCGGCATGTCGGCCGAGATGATGCTCGGCACGACGAGCATCGTCGCCCAGAGCGCGCCGAGCAGCGGGACCCGCCACGTCTGTCGGGCGACCGCGTCCGCGAGGACGAACATCACGACGAAGGCGATCGCCACGACGAGCAGCACCGAGTCCGGCGGGGTGATCGGCGCCGCCTGCTCCATGATCACGGTGCGCGCCCGGGCGGCGTCGCTGCGCAGTTCCGTCAGCGACGCGACGGTGGGCAGCGCGAGGAACGTGGTACCCGGGGCAAAGACCCAGACGAGGGCCAGCACGGCGGCCAGCGACGTCGCCGCGGTAGCCCCCCGCGGAGCGATCACCCGGACCGCCAGGGCGACCGCGGCGACCGGCACCAGCACGGAGAGCACCACGACGTACCAGCGGCCACCGTCGAACAGCGGCGCGAAACCGCCGAGCAGGACGGCGGTCGCAGCCAGCACCACGAGGGTGTCCGCGAACTCGTCACCGCGCGAACGACCGCGCCGCTGTGGCCCGGTCACGACGTGGCCACCGTTCCGGTCCGCGCCCACGCCTCGGTGAGCTCCTCGTCGGCATGCAGGGTCACGACGCGCCAGCCGGCCTTGTCGAGCACCTCGTAAGCAGCCGCCGACGTGGCAGGAGCCACGAAGGCGATCGCGTCGCGCACGTGGACCTCGCCCACGATCTGCCGCGCGGTGTCGCGGTCGGGGCGACCCATCAGGACGAAGGTCGTGCCGTCGCCGGTGGGTGGGGTCACCGGCGCGGAGGACGGCTCGAGCAGCGCCAGCGCTATGAGTGCATCGGTCAGCCCATGACCCGAGTCGAGCGAGAGGTCGACACCCGCCGACACGAGGTCGACGTCGTAGCCGCGACCCGCATAGTGCGACACGATCGACGCGGCGGCACTGACGTTCCACTCGAATCCGGCGTGATCGTGCAGGCGCGGATCGGCCGCGAGCACCACCTGCACGGTGGGCCGCAGTTCTGACTCCTCCTGACGGACCATCGGCTCGCCGTGATGAGCGGTGGCCTTCCAGTGCCAGCGCTTGAGCGCGTCGCCGGGCAGATAGGGACGGGCGATGACGTCGTCGTGGCCCAGACCCGACGACCGGCGCGTGCGGGTCACCCCGTCAGCCGACGCACCCGGGCCCGTGACGGGCTCGAGCGGCGTCCGGGCGGGAAGCACGACGACGCGATCGCGCACGTCGACCTTCACGGCACGTTCGGTGAGCCCGAAGGCATCGCCCACCACGACGCTCAACGGACCGAGCACGTGACTGCCGCGGCGGCGACCGACGACCTCGTAGGTCACGTGGGCCTGCTGGCGGCGGTCCATCGTCGGCGCGGTGCCCCGGGCCTGACCCTGCAGGCCACTGCCGATCCGGTCACGCCACGAATCGGTGACGACCGGGACCACCGAGTCGATCGTCAGGTCGATCCGGACCTCGATCGTCTCTCCCTGCTCGGCGACCGCCGGGGTGACGGTGCGGACAGCCGTGATCCGCGGACGGGACACGACCGACACCGCGACCGCGACGACCACGAGCCCGGCGCACAGACCGATCACGTAGAGCAGGGCGGGAACGCCGACGAGGAACGCGACGACGAGGCTCACGGCGGCCACCGCGATGAGCGCTGTCGAGCGTCCGGTGAGCCACATGTCAGACCGGCACGCGGTGGAGGATCTCGGCGATGACGTCATCGGGGGTGCCACCGCCGCGCAACGGGACCAACCGGTGGGCCAGTACGAGCGGGGCGAGCTCGGCGACGTCGTCCGGCAACACGAACTCGCGGTCGCGCACCGCGGCGAGCGCCTTGGCCGCGCGGACGAGCTGGAGGGTGGCTCGCGGGCTCGCGCCGATCCGCAGGTCGCCGGACTCGCGGGTCGCCCGAGCCAGTGCCACGACGTAGCGCTCGACCGACTCGGACACGTGGATCGCGCGGGCGTGCGCGATCATCTGCTGCAGGTCGTCGACCAACAGGACCGGCTCGAGCATCGCCGCCGGATCGCGCGTCTCACGGTCGCGCAGCATCGACATCTCGGCGTCCGCGTCCGGGTAGCCGAGCGAGATCCGGGCCATGAACCGGTCGCGCTGGGCCTCGGGCAGGACGTACGTCCCCTCCATCTCGTAGGGGTTCTGCGTGGCGACGACCATGAAGGGCGCCTGCAACGGGTACGTCGTGCCGTCGACCGACACCTGACGCTCCTCCATCGCCTCGAGCAGCGCGGACTGGGTCTTGGGCGAGGCGCGGTTGATCTCGTCACCGATGACGATGTTCGCGAAGACCGCGCCCGGCTTGAACTCGAACTCGCCGACGCGCTGGTTGCACACCGAGACACCCGTGACGTCGGACGGCAGCAGGTCGGGAGTGAACTGGATGCGTCGTACGGAGCAATCGATCGAGGTGGCCAGCGCGCGGGCCAGGGCCGTCTTGCCGACGCCGGGGACGTCTTCGATCAGCAGGTGACCCTCGGCGAGCGCCACGACCAGCGTGGACTCGATGGCAGCGTCCTTGCCGTCGATGACCTTGGCGACGTTGTCGAGGACGGCCTGGGCTGCGGCGGCGAAGTCCATGGCCAGATCGTAGGCACACCGAGCAATCTCGGCCATCCGATTGGCTCAAGCGACTCGCACTAGCGTGGGTCCCATGGCCCGCCTCCTCGTCGTCCAGCACTGCCCCACCCCGCGTCTCGAGTCCCTCGCGGACGCCGTCCTGGCCGGTGCCCGCGACCCGGAGATCGACGGCGTCGAGGTCGTCGTGCGGCCGGCGCTGGAGGCCACGATCGAGGACGTGTTGGCGGCCGACGGGTACCTGCTCGGCACGAGCGCCAACCTCGGCTACCTTTCCGGCGCCTTGAAGCACTTCTTCGACAGCGTGTACAACGACGTACGCGAGCCGACGGCCAAGCGGCCCTTCTCGTACTGGATCCGCGGAGGCTACGACACGATCGGTGCCGAGCGGGCCATGGTGTCGATCACGACGGGCCTGCAGTGGACCCTCGCCGCCCCTCCCCTGGTCTTCACCGGCGACATCGACCCCCACTTGGCCGACGCCCACGAACTCGGCGCCACCCTCGCCGCCCTCCTGATGGGCTGACGTCCTCGCTGAGTTTCACGTTTGGACACGAATTTCGGGTGTTTTCGTGCTCAAACGTGCAACTCAGCGGTTCAGCCAGTCCCGGAGGCGGGCGAGGGGCCACGTGGTGACGATGCGGCCGGGGTCGATCCCGGCGGCGGCGGCCTTCGCCGCGCCGTGGTCGAGGAAGTCCAGTTGGCCCGGGGCGTGGGCGTCGGTGTCGATGGCGAACAGGCAGCCGAGATCGCGAGCGAGGTCCAACAACGGTTCCGGCGGGTCGAGTCGCTCGGGACGGGCGTTGATCTCGACGGCGACGCCGTGGTCGACGCAGGCCCGGAACACCGCCTCGGCATCGAACGTCGACTCGCGTCGCGTCCCGCGCGAACCCGCGATGAGCCGGCCGGTGCAGTGACCCAGGACGTCGGTGTGCGGGTTCGAGACGGCAGCGATCATCCGGCGGGTCATCGCGCCGCGCTCCATCGCCAGTTTGGAGTGCACGCTGGCCACGACGACGTCGAGCCGGCCGAGCAGCTCATCGGTCTGGTCGAGTCCGCCGTCGTCGAGGATGTCGACCTCGATCCCGGACAACATCGCGACGTCGTCGCGGGACTCGTCCACCGCGGCGACCACACGCAACTGCTGTTCCAGTTGGGTGATGCTGAGCCCGTTCGCCACGGTCAGGCGCGGCGAGTGGTCGGTGATGGCCTGGTACTCGCGGCCGACCCACGCGGCGGCGTCGGCCATCTCCTCGACACTGGAGCCGCCGTCGGACCAGTCGGTGTGGCTGTGCAGGTCTCCGCGAAGCAGGGCCCGCAACTCCCGACCACCCTCGGCCAGCGGCGTGGCATTGCGCTCGCGCAGGTCGGCGAGGTAGCCGGGCACCTCGTCGGCGAGCGCCTGCTCGACGACGACGGTCGTGCGCGGCCCGAGACCCTTCATCCGGCCGAGCCGGCCGTCCTCGGCCCGCCGGGCGATCTCACCGGCGTCGAGTTCGCCCAACGCGGCGGCCGCGGCCCGGAACGCCTTCACCCGGTAGGTGGACGCGCGCTCACGCTCGAGCCAGAACGCGGTCTCGCGCAATGCCTCGACAGGGTCCACGAGAACCATCGTGGCCCGTCGGGCCAAGCCTCACCAGACCAAAGAGGCGGCAATCACGAACATCACGAGCCCGATCACGAGGTCGAGGACCTGCCATGCTCGCGGTTTGGCGAGCACCGGGGCCAGGACGCGGGCCCCGAAACCGAGGGCCGAGAACCACAGGATGCTGCCGGCCCCGGCGCCCGCGGCGAACCACCAGCGTCCCACCGGGCCGTGGGTCTGGGCGATGGATCCGAGCAGCACCACGGTGTCGAGGTAGACGTGCGGGTTGAGCCACGTCAGCGCCAGCGCCTGCAGGGCGACGGCGCCGACCGCGACCGGATCGCGGCCCGCGGCGGCGAGCGTCTCAGGGTGGCGAGCCCGGCGCAGCGAGCCGATGCCGTACCAGACGAGGAAGGCGACACCGAGCCACGTCACGACGCCGATCAGCCAGTCGGCCCGGTCCACGAGCGTGCCGACACCGGCGACGCCGGCGATGATCAGGACGAGGTCGGAGAGCGCGCAGATCGCCACGACCACGCCGACGTGTGCCCGTCGGATGCCCTGCCGCAGGACGAACGCGTTCTGGGCGCCGATGACGACGATGAGCGACAGACCGGTCAGCAGACCGGCGAGCAGGGCATGGGGCACGAGTCGAACCTAGGCACGCCGGGCAGTGAAGTCCAACGAAGTTTTCTTCACATCGTGAAGCAGTGCTTAACTGGCGGAATGGACCTTCCCCCGGCACAGCTCGCGGCGCTCGTCGCCATCGTCGACCACGGCTCGTTCGACGCGGCTGCGCGCAGCCTGCACGTGACCCCGAGTGCCGTCAGCCAGCGGATCCGCGCGCTGGAGTCCGCCGTCGGCAGCGTCCTGGTCAGCCGCGACAGTCCGTGTGCGCCGACCGACGTCGGCAGCTCGCTCGTCCGTCTGGGCCGCCAGCTGACCCTCCTGTACGCCGAGGCACTGCCCGCTGACGAGCCGGCCGAGCTGTCCCTCGCGATCAACGCGGACAGCCTCGCGACCTGGTTCCGTCCCGTGGTGACCGAGGCGGCAACGTGGGGCGACGTCGCGCTACGGCTCCTCGTCGACGACCAGGCGCACAGCCACGACCTGCTCCGCGCGGGTGAGGTGATGGGCGCGGTCACCAGCGACCCGACCGCGGTACAGGGCTGCGTCGCGACCGCGCTCGGCGCGATGACCTACCTGCCCGTCGCGACTCCGGGCCTGCTGGCGCGCCACGCGCGCGCCGACCTGCCGATGGTGGTCTTCAACGAGAAGGACCTGTTGCAGCAGGACGAACTGCGTCGCCACCGGCTGGCTTCTCCCCCGCTGGTGCACCGGGTGCCGTCCTCGGAGGACTTCCGCTTCGCCGTCCTCGCCGGCCTCGGCTGGGGCATGCTGCCGCAGGTCCAGGCAGCCGAGCCGCTGGAGCGCGGCGACCTCGTGCTCCTGTGCGACCACGCGACCCGGATCGACCTCTACTGGCAACGGTGGAAGCTCGACTCGCCCCTGCTCGACCGGGTCACCGCGGTCCTACGAACCCACGCCCCACGCTGAGCGCCGGGTCAGAAGCCGAGCTTGCGCAGCTGTTTGGGGTCGCGCTGCCATTCCTTGGCGACCTTGACGTGCAGGTCGAGGTGGATCGGGGTGCCGAGGAGTCGCTCGATCTGGCCGCGCGAGTCGATGCCGATCTGCTTGAGCCGGGCGCCCTTCTTGCCGATGATGATGCCCTTCTGGCTGT
>CAYXFT010000130.1:0-7933 GCA_964464335.1 uncultured Aeromicrobium sp.
CAGAACATCAGGCCGATGCCCATGCCGGCGCTGAACATCATCGCGATCCACGACGTGGTGCGGAACTCGGGCTTCTCGCCGTCACGGCCGAGCGGGATCTTGCCGTACCGGCTGGCCGCGACCCAGATCGCGAAGATCACGAACCCGGTGGTCGACAGCACGAAGAGCCAGCCCGTGTACTCGATCACCCACGATTGGGCGCGCGCCGCGCTCGAGGCCAGCGCCGCCTGGTCGACGATGCCCCAGGCGACCACCGCCAGGGCCAGCGCCGCAGCCACGCCGAACACGACGGTGTCCAGGCCGGCCCGGCGGTGGGGTTCAGGGGTTGGTTCGCGGACCTGTTCCGGTGCTCCGGTGAGGTCGAGGGCCATGAAGAATGCACTCCCGAGAGGTGAGACGACAACTGGCAAACCTGTCCAACCTCGCACGGACCGGCCCTCGAAAGCCAACCGAGAGCCCCCCGGGACCGGCTCAGGCCGGGGCTCGGCGAGCGGTCACCAGAAGGTATTCCCAGTCCATCGAGCCGTCCTCCAGCGCGGCGTCACCGAGCTCGGCGAGGGCTCGATCGAGCCCCGCGGCGTGGTCCGGATCCCCGGCCAGGGATCGGAAGACGGCGAGCGTCGGGCCGTAGTGCTGCTTGAAGTAGTCGCGGAACCGAGTGCCACTGTCGAAGGTGTCCACGGTCAGGTGCCGGTGGTCGGCCTGCAGGTCGTGCACACCGTCGCCCAGGAGCGCACGGACGTGCTGCTCGTCGCCCCACAGTGGCGGCGGTTGCGCGCCCGGAGGCGACGCCGGCACGAACGGCTTCATGGTGGCGAACATGCGCCCGATGAAGCCCGACGGGGTCCAGTTCACCAGCGCGATGGTGCCACCCGGCCGCGTGACGCGCAGCAGTTCGGCGGCGCTCGCAGCGTGGTCGGGCGCGAACATCACGCCCACGCACGAGAGCGTGACGTCGAAGGATGCGTCCGGGAAGGGCAGAGCCTCGGCGTCCCCGACCTCCCACGTGATGTCGGCCCGAGCCTCCTGAGCGTGTCGCCGGCCGATCTCCAGCAACTCGGGCGTCAGGTCGCTGGCGACGACGGCGCCTCCGGCGAGGGCGGCGGGGATGGCGGCGTTGCCGGATCCGGCGGCCACGTCGAGGACGCGATCGCCGGGGCGCACGCGGGCCGCGTCCACGAGGGCCTGCCCCAGATCGGGGATGACCTCCGTGGCGACGCGGTCGTAGTCACCGCTGGCCCACAGGGCCCGGTGGCGGTTCTTGATGTCGGAAGTGGTGGTGTTCATGCGTCGACGATGCGCCTGCGGGCGCGATCTGTTCCAGTGCCGGATGTGAAGCGGCGGCGGTTCACGATCTGTACTGGACAGCGACTCCGTCCGGGCTTCTCATGGAAAGCAGGGGCGAAGGAGGCCGAGATGACGTCGTACGGACAGTTCTGCCCGGTGGCCAAGGCGATGGAGGTGCTCGACGAACGGTGGACGCTGCTCGTCGTGCGCGAACTGCTCTACGGGAGCACCCGGTTCAACGAGGTGCGCCGCGGCGTCCCGAAGATGTCGCCGGCCCTGCTGGCGAAGCGGCTCCGGTCGCTGGAGCGGGTGGGCGTCGTCCATCGCGAGGAACTCGACGGCCGGGTCTCCTACACGCTGACCGAGTGCGGTCGGGAGTTGCACGGCATCGTCGAGTCGCTCGGCGTGTGGGGCGTGCGCTGGATCGGCGACCTCGGCGAGCAGGACTACGACCCGCACCTGCTGTTCTGGGACATGAAGCGCAAGGTCGTGGTCGCGAACTGGCCGCGGGAGCGCACGACGGTGCTCTTCGAGCTGGCGGACGTGGCGCCGAAGGTGAGCCGGTGGTGGATCGTCGTGAACGGCCAGGACGTCGACATCTGTGACGTCGACCCGGGACACGAGCCGGTGGCCACGGTCCGGACGACCCTGCACGAGTTGACGGCCGTCTGGCGCGGTGACATCGCGTGGGAACGGGTGCTCGTCCACGCCGAGGTGATGGCCCCGACGGACGTCGTGCGGCAGTTGCCCGCGTGGATGGGTCAGTCCGAACTGGCCGGGGTGCCGCGTCCCGCCGTCGCCTGATCAGCCCGGCGCGTCTGCCAGGACCGCGTCGAGCAGCAGGACGGCGCCGTCCTTGTCCAGCGGGTGGTTGCCGTTGCCGCACTTGGGGGACACCACGCACGAGGGACAGCCGACGCGGCAGGCGCAGTCGGCGATGGTCTCGCGGGTCATCCGCAGCCACTCGGCCATGCGTGCGTGGCCCCGCTCGGCGAACCCGGCCCCGCCCGGATGCCCGTCGTGCACGAACACGGTCAACCGGCCGGTGTCGACGTGGTGGGCCGTCGACAGCCCGCCGATGTCCCACCGGTCGCACGTCGCCAGCAGCGGCAGGATGCCGATCGCCGCGTGCTCGGCGGCGTGCGCCGCGCCCGGCAGGCGTTCCGGATCCATGAGCGCGTTCGCGACGGCGGGGTCGAGGGTCCACCAGACCGCCGTGGTCGGCAGCGTGCGTTCGGGCAGGTGGAGCGGCTCCTCGCCGATGACGCGGCCGGTGCTGCGGTCGCGGATCTGGTAGCCGATGACCTGACCGGCGACCTCGACGTCGCCGAAGGAGACGGTGGCCGCACCCCAGTCCGTGCTGCGCCGCTCGTCGACGATCGTCACGGCGGTGGCCGACCGTGCGCTCGTCGTGTGGTGGACCGCGGCGCGCCGGACGACGGCCGTGCCGTGCTCGGGGTCGTACTGCTCCACGAGGTGGTCCTCGCCCCGGTGGACGTAGACGGCGCCCTCGTGCACCTCGGCGTCGGCGGAGGCCGCGTCGACGGTGCCGACGAGCCGGCCGGTGTCGGCCTCCACGATCTGCACGGGATGTCCGCCCGAGGACCGGATGTCGGCGAGGTCGGCGGCCCGGTCGCGGCTCGTCCAGAACCAGCCACCCGCCCGGCGCCGCAGCAGTCCGGCCGCCTCGAGCGCGGCGACCCCCTCGGCGGCCCGGTCGCCGAAGCGGCCGAAGTCCGCCTCGGTCAGCGGCAGTTCCTGCGCCGCGGCGGCGAGGTGCGGGCCCAGGACGTAGGGGTTCTCCGGGTCGAACACGGTCGCCTCGACGGGCGCGCCGAGCACCGTGTCCGGGTGGTGCACGAGGAAGGCGTCCAGGGGGTCGTCGCGCGCGACCATGACGCCGAGGCTCTCGCCCCCGGCTCGGCCGGCCCGGCCGAGTTGCTGCCACAGTGCCGCCCGGGTGCCGGGGAAACCGACCGTGACGACCGCGTCGAGGCCGGCGATGTCGATGCCCAACTCCAGGGCGTTGGTGGTCGCCAGTCCGAGCAGGTCGCCCGACCGCAGCCGCTGTTCCAGCTCCCGACGTTCCTCGGGCAGGTAACCGCCGCGATAGGTCGCGACCCGGCCCGGCAACGACGGGTCGACCTCGTCCAGGGCCCGCCGCGTCGTGAGCGCGAGTTGCTCGGCTCCGCGGCGCGACCGGACGAACACGAGCGTGCGCGTCCCGCCGACCACGAGGTCGGTGAGCAGGTCGGCCGCCTCGGCACCGGCGGCGCGGCGGATCTGGACGCCGTCGCGATCGGCCCGCAGTGGCGGCTGCCAGAAGGCGACGGTGCGGCCGGCCCGGGGGGAGGCGTCGTCGGTGACGGCGGTGACGGGCGAACCCAGGAGCCGGGCGGCGGACGCGGCGGGTTCGGCGACCGTCGCCGACGAGAGCACGAACCGCGGATCGGCCCCGTAGTGCTCGCACAACCGGCGCAGCCGTCGCAGGATCTGCGCGACGTGGGCGCCGAACACCCCGCGGTAGTGGTGGCACTCGTCGACCACGACGACGCGCAGGCCGGCCAGCAGGCGGGCCCAGCGTTCGTGGCCCGGCAGCAGCGTCCGGTGCAGGATGTCGGGGTTCGTCAGCACCCAGTTCGCGTGGTCCCGCGCCCACGTCCGCTGCTCGCGGCTGTTGTCGCCGTCGACCGTGGCCGGTCGCAGCCACGGCGCGTCGTGGGGCAGGCGACGCAGCTGATCTGCGGCCAGCGCCTTCGTCGGGGCGAGGTAGAGCACGGTCGGCCTGCGGGCGCCGGTGAGTCCGGATCCGCCTCGCCCCTCACTCAGCGCCTGCAATGCCGCGGCCTGGTAGACGAGTGACTTGCCGGAGGCCGTGCCGGTCGAGACCACCACATCCTTCCCGGCATGCAAGGCGGCGAGGGCCTCGCGCTGGTGGGCCCACAGGACGGCGGCCCCCTCACCGGCGAACAGGGCTCGGACCTCCGGGTCGATCCAGGCCGGCCAGGGTTCGACGACGGCTTCGGCCGGCGGCTGGTGCTCCACGTGGACGAGGCGCTCGGCGTGACGCGCCAGGACCGGGTGAAGCTGCATGTCGAAAGTCTCTCCCACGCCAGATGTGATTGGATTCCGACATGGACCTGACGCTCTCGGAACGGGAGGTTCCGCCCTTCCACGTGGTGGAGGTTGCGGGGGAGATCGACGTCTACACCGCACCGCGCCTGCGCGAGGTCGTCGTCGGCGCGATCGAGGCGGGGCACACCCGGCTCGTCATCGACATCGAGAGCGTGGCGTTCCTGGACTCCACCGGGCTCGGCGTCCTGGTCGGCGCCCTCAAGCGCGTCCGCGCGGACAACGGGTCCCTCGACATCGTGTGCACGAGCGAGCGACTGCTGCGCATCTTCGGCATCACGGGCCTGGACAAGATCTTCGGCCTGCACGCGTCGGTCGACGAAATCGTCTCTTGACCGACGCCATCGCGCGCCTGCGCGCCGTGATCGACGGATTCACGGTGGACGCCGTCCACGAGATGCTCGGCACCCCCGCGTGGCGCGCCCTGGCCCGCAACGAGACCGCCCCCGGCCTGCGGGCCACCTCCGACGGCTCGCCACTGGCGACGCTGGTCAGGCTGTTCCAGTTGCAGGCCACGGTGCCGCGCGCGGCCGCCGAGGCCGCGTTCGGCGACGCGTGGCCCGCGGCCCGCGAATTGGGTTTGGTCGAGGTCGACGGCGACGAGGCGCGGGCCCTGCTGGACCTGCGTCCGTACGGCGACGAGGACCACGACTGGTGGGTCCTGTGCGACCTCACGCCCGGCCTCGACGGCCGCGAGAACCCGCAGGACCCGCTCTACGTCCTCGGCATCAGCGAGGCGTCGTCGTCGCTCGCCCAGTTGACGGTCCGGCCGCCGGTGGGTCGCGCGCTCGACCTCGGCACGGGGTGCGGGGTCCAGGCCCTGCACCTGGCCGGTCACGCCCGCGAGGTCGTGGCGACCGACGTCAACCCGCGAGCGCTGCGACTGGCCGCTCTCACGGCCGAGCTGAACGGCCTCGACATCGACGTTCGCGACGGCAGCCTGTTCGAGCCCGTCGGCGGCGAGCGGTTCGACCTGATCTGCACCAACCCGCCCTTCGTCGTGTCGCCCCCGGAGGGGGACCGGCTCGTCTACCGCGAGACCGGGTTCGTCGGCGACGACGTCGTCCGCCGGATCGTTGCGGGTGCGTCCGACCACCTGAACGACGGCGGTTGGTGCCAACTGCTCGCCGCGTGGATCCACGAGGACGGGATCGACTGGCGTGAGCGGCTGGGCGCCTGGATCGAGCCGACCGGCCTGGACGCCTGGGTCGTGCAGCGCGAGCGCGTCGACCTGCCCGAGTACGCCGAGATGTGGCTCGCCGACGCCGGCCTGCGGCACCGCGCCGACCACGTCGCGCGGTACGACCGGTGGCTGTCCTGGTTCGACGACGCCCGGATCGAGGCGATGGGGTTCGGCTGGATCACGCTGCGCAAGGCTGCCCGCGACGTCCCGCAGGTCCGCATCGAGGAGTGGACGGCGCCCGTCGCGCAGCCGGTCGGGATCGACTTCCTGGCGTGGGCCGGCCGGGCCGACGCGCTCGCGGCCGGCGACCTGCTCGACGTGCGCTGGCGGCTCGGCGGCGACGTCCTGCAGGAGACGGCCGGTCCCGTGGGCGCCGAGGATCCTGCCGTGATCCGTGTCCAACGCACCGGTGGTCTGCGCCCGGTGCGCCAGGTCGACACGATCGAGGCAGGGCTGCTGTCGGCCAGCGACGGCGACCTCACGGCCGGCCAGATCCTCGACGCGCTGGCGCACCTGCTCGATCGCGACGCCGCCGAGCTGCGCCGGACCTACGCGCCGCTCGTCGCCGAGCTCGTGGCCGACGGCTTCCTGACCACCTGACTGCGGTGCCGGGCCTGACCGGCGAGGGAGGCGACGGCGATCAGCACGCCGGCGGTGCCGCCCGCGGCGAAGCCGGCCGCCGCTCCCCACCGGTCGATGGCGGTGCCGATGAACGGTCCGGCGACCGCGCCGCCGATCGTGAACGCCGTGGCCTGCCACCCCATCGCCTCGCCGCGCCGCGACTCGTCGGTGAGCCGGGCGATCCACTCCGTGCTCGCCGTCATGATGGGCGCGCACAGCAGACCCGCCGGGATGCACGCGAGGGCGAGCGTCCACGGCGTGTGCGCGATGCCGATCGGGATCGTCAGGACACCCATCGCCAACAGCAGGTGGGACGGCCGGATCGACGCGGGTCGTGCGCCGTAGACGAGCCCGCCGACGAGTGAGGACAGACCCCAGCCGAGATAGACGACGCCGACCAGTTCGACCGCGTCGAGCTCGCGCAGGGCCGCGATGATGCCCAGGTCGGTCGCCATCAGGGCGATCATGGAGCCGCCCGACACGAGGAAGAGGAAGAGCAGGTCGACGTTGATCCAGCCCAGTCCGCGCTCGGGCGCGCTGGTCCGCGGCGCCTCGGTGCTGCGCGTCGGCGGGTCGACCCACCACAGGATCGCCAGGCCGACGGCAACGATGGCGGCGACCGTCAGCAGGGCGACCTGCGCGGACGCGAGCACGACGAGAGCTCCGGCCGCGGCCGGACCGATGATGAAGGAGGCCTCGGCCGTGACGGAGTCCAGCGCGAAGGCGCTGCGGTGCATCGACCGCGGCAGGCGTGCGGCGAGGGACACCCGGACGATCGAGTGCACGGGCGCCATGAACAGGCCCGCCACGAAGGCCAGCGGAAGCAGCCACAGATAGGTGACCGTCGCGGCGAGGGGATAGACCACGAAGAGCGCCACGATGGACGGCAGCAGGGCGCGGCGCAGGCCGAAGTGGTCGATCAGACGGCCACGCCAGGGGGCACCGAGAGCCACTCCGACGGTCTCGGCCGCGGCCACGAGGCCGGCCTGTCCATACGAGCCGCCGAGCCCTTCGACGACGAGCAGCGTCAGCACCAACGGCAGCGCCATCATCGGGATCCGGGCGAGGAACGCCGCCACGTAGAGAGGGAGGGTTCCGGGTGTGCGCAGGACCGCTGCGTACGTCACCTTCTCCACTCGGTCCATTCTCCCACCGGTCGCACCTGTGGCAAAAATGGTTGACAGGAAGCGCTACGGTGGGCGTCGATTGGCGCTGATCGCCAGCCATGCCCCCTCCGAAGGACCCCCATGACCTCTCTCGTGATCGTCGAGTCGCCCAACAAGGTGCGCAGCATCCAAGCGTATCTGGGCGACGGCTACGTCGTGGACTCGTCGGTGGGACACATCCGTGATCTGCCCCAGAACGCCGACCAGATCCCCGCGAAGTACAAGGGTCGGTCGTGGGCCCGGCTGGGCGTCGACGTCGACAACGGCTTCGAGCCGGTCTATGTCGTGCCGGCCGAGAAGAAGGCCCAGATCGCCAAGCTGAAGAAACTGCTCAAGGACGCCGACGAACTCGTCCTCGCGACGGATGAGGACCGCGAGGGCGAGGCCATCGCGTGGCACCTCTACGACGAGCTCAAGCCGAAGGTCCCGGTCAAGCGGATCGCGTTCAACGAGATCACCAAGGAGGCGATCCAGCGCGCGATCGCCAACCCGCGCGACATCGACCAGGATCTCGTCGACGCCCAGGAGACGCGCCGCATCCTCG
>CAYXFT010000131.1:0-7919 GCA_964464335.1 uncultured Aeromicrobium sp.
TGAAGGGCACGACCTACGTCCAGATCATCAAGGCGATCCTGCTGATCGGCGCCGCCCTGTTGATGACGGTGTGGGTGCTGGGCCAGTACGGCTTCAACTTCTCGGACCTGCTCGGCGACGGCGCCGCTGCCGGTGCCGCCCTGGAGCCGGGCGCGAAGTACGGCCTGTCGGGGACCACCAAGGTCGACTTCATCTCGCTGTCGATCGCGCTCGTGCTCGGCACGGCAGGTCTGCCGCACATCCTGATGCGCTTCTACACGGTGCCGACGGCCAAGGAGGCCCGCAAGTCCGTGGTCTGGGCGATCTGGCTGATCGGCCTGTTCTACCTGTTCACGCTGACCCTCGGATACGGTGCGGCGGCGCTCGTCGGCCCCGAGAAGATCGCGGCGGCTCCCGGCGCAGCCAACTCGGCCGCTCCCCTGCTGGCGTACGAGCTGGGCGGCACCCTGCTGCTGGGCCTCGTTTCCGCCGTGGCGTTCGCCACGATCCTGGCGGTGGTCGCCGGCCTGACGATCACGGCCTCGGCATCGTTCGCGCACGACATCTACACGAACGTCATCCACCGCGGGAACTCCCCGGACGGCCAGGAGGTCAAGGTCGCCCGCATCGCGGCCGTCGTGATCGGCATCGTCGCGATCCTCGGCGGCATCGCCGCCAACGGACAGAACATCGCGTTCCTCGTGGCGCTGGCCTTCGCGATCGCGGCGTCGGCGAACCTGCCGACGATCCTGTTCTCGCTGTTCTGGAAGCGGTTCAACACTCGCGGCTGCCTGTGGAGCATCTACGGCGGTCTGGTCATCACGGTCGGGCTCATCTTCTTCAGCCCGGCGGTGTCCGGTGCCGAGACGGCGATGTTCCCCAACCAGGACTGGTCCTGGTTCCCGTTGCAGAACCCGGGTCTCGTCTCGATCCCGCTGTCGTTCCTGCTCGGCATCGTCGGGACGCTCACCAGCAACGAGCACCTGGAGTACAAGGCCGCCGAGATGGAGGTCCGCGCCATCACCGGAGCGGGCGCCGAGGGCAAGGCGGTCAGCCACTGACCGGCACGCGGCCGGATGGCTGTGAACACGACGATGGGGCGGACCCCCCAGAAGGCGGAGCGCCGCCCCATCGTCGTCCGGACCCGGGTCGGACCTCACGCCCGGCCGGATGACTGTGAACACGACGATGGGGCGGACCCGAGATGCCGCCCCATCGTCGTGGTGCTGCGCGCTGTCAGGTCCGATCGAGCCGACGGGACAGGTCGCGGTGCAGCGCCTCGACCTGTCGCTCGTCGAGCGGACCCTTGCCGCGCAGACGCTTGAGGGTGCTCCGGACGGACAGGACGCGGATTCCCGCGACCTCGAGCGGCCGCAGGGGCAGCTCGCCGCCGACGAAGCAGTAACTGGTGTGGACAGGTACGTCCGGCAGCGGTCCCATCGAGACGGCCGCCTGCAGGGCCTCGGCGTGGTCCTGCATCTGTTCGGCGATCCGCGTGTGGCGCACGCCGTCGATCTCGAACGTGCTGGCGTCGCGGCAGGTGCGGATCCGCTTGCCGGGGTAGGAGCGCGGCTCGATCAGGTGCACGCCCGTCGACGTCACCGCGATGACGGGCAGGTCCCCGCCCTGACCGGGGATCCGACGGTGGAAGAGGAACAGGACCTGGTCGCCGAAGGCGTCGATGAGCAGCGTGGCGAGAGCGTCCGTGGCATCGCCACGATCGGCCGGGGCGCGGTCGACCCCGAGTCGCTCGGCCTTCGCCGTCGACTCGCCACCGCCCTGGACGACGGTCAAGTGGGGACGCGACAGCGGGTCGATGCTGCGCTCGGTCCGACGACTCATGTACATGAGACGCGGATCCCGGCCGACCATGACGCGGTTTCCGCGGACATTCCGCACGTCACCGACCGCCGTGTCAGCGCCCGCGCAGTCGTGCCAGCACATCGGGGCCGGCGACGTCCAGGATGTGCTGCGGATCTCCGCACACGACGAGCAGGTCACGTGCGCGCGACAGCCCGACGTAGAGCCGCTCGCGAGCCCGCTCGCGACCGGACTTCTCGTTGATCGCGAGCACGACGGCCGGACGTTCGAGTCCCTTGAATCCGAGCACGTGTCCGTAGAACACCTGGTCGTCGTCCCAGAAGGAATCCCAGTAGGCGTCCTGGCCGCGCTGCTGACGCTCGTACTGCTCGGGGTGGCGATGGCCCGTGGCCAGCAGGGCGAGGTCGGACGGCTCCCAACCGGAGTCGATCAGCGCCTCGACCTGGTCGTCGGCGACGTCGAGCGCCTGCTCGGGCGAACACTCGACGAACCGCACGGGCGGACCCTCGTGGTCGCTGGCCCGCAACGGGTTCGGCGCGAACGGCACGAACGCCTCGGAGATCTGCTTGGTGTTGCGCAGATTCTGTTCCAACACGAGCGGCACGAGGCCCGCGGGCGCGTTCCCGAACCGCGAGAAGATGCGCTGCCCCTCGTCGCTGAAGACGTAGATGCCGCCGTCCTCGAACTTCAAGGACTCCCGCACGACCGGCCACCACGCGTCGGCGAAGTCCTGTGCCTCGTCGACCACGATCGCGTCGAACAGGTCGGCCATCGGCAGGTCACGGGCGATCTGCACCATCTGGGCGGGCAGCCGGTTCTCCCAGAAGTCGGAGTCGTCGTCCGTGCCCTCGGCCGCTCCCCACGCCGTCCCGAGCCCATGGAACGTCCCGACGTAGGCGGGACGCTCGTCGGCGGGCAGCGTGTCGACTCGCCGCTGGAGCCAGGCCGCGAGCCCTCGGGAGTAGCACACGAGGGCCACGCGTCGGCCCTCTCGGGCGAGGCGGCGCGCCTGTTCGACGGCCAGCCAGGTCTTGCCGCTGCCGGCCCCACCACGGATCTCGACGCGGTCCAGCAGTCTGATCGCGTCGAGGATGACGCCTTGTTCCTCGCTGAGTCGCTCGACGAGTTCGTCGCGCTCGGCGACCGCCTCGCCGACGAGATCGAGCGTGCCACGCTGGGGCAGGAACCTCCCGGAGAGGGCGCCGTGGACCGCCGTCGCGTCGGCGACGTTCGTGGGCCGGGCCGGGGTGTCGAGGATGTCGACCATCGTGCGGACCTTCGAGGCGATGTCGGCCAGGTCGGACCGGTCGACGACCATCTGCCGGGTCAGGTCGGGAGCGGCCATCCCCAGCGCGACGTCCACATGGGGCAGCACGATGCCGTGGGCCCACCGCACCGCACCGTGCCCCAGCCAGTGGTCGGAAGCCTCGACCCAGTCCTTGAGGACGTGCTTGTTGCCGAGCGCCTGACCGATCGGGTCGATGCGCCGCGGGCCGGCGTTGGCGGGCTGCCACCACTGGCCGTCCTCGAACCAGACCTTGCCGCCCTTGACCTCGAGCACGACCACGCCGTGGCCGTCCAGCACGACGGCGAGGTCGAGCTCGTGGTCACGCTGTCGTGAGGTGAAGCGCTGATTCGCGATCAGGAGGTCGCGTGGTCCGAGCTGGTCCCGCAGGGCGGCCCACACCGCCTCCTCCGAGGCCGTGACGAAATGCGGGTGGGAGGGCCAGAGCAGGTGGGTGGTCATCAGTGGTTGCCCTCTCGGGTCGGCGCGGTCACGAGTCGGTGCAGCACCGTGCGCTGCACGTCGGCGAGCAGGTCGATACGGGCATCCGCGCCCACCTGTTCGACGAGGTCGGTGATGCGGCGGACGAGATCGTCATGGACGACGTCCCAGACGGCAGGTGCCTCGACGGTCGCCGGAGCGCGTCCGGCCATGACGCGGGCGGACTCGCGGGCGCTGCGCCGCAGGTCGTCCGGGTCCGACGCGTCGGCAGGGATCGTCGCCTCGAACGCGAGCGGCTCGATCGACAGGGCCTTGGCAAGGTCGGCGGCCGCCTTGCGTGACGGCTTGCGCAGGCCCGTCTCCAGTTGCGACACGTAGGGGTACGAGAGCCCTGAGGCCGTGGCGAGGTCGGCGCGGCTCAGCCCTGCCCGTTCACGCAGTGCCCGCAGCGTGTTCGCGAAGGTCGCGGTGGCCATGCGGCAGTCCTTTCGTCGGCATCGATCATGCAGGGAGCATTTCTGTCTGCTGTCAGCATTATGCTCCCTGCACAGTCTATGCACGAGGAGTCACCATGGAGGTCACGACACGCCCTGACCGGGCCGCGTACCGATGGATGTCCCTGCCCGAACCGGCCGTCGTCCTGGTCGAGCTGGTCTCCGACCGCGACGTCGACGCGGTCGTCCTGACCGTGACCTGCTCCGCCGCCACGCGGCGCGTGCGCGCGATCGGGGAGGTCTCGATGTCGCGGCCGGACGGCGCGGTCGTCCAGATCGGTGCGCTGGGCGCGGGACAGCAGCGACGTGTCCTGCTGGACTTCTCGCCTCGCCCGGCCACCGCACCCGGGCCCCGGTCGATCGGCTCGGTGCGCCTCGACTGGAGCGAGGTCCACGGCGACCATCGCGTCGGCCGACTGATGTCCGTCGTGGTGTCCCCCGTCGGAGCGGCACGCCAGTCGCGAGACCCCCGGATCGACGAGCTCCTGACCGAGCGGCGAGGGTCGATCGGCGCGCGTCGTGTCGACTGTCGGACCGGCACGGCAGACTGAGGCCGACATGACCTTCCACCTGCATCGCGCCGAGCGCACCGACGTGTTGGCCGACAGCCTCGCCGACCTGCTGGCCTCGCCGGTCGGCGACCCGTTCGACACCGAGTTGGTCGTCGTCGCGGCACTGGGCACCGAGCGCTGGCTGTCCCAGCGGCTCAGCCACCGCTTGGGTGCCGCACCCGGTGCCGGTGACGGCGTGTCCGCGGGGATCCGGTTCGCCAGGCCCCGGTCCATCGTCGCGGAACTGCTCGGCATCGACGACCGCGACCCTTGGCGCCCCGAGGCGCTCACCTGGCCAGTGCTGGAGGTGATCGACGCCTCGCTCGACCAGCCCTGGCTCGCCACGGTGGCCCGTCATCTCGGCGCCCGGCACACCGCCGACGAGCGTGAACTGCGGCGCGACCGTCGGCTGGGCGTCGCCCGGCACGTCGCCGCCCTGTTCCACGACTACGCCCGCCAGCGGCCCGCGATGACCACGGCGTGGACCGCCGGGCGTGACGAGGACGGCACCGGCACCCTCCTGCCGCAGGACATCCGGTGGCAGGCCGAGCTGTGGCGCCACGTGCGGCCGAGGGTGGATGCCCCCTCCCCCGACGAGCGGATGGCGCGCACGACCGAGGCACTCGCCGCCGACCCCGATGCGTTCGACCTGCCCGCCCGGCTGAGCCTGTTCGGCCACAACCGACTTCCGTGGGGCGAACTCCAGGTCCTGGCCGCCATCGCACGGCACCGTGACGTGCACCTGTGGCTGCCCCATCCGTCGCCGGCGTCGTGGCGACGCCTCGGTACTGCCGGGGCCACCGGTGTCGTCGCGCGTGACGACGACCGCGACGTGGCCCTCGTCACGAACCCGCTCCTGGCCGCCCTCGGCCGCGACGTGCGGGAGTTGCAGCGGTCGCTCCTCGCCGTGGCCCCCGACACCCGGGACGAGGTCGCCGTCTCCATGCCGCGACCGGACACCCTGCTGGGCCGACTGCAGGCCGACCTCGTCGCCGATCGCAGCGGGGGTCCCGACGTGTCGCCGACACCCGGCGACCGCAGCATCCAGGTGCACGCCTGCCACGGGCGATCCCGCCAGGTCGACGTCCTGCGCGACGTGGTCGTCGGTCTGCTGCAGGACGACACCACGCTCGAACCGCGCGACATCCTCGTCATGGTGCCCGACATCGAGGCCTACGCTCCGCTGTTCCAGGCCTCGTTCGGCCTGGCGGACGTCCTCGACGGTCCCCACCATCCAGGCCACCTGTTGCGGGTGATGCTGGCCGACCGAGCCGCCTCCCGCACCAACCCCCTGCTCGCCCTCGCGGTCGAACTGCTCGACCTGGCCCATCGCGGACGCATGACGAACGCCGAGGTCCTCGACGTGCTCGCGACGGGACCGGTTCGGCACCGGTTCGCCCTCGACGACGACGACATCGACCGGATCACGGGCTGGGTCGAGGCCGCCGGCGTCCGGTGGGGACTCGACGCCGACCACCGGCGACGGTTCGGCCTGCCACTGGAGCAGAACACGTGGCGCGCGGGCATCGACCGGCTCGTGGCCGGGGTCGTCGCCAGCGAGGACCCGACCCACCCGGTGGAGGACGTGCTGCCGCTGGACGACGTGCCCAGCGGCGACGTCGACCTCGTCGGACGACTCGCCTGCTTCGTCGAGAGCCTCGAGGCCGCGGTCGACGCGTTCGGCGGTGAGCACACGATCGCCGGCTGGGCGCGAGCGCTCGACACCGCCGTCACGGCGCTGGCCGACGTCCCGCTCGACGACGCATGGCAACGCCATCAACTCGACCGCGAACTCGAGCAGTGGCGCGACGACGCCACGGCCCTGCGTTCCGGCGAGGTGCTCGCGATGCTGCGCGAGCAGTGGGCGGGGCGACCGTCGAAGGCCAGTTTCCGTACGGGCAGCCTCACCGTCTGCACGATGGTGCCGATGCGATCGGTCCCGCATCGCGTCGTGTGCCTCGTCGGCCTCGACGACGGCGCGTTCCCCCGCTCGGCCCACGTCGACGGCGACGACGTACTCGCCCGGCATCGGCTCACCGGCGAACGCGACGGCCGCGCCGAGGACCGCCAACTGCTGCTGGATGCGGTGATGTCGGCGACCGAGACCCTCGTCGTCACGTACACCGGCGCCGACGAGCACCGCGGCCAGCCCCGCCCGCCCGCCGTCCCCCTCGGAGAGCTCCTCGACCAGGTGCGGCGCACGGCCGGCGCCGGCGACGTGGTGACCTCCCATCCGCTCCAGCCGTTCGATCCACGCAACCTGCGCCCCGGGGCACTCGTCGACGACGGCCGGCCGTTCAGTTTCGATCCGGCCGCGCTCGCCGGTGCCCGCGCCAGCCTGCGGCCACGAGGGCGCGTCGAGCCGCTCCTGCCCGCCCCGCTGCCCGAGGCCGACCGTTCCGATCTCACCCTCGGCGAGTTGGAGATGTTCGTGCAGAATCCGGTCAGGGCCTTCTGGCGACAACGGCTCGGCGTGACGCTGCGCGGGGACGAGGATGTGCTCGACGAGGACCTGCCGATCACGCTCGACGGGCTGGCTCGGTGGGCGATCGGTCAACGATTGCTCGACCACGCCGTCCGGGGCGTGCGTGCCGACGACGCGTGGGCGGCGGTACGGCGGTCCGGAATGCTGCCTCCGGGCCAGCTGGGCTCGGTCGTGA
Source organism: uncultured Aeromicrobium sp. (assembly GCA_964464335.1). Taxonomy (GTDB): domain Bacteria; phylum Actinomycetota; class Actinomycetes; order Propionibacteriales; family Nocardioidaceae; genus Aeromicrobium. The sequence goes on from CAYXFT010000131.1 coordinate 7,232, forward strand.
TCAGCGACGTCGGCACCCGTGTGGCCACCCTCGTCGAACGCACGATCGACCTGCGCGCCGGCGACGCCGAGTCGATCGACGTCGACGTGGCGCTGCCCGACGGCCGCCGGGTCACCGGGACGATCGAGGGCATCCACGGCGACCGCGTCGTCACCGTCACGTACTCCACCGTGCGGGCCAAGCACCGACTCCGTGACTGGGTCCGACTGCTCGCCCTCGCCGCGCAGCGCCCTGACGTGCCCTGGACCTCTCACACGGCCGGCAAGATCGGCTCGGGCACCGCCCGGCTCGTGACCGGTCCGCTCGCCGACCCCGAGTCGGCCGCCGGGTTGCTGGCCGACCTCGTCGAACTGCGCGACGCCGGACTCACCCGGCCCCTGCCGCTCCCGGTCGAGCTGGCGTACGCGTTCGCCACCAGCCTGCGTTCGCGCGGCCCGCTCGACGCCGGTCGCCGGGCGATGGCCGAATGGGGTCGCGCCGGCGGGAACCGCGGGCCGGCACCCGAGCGGGAGGCCGAGGAGATCGTGCGCACCTGGGGACCGAAGGCGCGCTACGACACCCTGCGCGAGGCCGGCTTCGAATCGTTGGCCATGCGCCTGTTCGACGGCGCCCTGGACCACCAGCGGGAGGCGGCCCTGTGAGAAGCCCTATGTCAAGCCGCCTCGTTCTGTTGGGCGAGGACGCGTTG
>CAYXFT010000132.1:0-7852 GCA_964464335.1 uncultured Aeromicrobium sp.
TCCCGCACGTGCTCAAGCAGGATTTTTCCAACATGGCCGCCCTGCTGACCAGCGTCAAGGGCGACAAGGACAAGTCGGCGCTGTACCTGGCCGAGTGCCGGCGCCTGGGCATCAAGGTGCTGCCGCCGGACGTCAACGACTCGGTGGCGAACTTCGCCTCGGTGGGCCCGGACATCCGGTTCGGTCTGACCGCGGTGCGCAACGTCGGCGAGAACGTCGTCGGCGGCATCGTCGAGGCCCGCGAGGAGAAGGGCGCCTACACCGACTTCGGCGACTTCCTCGACAAGGTGCCCACGCCGGTGTGCAACAAGCGCGTGCTCGACTCGCTCATCAAGTCCGGCGCGTTCGACTCCCTCAAGCACGGCCGTCGGGCGCTGGCCACGATCGCCGAGGAGTCGGTCGACCAGTACATCGACCTCAAGCGCAATGCCGCGATCGGACAGGACTCGCTGTTCGGGGCCTTCGAGGACGACTACACCGGCATGGGTGTGACCGTCCCCGACCTGCCGGAGTGGGAGAAGGCGCAGAAGTTGGCGTTCGAGCGCGACATGCTCGGCCTCTACGTCTCGGACCACCCGCTCGGTGGGCTCGAGCACGTGCTGTCGGCGAACTCCGACTCCACGATCGGCGCGCTGCTCGACGGCGACCGTCCCGACGGCGACGTCGTCCGGCTGTGCGGCCTGGTCACGAACGTCCAGCGCCGGATGAGCAAGAAGGGTGACACCTGGGCGACGATCACCCTGGAGGACCTCGACGGTTCGGTGGACGTCGCGGTGTTCCCGGCGGCCTACAACCTGGCCGCGACGGTGCTCGCGCAGGACGCGATCGTGGTCGCCAAGGTGCGTGTGCGCCGCAACGACGAGGGCATGGACCTCTCGGCCAACGAGGTGTCGCTGCCGAACATGGGCCAGGGCCGGGCCGACACCCCGCTCGTGGTCAGTCTCGCCACCTCGCGGTGCACCCTGGACACGATCAACGCCTTCAAGCAGGTTCTCGGTTCGCATCCCGGCGTGACCGAGGTGCATCTGCGGTTGTCGGGCAACGGCAAGACCACGACGATGCGGCTCGACCAGGGCCTGAGGGTGTCGTCGACGTCGTCGCTGTTCGCCGATCTCAAGGAACTGCTCGGACCGGGGTGCCTGTCATGAACCGCGTCACCAGGTTGTTCCTGGGTGTCGTCGCCGCAGGTGTCCCCGCCGCGTTCGTGTGGTGGTGGCTCGGTGCTCCCTCGCAGTGGGAGGTCACCCAGAACGGCCTGATCCTGACCGAGGAGCGCGCCGGCGGCCAGTTCCAGGTGGTCGGTGTCTTCAGCGCGATCGGGCTGGTCGTGGGTCTGGCCGCCGGGGTGGTGGTCGAACGACTCGGACGCCCCGGACGCTGGCAGACCGTCGTGGGTCTGGTCGCCGCCTCGTCCGCGGCGGCGCTGGTGTGCTGGCAACTCGGAATGTGGCTGGGGCCGCCCGATCCCAGCTCGGTGAAGGGCCTGCAGGTCGGCGACCTCGTCCCGGCCCAGTTCGTGGTCGACAGCATCGTGCCGTTCCTGGTGTGGCCGTTCGCCGCGGTGCTGGGCTACACGTTGTCGCTGTACCTGGGACCCGACGGTGCCCACGAGGACGACTTCTACGGCGACGTCGACGACCCGTGGGCCGACGAGCTCAGCGAGCGACCGCCGCGGTGACCGCGCGGGTCTGATCCACCAGGTCGGTGGGCGAGACCTCGATGTCCAGTCCGCGACGGCCTCCCGACACGTAGACCGTCGGATGCTGCAGTGCCGACTCGTCCACGACGGTCCGATGGGCGCGTTTCTGGCCGAACGGGCTGATGCCGCCGAGGACGTAGCCGGTGGCCCGTTGCGCGGCCGCCGGATCGGCCAGCGTGGCCTTCTTGCCGTCCAGCGCCGCGGCGGCCCTCTTCAGGTCGAGGCTGCCGGCCACGGGCACGATCGCGACGCACAGTCGACCGTCGACGTCGATCATGAGCGTCTTGAACACGCGCTCGGGATCGAGGCCGAGGGACTCCGCCGCCTCGAGTCCGTACGACTCGGCTCGTGGGTCGTGGTCGTAGGCGTGCACCGTCACGGCGACGCCGGCGCGATGCAGCGCGACGAGCGCCGGGGTCGCGTCCCCGCCCTGCTTCTTCGCCACGGGCCGAGGCTACCGGCGTCGCTCCACGGTGGCGCGCACCGCCAACCCGAGGAGCAGGGCCCAGAAGGCTGCGCCGACCGACCACAGGGTGACGCCGGAGGCGGCGAGCAGGAACGTCAGGCCCGCGCTGGTGCGGTGCTGGGGCGCGGCGAACGCTCCCTCGAGCGAGCCGACGAGCGCGGCGATCAGGGCCAGGCCCGCGACGGTCTCGATGATCCCCGGCGGTGCGACGGCCGACAGGGTCACGACGAGTCCGGCGGCACCGGCGATCACGAGATACCCGCAGCCTGCCGACACGGCAGCCACCCAGCGGCGCTCCCGCGGGCCCGCCTCGTCACCGGCGGCCAGGGCGGCCGACAGCGCCGCGAGGTTCATGGCGTGGCCGCCGAACGGAGCCACCGCGGCGGTCCCCAGTCCGGTCGCGACGACCGACGAACGCCACGGTGTCTCGAAGCCGAAGCTGCGCAGGACGGCGGCGCCGGGCAGGTTCTGCGACGCCATGGTGACCACGGTGAGGGGCACGGCGATGCCGACGAGGGCCGACCAGGTCCACCCGGGCGTGGTCCAGGTCAGCTGCGGCACGAATGCCGACGTGTCGATGGGGGTGCCCGACCGTACGGTGGCCACCAGGATCGCCGCGATCGCGACCAGCAGCGCGAACGGCACGGCCCACCGGGGCCGGAACCGCAGGGCGACCAGCCACGCGACGATCACCGGGACGACGTACGCGGGGGTGTCGGCCGCGGCGACGAACGGAGCGAGGCACAGCTGCAGCAGGATCCCGGCCAGCATCGCCTGGGCGATCTCGGTCGGGATCCTCGCGACGAGGTCGCCGAGCAGGGGGACCACGCCGATCAGCGCCAGCAACAGGCCGGTGACGACGAACGCGCCGACGGCGGCGGGCCAGCCGCCGGCCACGGCGCCGGTCGACACCAGCAGCGCGGCACCCGGCGTCGACCAGGCGAGCGTCACCGGCACGCGGTGCACCCACGCCAGCGCGATGATCAGCAGCCCGAACACGACGGTCAGCGCGAGCAGTCCGCTGGCCGCCTGGTCCTCGGACGCGCCGACGGCGCGCAGCCCGGCCAGCACCACGGCGAACGACGAGGTGAAGCCCACGAGCGCGGTGACGACGCCGGCGACGACCGGCTGCTGCCACGTGGGCGCTGTGCTCACCCGACTGCCTCCTAGACTTGCCCCGTGCTTCGACGACTCGATCTTCGCGACCAGACCGGAGGCTACCGCGATGCGGTGCCGCGTGCCGAAGTCGACGTCGACCATGCGCTGGCGGCCGTCGTCCCGATCTGTGACGACGTGCGCGACCGCGGCGCCGAGGCCGTGCTCGACGCGGGGGAGCGCTTCGACGGGGTCCGCCCCGAGCGGTTGCGGGTCCCGGCCGAGGCGCTGGCGTCGGCGTTGGCCGAGCTCGACCCGGCGGTGCTGGCGGCTCTCGACGAGTCGATCGCCCGCCTCAGGGTCACGTGCGAGGCCGAACTCGAGCACACGTTGCGCGTCGAGGTGGCCGCCGGCGCCGTCGTCGAGCGCCGGATCGTGCCGATGCAGCGGGTGGGCCTCTACGTGCCCGGCGGCCTCGCGCCGCTCGTCAGCACCGTGGTCATGAACGCGGTGCCGGCGCAGGTCGCCGGGGTGCCGGGCATCGCCCTGGCCAGCCCACCGCAGGCGGAGTTCGGCGGCCTGCCGCACCCGACGATCCTCGCCGCGTGCGCCCGGCTCGGCATCGAGGAGGTCTACGCCGCCGGCGGCGCCCAGGCGCTCGCGATGCTGGCGTACGGCACTCGGGAGAACGAGGCGGTCAACCTCGTCACCGGGCCGGGCAACATCTTCGTGGCGGCCGCGAAGCGGCACCTGCAGGGCGTCGTCGCGATCGACGCGGAGGCCGGGCCCACCGAGATCGCGATCATCGCCGACGGGACCGCCGATCCCGAGTTCGTCGCCGCCGACCTGATCAGCCAGGCGGAGCACGATCCACTCGCGGCGGGCGTGCTCATCACCGACTCGGTCGACCTGGCCACGGCCGTCGACGCCGAACTCGAGCGTCAGGTGCCCCTCGCCACGTACGAGAAGCGGATCCGCACGTCCTTGGTCGGCACCCAGTCGGCCACCGTGCTCGTGCGTGACGTCGACCAGGCCGTCGAGGTCGCCAACGCCTATGCCGCCGAACACCTGGAGATCCAGACGGCCGACGCCGCGGCCGTGGCCGACCGGATCGTCAACGCCGGCGCCGTCTTCGTCGGTGCGTTCGCGCCGGTGTCGCTGGGCGACTACGCCGCCGGGTCCAACCACGTCCTTCCGACGGCCGGCTGCGCCTGCCACTCCTCGGGTCTCTCGGTGCGGGCGTTCGTCAAGAACATGCACGTCGTCACGTACTCGCAGGCCGCGTTGCGCGACGTCGGGCCGAAGGTGGTCACGCTCGCCGAGGCCGAGGACCTGCCCTCGCACGGCGCTGCGGTGTCGGCGCGCCTGGAGCGGAAGCAGTGAGCCCGGGCCTGCCCGCGTGGGTGCCGATCCGGGAGGAGTTGCGCGGCGACGAGCCGTACGGCGCTCCCCAGATCGACGTGCCGGTCCGCCTGAACACCAACGAGAACCCTTACGGGCCCAGCGCCGAGGCTGCTGCCGACATCGCCGAGGCGGTGCGCGTCGCCGCGCTCGGCCTCAACCGGTACCCCGACCGTGAGGCGTGGGCGCTGCGCGAGGGTCTGGCCGCCTACCTGGGCCACGGACTGACGGCCGAGCGGGTCTGGGCCGCGAACGGGTCCAACGAGGTCATGCAGCAGATCCTGCAGGCCTTCGGCGGCCCCGGACGCACCGTGCTGTCCTTCGCCCCGACGTACTCGATGTACCCCGAGTACGCCCGCAACACCCACACCCGGTGGGTGGCCGGCCGACGCCGGGAGGACTTCGCGATCGACGTGCCGGCGGCGGTGGCGCTGGTCGAGGCCGAACAGCCCGACGTCGTCTTCCTGACCTCACCGAACAACCCCACGGGGACGGCCCTGGCACCGCACGAACTGCAGGCGGTCCTGGCCGTCGCTCCGGGGATCGTGGTGGTCGACGAGGCGTACGCCGAGTTCCGTCGCGCCGGCACGCCGACCGCGCTGGAACTGCTCGACTCGCACCCGCGGCTCATCGTCACCCGGACGATGAGCAAGGCCTTCGCGCTGGCCGGCGGCCGGCTCGGCTACCTCGCCGCCGACGCCGCGATCGTCGACGCGTTGCGCATCGTCCGGCTGCCCTACCACCTGAGCGCCGTCACGCAGGCGACGGCGCTGGGGGCGCTGCGGCACACCGACGAACTCCTCGCACAGGTCGACGCCCTGCGCACGACCCGCGACGAGACGTCGGCCTGGTTGGCCGATCACGGCTACGACGTCGCCGCGTCCGACGCGAACTTCGTGTTGTTCGGTCATTTCTCCGATCGGCACGCGGTGTGGGAGGGTTTGGTCGGCCGAGGTGTCCTGATCCGCGAGGTCGGACCCGACGGCTGGTTGCGGGTGTCGATCGGCACCCCGCAGGAGATGCAGGCGTTCTACGCGGCACTGACGGAGGTGGACCCCCGATGACGGGAACGGCACGCAGGACGGCGCGGATCGAGAGGAAGACCTCCGAGTCGCACGTGGTGGTCGAGGTCGACCTCGACGGCACGGGTCGCACCGAGATCAGCACGGGCGTGGGCTTCTACGACCACATGCTGACCGCGCTCGGACGTCACTCCCTGATCGACCTCACGGTGACGTCCGAGGGCGACCTGCACATCGACGCGCACCACACCGTCGAAGACACCGCCATCTGCATCGGTGAGGCGATTCGCGAGGCGCTCGGCGACAAGGCGGGCATCCGCCGCTACGGCACCGCGACGATCCCGTTGGACGAGGCCATCGCGACGTGCGTCGTCGACGTCTCCGGGCGCCCGTACTTCGTCCACTCCGGTGAGCCGGAGCGTCAGATCACCGCGATCATCGGCGGCTCGTACATCGGCTCGCTGACCTCGCACGTCTTCGAGTCGATCGCCCACCACGCGGGCATCACGATGCACATGACCTTGATCGCGGGCCGCGATCCGCACCACATCGCCGAGTGCCAGTTCAAGGCGCTCGCACGGGCGCTGCGCACGGCCGTCGAGCCCGACCCGCGGGAGACGGGCATCCCGTCGACCAAGGGCGCGCTCTGACCATGAGCACCGTCGCGGTCCTCGACTACGGATCCGGCAACCTCCGGTCGGCGGTGCGTGCCGTCGAGCGCGCCGGCGCCGAGGTCGTGCTGACCTCCGACGCCGCGGTGGCCGAGCAGGCCGACGGTCTGCTCGTGCCCGGTGTCGGCGCCTTCGAGGCCTGCATGCGCGGACTGCAGGGCGTCGGTGGGGAGCGCATCGTCGAGCGGCGACTCATCGCGGGCCGGCCCGTCCTGGGCATCTGCGTCGGCATGCAGATCCTGTTCGGCGAGGGCATCGAGCACGGGGTCCGCACCCGCGGCTGTGGCGAATGGCCGGGCACGGTCGAGCGGCTGCAGGCGCCGATCGTCCCGCACATGGGCTGGAACACCGTCGGCGCGCCCGCGGAGTCCCGCATGTTCGCGGGGATCGAGCGGGAGCGCTTCTACTTCGTGCACTCCTACGGCGTGCGGCAGTGGCAGCTCGATCCGACCGGCACGGCCTTCGCGGCGCCGGGGGTCACGTGGACCGAGTACGGCGGCGACCGCTTCGTGGCGGCGGTCGAGCACGGCCCGCTCTGGGCGACGCAGTTCCACCCGGAGAAGTCCGGCGACGCCGGACGTCGCCTCCTGGAGAACTGGATCGCGACGCTCTGAGCGCCTGGCGGGTACCGCGAGTGGCGCCCGGCGGGTACCGCGAGCGGCGCAAAAGGCGCGCCACTGGGCGCGAGTGGCGTGAGTTTTGCGCCACTCGCGGAGCCCTTGGCGCGGGTGGGCGCGAGGTGGCCGGGTGGGTCAGGCGCGATAGCGCTCGGGCCGGTGGTTGAACGCCAGGATGATGTTCAGGATCACCGCTCCCACGGCCGAGAGGGCGACGTTGGAGACCGGAACCACCAGCAGGGCCGAGAGCACGACGAGGATGTCCAGCCCCATCTGCACGTACCCCGCGCGGAGCCCGGCCTGCTCCTGCGCGATGAGCGCCAGCACGCTGAACCCGCCCAGACTCGACCCGTGGCGGAACAGGATGAGGATGCCGGTGCCGGCCAGGATGTTGCCGGTGACCACCCCGTAGACCGCGTCGAGGTCGGGGATCGGCAGCATCCGCGTGTGCAGGGCGGTGAACGCCGACATCAGGAGCACCGCGATCACCGACTTGGCCGTGAAGGCGGCACCCTTCTTCCACAGTGCCAGGGCGAAGAACGGCAGGTTCACCAGGATCAGCACCAGCGACAGCGACCACGGCAGCGCGTACGTGATGAGCAGCGACAGGCCCGCGGTGCCGCCGGTGACCGCGTGCGACTCGTGCAGCAGGGTCAGTCCCAGCGACGCCAGCCACGTGCCGGTCAGCACTCCCAGGACGTCTTCGGCGGGGGTGTGGGGCAGCGTGATCGTCGTGGGTTCGCTCATGGCACGTCAAGCGTACGGAGGCGGGTCGATACGATCACGGGGTGACTCTCGAACTCCTCCCCGCGGTCGACGTCGCCGATGGTCAGGCGGTCCGCCTGGTCCAGGGCGAGCTCGGCAGCGAGACGACCTACGGT
>CAYXFT010000133.1:0-7845 GCA_964464335.1 uncultured Aeromicrobium sp.
CCAGCTCCACGCGGAACATCGCGTTGGGCAGGGCCTCGACGACCGCACCCTCCATCTCGATGACGCCTTCTTTTTTCGCCATACACCTCAACTTCTTCGTCTCGACTACACGACCTCGGGCACGCCAGCTCCCCGCCCGTTCTCACGGGTCCCAGTGGGCATGGGGATACGGACCTGACAAGGCCGACACACAAGTCTACGCCGATCGGGGTCGTGTACTCAAATCGGAGGGTGTCAGCCGCCCCAGGGGGTGCTGGCCTGGAGTACCGCGTCGTCCAACGCGATCGTGCGCAGGCCGGTGATCTGCTGGTAGTCCGCGTCGGCGACCATCGCACTGAACGCCTGTCGCGAGGGGTAACGCACCATCAACACGGCGTCCCACGCCCAGTCCTGCGGCGCCACCAGCGCGGTCGAGAGGTTGCCCGCGTACACGACCTCGCCGCCCACCTTCTCGAGGAACGGGCCGATGCGCTCGGTGTACTCGCGGTAGGACGAGGCGCCGTCCACGGTGAACCGCAGCAGGTTCAGCATCACGACGGGACCGTCGTCGTCCTGCGCGAGGTAGCGCTTGAGATCGGCTCCGGTGGGATCGACGGGCATGCGCCCACCCTCCCCTCCCCCGCCGACAGGGTCAACCGGTCAGCGGAGACCGGTGATGAGGGCGCGATGGAACACGGTGCCGCGTTCCAGCGACGCGATCTCGACCGCTTCGTTGGGCGCGTGGATGGAATCGCGCTGGACGCGGGTCATCTTCAGCGGGGCGAAACGGTAGACCGAGTCGCTGATCCGGGTGAAGTGGCGCGAGTCGGTGCCGCCGGTCTGGACGTAGGGCACGACCCGGATCGCCGGGTCGACCGCGGCGATCGCGGCGCCGAGCGCCTGCCACGCCTCGTTGTCGGTGCGCGACACCGGCGGCGGGTCCTCCCCGTCGATGCGCTCGATCTCGATGTCGAGTCCGCGGAAGAGCTTCTCCAGCCGGGTCCGCAGCTTCTCGCGGGTGTCCCCGACGGCGAGGCGTACGTTGACGTTCGCCCGGGCCTCGGTCGCCAGCACGTTGCGGGCCGGACTGCCGCTGACCTGCGTGACGGCCATCGTGGTGCGCACCATCGCGGCGGTCTCCTTGCCGAGCCGGCTCAGCACCTCGGCGACCGGCCGGTTGGCCCGGCCCGCATGGTGCAGCACCGCGCCGAGTGGGCGCGGCACCAGGTCGGCCAACGTGTCGAGCATCTGCAGCACGGGGTCGGACAGGTGCGGCGTCGCAGGATGCTCGTCGATCCGGACGATCGCGCGGGCCAGGCGCGCGGTCGCACCGTTCTTCGCCGGCGTCGATGCGTGGCCGCCGCCACCGCGGGCGAGCAGTCCCACGTCGGTCGTGCCCTTCTCGACGATCGCCACCATCGCCATCAGTCCGTTGATGCCGGGCAACGCGTCGTCGACGATCGCCCCGCCCTCGTCGGAGACGAGCCAGGGCTGCACGCCGAGCGACTGCAGGTGACCGACGATCTCCGCGGCACCGAGGCCGAAGACCTCCTCGTCGGCGCCGAACGACAGCCACACGTCGCGGGCGGGGCTGAACCCCTCCCCCAGCAACGTCTCGACGGCCTCGGCGATGCACACCAGCGGGCCCTTGTCGTCGAGGGCACCGCGACCGTGCACGAACCCGTCGGCGATCTCACCGGAGAACGGATCACGGTCCCACTGCTCGGCCGGCGCGGGGACGACGTCGTAGTGCGCCATCAGGACCAGCGGGCGCTCGGCGGTGAGGCCGGGCCAGCGGAACAACAGCGAGCCGCCTTGGAAACGGGTCAGCTCCAGTTCGGCGTGCAGGCCCGGGTAGAGCCGGGCGAACGCCTCGCGGAACGCGATGAACTCGGCCTCGTCGCGTTCGTCGGGGGCCGAGACGGTGCGGCACCCGATCAGGGCGGAGAGCTTCTCGGCGGCATTCACGGCAGGACCTCCTCGATGACGACCGGGTCGGCGAACGCCAGCCGCGGCACGAAGTTCAACAGGACGGCGGCGATGAACGCCGTGACCGAGCAGACGATCCACACCGTGTAGTACCCGCTGAGCGACGCGGCCGTGGAGTGGGTGGCACCGGCAGCCAGCGCGACGCCGAAGATGCACGAGGCGAACGAGCCGCCGATCGTCTTGGTGGTGTTGGTCAGGCCGGTCGCGACGGCGGTGCGACCCTCGGGCGCGGCGGCGGCCGCGGCGGCGGGCAGGGCCGCCACGAGCGCGCCGGAACCGAGGCCCGCGACGACCATGCACACCGCGACCTGAACCACCGAGTGGTGCATCAGGACGAGGGCGCCGTAGCCCAGCCCCACGAGGGTGGTCGCGCCGATGAGGCAGTTGCGCGGACTGAACCGCTGGCTGATCCGGGCGAACAACAGCGCACCCACGAGCAACGACAGGACGTAGCCACCGATCAGCGGCGCCACGGAGGTCGCATCGAGTCCCAGCCCGAAGCCGTGCTCGTCGGGATCGGTCTGGGCGAAGGTCGAGAGCGGAATCTGCGCCCCGAGGATGCTGACGCCGAACAGCAACGCCGTCAGCTGGACCGGCCACATCGACGACTGCCGCATCACGCGCAGGTCGATGATCGGGTCGGGCGTGCGCAGTTCATAACGGACGAAGGGCAGCAGCAGCGTCACACCGGCCACGATCGCCAGCCACGGCCACGGCGATCCCACGCCGTACAGGCGCACCAGCGACAGTCCGCCGGTGACCAGCAGGAGGCTCGCACTGAGCAGCGCCAGGCCCGCGGCATCGAGGCTGCCCTCCTGACGTTCGTGGCGATCCGGGACGAACATGACGATCACGACCACGACCACGGTGGTCAGCAGCGCCGGCACCGCGAGCACCATCCACAGCGGGTCGAATGCGGCCGAAGCGGCACCGGCGGACAACGCACCGGCGATCGCGCCGGCCTCGAGCGCGGCCACGATGATCCCGGTCGCGCGCCGGGTGGCGGCGGCGCGGTTCTCCAGGCCCAGGGCCCGCCGGTGGATCAGGGCGACCTCGAGCGGCAGCCAGACCGTGAAGACACCCTGCAACGCCCAGAACACGAGGTACGACGTGAAGTTGGTCGACAGCGCGATCCCCCAGGTGGCGACCGCGGTCAGCACCGCCGACCACACGAGCACGCGCTGGTGCCCGACCAGGTCCCCCAGCTTCGACAGCGGCGGCACGCACAACGCCGACAGCAGCAACTGGGCCGCCTCGAACCAGTTGACGTCGGCGTCGTGGATGGACAGGTGCCGGGCGATGTCCGTGGCCAGGGGCGTGTAGTACCCCTGCAGGAATCCGCTCACGAACTCCACGAAGACGAGCGCCCCGACGAGGCCCGCTCCGACGGAGGCGGCACGGTTCCGGGTCATGGGCCCACGCTAGCCGCCCGCCGGCGGCGGGGTCATTCGATCGCCGCGACCGCGGCCTCGACGGCGTCCTCGATCGCGGACTTGCCCTGATCGAAGCCGGCCTGGTCCTCGGCGAGCACGGCCACCAGCAGGGTGTGTCCGCCGGCCTCGATGCGGCCGATGCTCGTGACGTCCCACAGCGCCGACGCGGAGCGCTGGAGGTAGCCCACCTTGAGCTCGGCGTCGTCGGGATCGTCCGCCGCAGCGCTCACCCCGAAGTTCTGGGCGTCGACGACATCGCCCATCAGCGCGGCGAGCCAGTCCTGCGATGCCGCGTCGAGGACCGAATCGTCGCCGAACACGGTCTTCAGCAGCGTGATCTGATCCGTGACGGTGGTCTGCGTCAGGCCCCAGTTCCCGTCCGCTCCGGCCTCGGTGTCGGTGAGCCCGATCGTCGCGTTGAACGCGTCGAGCCCGTCCTTGCCACCGATCGCCGCGTAGAGGAGAGAAGCCGACGCGTTGTCGCTGTACTCGATCGCGGCGGCGGCCCACTGCCGCTGGCTCGCGGTCAGCACGCCGTCGTTCTGTTCGAGCAGGGCCGCGACGATGTCGACCTTCACGATGCTCGCGGTGTCGTACAGCTCGTCCTCGCCGACCGTGACGGTGTCGCCGTCGTCGAGGTCGACGGCCGCCACCGAGACTCCGTCCGGCAGGGTGAGGTCGGTGACGCGCGCCGATGAAACCTGCGTCGAACGCGGCTCGGCGAAGACTGCGGTCATGGACGACGAGGACGGGTCCGCATCCGCGGTTTCCGTGGAGACCGACATCGCGACGCCACCGACCACCATCGCCGCCGCCGCCGTCATGACCCACCGGACCCGCCTCGTCATGACTCGAGGTTGTCGCCGCGACCTCGGCGCAACGCATGACCGGCCTGTGGCCGTCCTGTCAGTACCTGTGGATGCGGGCCGACCGGCCCGCGGGACTCAGACGCTCAGCCCGCGACGCCGGTCGATGAGGCGCGACAGGACGATGGACGTCTCGGTACGGGTGACGCTCTCGGTCTCGACGCGCAGCCGCTCGAGCGCCCGCTCGAGATCGCGCACGTCCTCGACCACGAGGTGCAGCATCGCGTCGGCGGCTCCCGACACGGTCGCGGCAGCATGCACCTGGGGAACCCTCAGGAACGCGTCGCGCAGCACGTCGGGCGAGATCGTGCCCTGGCAGTGCAGTTCGACGTAGGCCTCGGTGGTCCAGCCGCGATGATGTGGGTCGACGACGACCGTGAAGCCACTGATGACCCCCTCGTCCACGAGGCGGTCGACCCGGCGTTTGACCGCCGGCGCCGAGAGTCCGACGCGCGACCCGAGCGTCGCGTAACTCGCGCGGCCGTCCTCGGTCAGCGCCTCCAGCAGTCCACGGTCGATGTCATCGAGCACCATGTACGCAAGATACCAAGCCTCAGTGAACTCGCAACGCAAGAATCCGAGCAACGGAAGGCAGGATTCGGATTCGTCATTCAGTCGGGATAGTCCCTAACATCGATTCATTGCACCTGCGGAGGGAGACCCATGGCACACGTTCTGACCGCCGTCGATCCGGTCGTGACCCGTCGGGCCCGCACCCGGCACTACGTCATGTGCCCGCCCACCGAGTTCGACGTCCTGTACGCGATCAATCCGTGGATGGATCCCACCGCGCCCGTGGACACCGCCCTGGCCGGCCGCCAGTGGGAGGCGCTGCTCGACGTGTACCGCGCCCTCGGCCACCGGGTCGACGTGCTGCCCCCGATCGCGGGTCTGCCCGACATGGTCTTCGCCGCCAACGGGGCGGTCTCGGTCGGCCCGCACACCTACGGCGCGGCGTTCGCCTTCGTCCAGCGTCAGCCCGAGGCCCACGCCCACGTCGACTTCCTGCGCGACGGAGGGCGCGAGGTGACCCGGCCGGAGCACGTCAACGAGGGCGAGGGGGACTTCCTCGTCCTGGCCGCGGTGATCCTCGCCGGCACCGGGTTCCGCACCTGCCTCGACGCGCACGCCGAGGCTGCGCGCGTCCTGCACCGACCGGTGGTCTCCCTCGACCTGGTCGACCCGCGGTTCTACCACCTCGACGTCGCCCTCGCGGTGCTCGACGACGGCGCCGGCGACTCCCCCGCGGACATCGCCTGGTTTCCGGGCGCCTTCAGCCCGGCCAGCCGGCGCACGCTGCGCCGGCTCTTCCCCGGGTCACTGGAGTGCTCCGAGGCGGACGCGCTGGCCTTCGGGCTCAATCTCGTCAGCGACGGACGGAACGTCGTGCTGCCGCAGCAGGCGGCGGACCTCGCGCACCGGCTCGCCGCGCGCGGCTACGCCCCGATCGGCGTCGACCTGTCGGAGTTACTCAAGGGCGGCGGCAGCGTGAAGTGCTGCACCGCCGAACTGCACCGCTGATCCCCGAGCTCCGCCCCACGGATCAGGCGTCGTCGGTCGAGTCGACGTTGAGCACGACCCACCTGCCGTCGACCTCCTGCAGGTCCCAGGTGTCGTCGGATCCGTCGGCCCACGTGACCGTCGCGAAGCCGCTGTCGTCGATCACGTCCGCGCTGATCTTCACGCGGGTCAGGTCGTCGCCGCCGGCGCTCCACTGGCCCTCCATGTCGTGCACGTCGGCGCACTCGACCTGCTCGGGCAGCAGCACCCGCTTCTTCACCGCCGCACAGTTGCCGGCGTCCGCGGCCCGAAGGTAGCCGCGCAGTGCCTTCGCCGCGGCCTTGACCTGGGCCGGGTTCACCGTCGGGTCGGGTTCAGAGGGCTCGACGTCGTCGCTGGGCTCGGCGTCGAGGGTCGTCGAGGCCGAGGTCGTCGGCTCGTCCTGACGATCGGCACAGCCGGCGACGCCGGAGGCCAGCAGGAGCCCGAGGACCAGGAGCAGGGAACGCATGACCCCAGTGTCCCCCGCCAGGCCCAGCAGCGCGCCTACGGGGACCGCGAGTGGCGCAAAAGCGTCCGCGAGTGGCGCACAACGCACGCCACTGGCGGCCAGTGGCGTGCGTTGTGCGCCACTCGCGGTGCCCGTGGAGGTCAGGCGGGCTCGGCGCAGGGGACGCCGAGCGCGGCGAGTCGGGCGGCGCCGCCGTCGATCGCCGTGAGCACCCACACCCCCTCGGTCGTGACCGTCATCGTGTGCTCGTGGTGGGCGGCCCAGGTGCCGTCGGTGGTGACCGCGGTCCAGTCGTCCTCGAGGATCTCGGCGCGCGAGGTGCCGAGCGTGATCATCGGCTCGATCGCCAGGGCCATCCCCTCGACGATCCGGGGGCCCTTGCCCCGGCGGCCGGAGTTCGGTACGTCGGGGGCCATGTGCATCTGCGAGCCGATGCCGTGCCCGGTGAAGCCCTCGGTGATGCCGTAGCGGCCCTGGGACTTCACGTACGACTCGATCGCGTGCGAGATGTCACCGACCCGGCCGCCGATCCGTGCGGCGGCGATCCCCCGCCACATCGACTCCTCGGTGACCCGGTTCAGCTCGGCCACGTCGGCCGCGACCTCGCCGACGGGCACACTGATCGCGGCGTCGCCGTGCCAGCCGTCGATCACGGCACCGAAGTCGATCGAGATCAGGTCGCCCTCGGCCAGCACCCGACCACCGGGGATGCCGTGGACGATCTCGTCGTTGACCGACGCACAGATGACGCCGGTGAAGCCGTGGTAACCCAGGAAATTGGAGGTCGCGCCCTCGGCAGCGAGACGTTCGCGCGCGAGGGCGTCGAGGTCGCCGGTCGAGACGCCCGGGGCGACCGCCGCGCGCAGCACCTCGAGCGTGCGTCCGACGACGAGTCCGGCCTGGCGCATCGACGCCAGCTGTTCAGGCGTCTTGAGTTCGATCGACTCACCGAACATCGGTGGCCTCCACCGTGGTCAGGCGGGCAGGGCGTCGACGATGCGGGCGCCGACCTCGTCGGGCGTGCCCATGCCGTCGACCTCGATCAGCAGGCCGCGGTCGCGGTAGACGGCGATCAGCGGGGAGGTCTCGGCCTTGTAGACGTCCTGGCGGTGCCGGATGACGTCCTCGGTGTCGTCGGTGCGACCGCTGACCTTGGCGCGCTCGAGCAGCCGACCGATCAGTTCCTCCTCGTCGACCGTCAGCGCGACGACACCGTCGAGCTTGCTGCCGATCCCGGCGAGGATCTCGTCGAGCTTGGCGACCTGGTCGAGCGTGCGCGGGTAGCCGTCGAGCAGGAAGGACTCCTTCGCGTCATCGCGGGCCAGCCGGTCGGCCACCATCGCGTTGGTGACCTCGTCGGGCACGTACTCGCCGGCATCCATGTAGCGCTGCGCCGCCCGACCGAGTTCGGTCTGCTGCGCGACGTTCGCACGGAAGATGTCGCCGGTGGAGATGTGCGCACCGTCGATGCGCGCGGCCAGGGCGACGGCCTGCGTGCCCTTGCCCGCGCCGGGCGGGCCCATGATCAGGAGTCGCATTACTTGAGGAACCCTTCGTAGTTGCGCTG
>CAYXFT010000134.1:0-7817 GCA_964464335.1 uncultured Aeromicrobium sp.
TGTCGACGATCCACGCGAACTCCTCGCTCGAGGTCTTCAACCGCATCTGCACGTATGCGATCCAGTCGGCCGAGCGCCTGCCCGCCGACGCCACGATGATGCTGATCGCCGGCGCGATCGACTTCGTGGTCTTCGTCGAGCGGCGCAACGAGTTCCACCGCGGCGGCGGACTGCGCCGACTCATCACCTCGGTGCGTGAGGTCAACGGCGTCGACGGCCGCGTGCTGTCCAGCGAGGTCTTCGCGGAGGGTCCCGACGGCGTCGCGCACGCCGCCGCGGCCGTCAGTTGCATCGAGGACCTCGAGATGTTCGGCTACCGGCCTGCCGCGTACGAGGGTCAGGCGTTCTGACGTGAGCACCCAGACCCTGCTGATCCTGCTCCTGGGCGCCGTCGTCGGCGCCGGGGTGCTGCTCGTCGTGGTCGGCATGTCCGAGCGCGAGGAGGCACCGCTGCGGGCGCGTCGCGACCTGACCCAGCGCGTGCGCGGTAATGCCCGCCGGGCGCTCCTGGGCGTGTTGGCGGGTCTGGCGATCCTCGTGCTGACGTCGTG
Organism: uncultured Aeromicrobium sp.; assembly: GCA_964464335.1. Classification (GTDB taxonomy): domain Bacteria; phylum Actinomycetota; class Actinomycetes; order Propionibacteriales; family Nocardioidaceae; genus Aeromicrobium. The sequence goes on from CAYXFT010000134.1 coordinate 552, forward strand.
GCCGGTGTTGGCCGTGGCGGTCGGCCTGCTCGTGTGGTTCGCGCCGGCGTTGTTCGGTGGCCTGGCCAGCGAGAAGCGGGCCATGGCCCGACTCGAGGGCCTGGCGGCCTGGACCGAGTCCCTGCGCGACACCATCGCCGGCGCGGTGGGTCTCGAACAGGCCATCCCGGCCACCGCGTACGCCGCGTCGCCGGCCGTCCAGCCGGCGCTCCTGACCCTCTCGGACCGCCTGCGGGTGCGCACGCCGTTGCCGACGGCGCTGCAGGGCTTCGCCGACGACCTCGACGACCCGAGCGCCGACCTGATCGTCGCCACCCTGATCCTCAACGCCCGCCTCCGTGGCCCCGGTCTGCGCGACGTCCTGTCGTCGCTGGCCCGATCCGCGCGCGACGACCTCGACATGCGCCGCCGGATCTCGGCCAGCCGGTCCAGCACCCGCCGCAGCGTCCAGATCGTCATGGGCGTGACCGTCCTGTTCGTGCTCGGCCTGGCGATCTTCAACCGGTCCTACGTCGAGCCGTACGCGACACCGATCGGCCAGTTGGTGCTGATCGTCGTGATCGGCCTGTTCGCGGCCGGGTTCATGTGGATGCGCCGGCTCTCCGAGTACGACATGCCCGAGCGGTTCCTGCTGGGCAAGCAGGAGGCGCGATGACCTGGATCCTGCTGTGCGGAGCCGTGGCCGGCGCCGGCGTCTGGCTGCTGCTGAGCCGCTCGCCCGCGTTCGGTGCGACGGCCGCGTCCGAGCTGGCCCGGCTCGACACCCAGCGACGTCGCACGCCCGTGCGGCACGTCGAGGTGTCCGGCCGGTCCCGGTCGCAGCAACTCGGCAGCCGCCTCTCGACGGCGATGGCCGCCCGTGGCGTCGAACTGCCGGCCGGGATCCGTTCCGACCTCGCGGTCGTGGACAAGTCCGTCGACAGCCACCTCGGCTCCACCCTCGTGGCCGCGCTGGTCGGTGCGTTCGCCCCGGCGATCGCGCTCGGCCCGCTCATCATCCTGGGCGTCCTGCCCCCGTCCTTGCCGTTGTGGCTCGCGATCATCGGTGCCGTTGCCGGTGCCGGTCTGGCCCAGCTGCAATTGCACAGCGAGGCCAAGGACCGCCGTCGCGACTTCCGGCACGTGGTCAGCGCCTTCCTCGACCTGGTGTCGATGAACCTGGCCGGCGGCCGTGGTGTCCCCGAGGCCCTCTCGGCCGCGGCAGGCGTGAGCCAGGGCTGGGGCATGGTCCGGCTGCGTGACACGATCGACAACGCCCGACTGCAGGGCGTGACGCCGTGGGCCGCACTCGGACGACTGGGCGAGGACATGGCCGTCGACGAACTGCGCGACTTGGCCGCTGCCCTCGCCCTCGTGGCCGAGGACGGTGCGAAGGTGCGCGATTCGCTGACCGCGCGTGCAGCCTCGATGCGCCAGCGCGAGCTGGCCGATTCGGAGTCCCGCGCCCAGGAGCAGTCCCAGTCCATGCTCATCGCCCAGCTGTTGCTGGCGACGGGCTTCCTCGTCTTCCTGATCTACCCGGCGCTGGCAGGGATCGCCGGGCTCTGAAAGACCCTTCGAAGGAGAATCACCATGTACACAGCTCTCGCGTTCCTGGTCACCCAGCTGGGTGCCCGCACCGACCGCGCCCGTCGTGAGGAGGGCGCGTCCGCCGTCGAGTGGGTCGTCATCGCGGCCGTCCTCGTCGCCGTGTGTGGCGCCATCGCCGCGATCTTGGTCAACGCGCTGACCAGCGAGGCCAACGACATCGGCAACGACATCCAGAATCCCTGATCCATGCGATCTCGAGCACGGAGCGAGCGGGGGACCAGCGCCATCGAGCTGGTCCTCTACACGCCCCTGCTCATGATCGCGATGATCGTGACGATCCAGTTCTCGCTGACCTACCTGGCGAAGCAGTCCGCCAGCGCGTCCGCCCGCGAGGCGGCGCGGGTCGCGCGCGTCACCGGCGACACCGACCTCGGCCGCCAGAAGGGCGTGTCCTCGGCGCAGCAACTGGGCCGTGGCGTCCTGCAGACGCCGCAGGTGTCGGTCGTGCGGGTCGGCGACACGATGCGCGCGACGGTCTCGGGGCAGGCGAATCAGTTGCTCCCGTTCCTGGCATCACCGCGCGTCGAAGAGGTCTCGCAGGGTCGCATCGAGGAGTTCGAGGAGGACACCGGACCATGAGTCTGCTGCTGCCGAACCCCGCGCGCGAGCGCGGTTCGATGTCCGTCGAGGTCGTGCTGATGGTGCCGATCCTCGTGATGTTCCTGTTGCTCGTGCTGGCGGGCGGTCGTTACGTGGCCGTGCGCGCCGACATCGAGTCGGTCGCGCGCGACGCCGCCCGGGCCGCGTCCTTCGAGCGCACCGGCGGCGAGGCCCGGGCCGCGGCCCTGGACTCGGTCCGCGACAGCGACGCCGACGACAGCTTCTCGACGTGCGAGGTCGCGAACATCGGCGGTCAGTTCGAGGCCGGTGGCGTCGTCAACGTCACGATCCGCTGTCGGGTCTCCAACTCCGGCCTCGGCCTCGTCGGGCTCACCGGCTCGCGTGAGTTCGAGGCCACCAGCAGTGCCCCCATCGACCAGTACCGGAGGTTCGGATGACCGCGCGGAACCTGCGCGAGCGTGGCGGCGCCACGATCTTCGTGCTGGCCATGTCGGTGGTGCTGATGCTGTGTGCCGGCCTTGTGATCGACGGCGGCATGGGCATCAACGCGCGCATGCGCGTGGCCGACGACGCCGAGCAGGCCGCGCGTGCCGGCGCCAATGCGGTCGACGTCGCCCAACTTCGGTCCGGCGGCGCGCTGGTGATCGACCCGGGCCTGGCCCGGATGTACGCCCAGGACTTCCTGACGGCCCGGGGTTACGACTCGGGCCAGTTCAGCGTGACCGTGACGGCCGATTCGGTCGGGGTCGAGCTGCGCGACACGAGTGACACCACGATGCTGGGCCTCATCGGCATCAGCGAATACCCGGTCACGGCGCGGGCCACCGCGACCGCGGCCACGGCCTGAGACGCACGAGGAGATCCTCATGACCGATCCCACCACCGGGAACGCCACCCGCTTCGAGGAGCTGGCACCGCAGGCGCGCCCCGAATCGAGTTCCGCCGCGTCGCGCGTCGGCGCCGCCCTGGCGCTGCTGGCGCTGCTCGTGGGACTGCCCGTGGCGCTCGTGCTGCTCGGCGGTGCGCCGCCGATCCCGACCGAGTTGCCGGGCCTGCGTGATCTCGCGCGACAGCTGGGTCCCGACGACCTGGTGACGGTGCTCGTCGGTGTCGTCTGGCTCGTCTGGCTCGTGTTCGTGGGGTGTGTCGCCCTCGAGGTGGTGGCGACCCGCCGCGGTGGCCTGGCCCGCACGGTGCCCCTGGCGGGTCCGTTGCAGCACTTGGCCCGGGCGCTCGTCGGAGGCCTCCTGGTGACCGGTCTCGTGGCCGGTCCCGCCGGGGCCGCCACGGCGTCGTCCATCGACGACATGGCACCGCGCTCCACTCCGGTCGCGGCGCAGGTCGTCGACGGCGCTGCGGCGACCGAGTTCTCGCCCGAGGCCAAGCCGACCCGTGCCGAACGGATCGAGCAGCGGGTCGAGAAGCGGATCGAGGGCGAGCTGGCGTACACCGTGAAGGCGCCCCGTGACGGCTACCACGACAACCTGTGGGACATCGCCGAGAAGCACCTGGGCAGCGGCCTGCGCTACAAGGAGATCTACGAACTCAACAAGGACAAGATCCAGATCGACGGCCGCAAGCTGGAGTTGGCCCGGCTGATCCAGCCGGGCTGGCAGCTGGTGATGCCCGCCGACGCCGTGGGCGTCGAGCGCGTCGCCGTCGCTCCCCAGCCGGCGACGCCGGTCCCGGCCGGCTCGCAGGGCTCCAGTGCCGGGTCGGGTGCCGGCGCCGGTGCCGGCACCTCCGCCGCGACGGTCTCCGAGGCCGCTCCCGAGACGACGCAGTGGTGGATGGGTGCCGGACTGCTGGCCAGTGGCCTGCTCGCGGGGCTGGCCGTCGCCCGACGTCGTCGTCCGGGAACCGAGCCCGACGAGGACGCGCGCGACGTCGAGGCCGACCTGCGCCTCGCGGCCGACCCCGAGCGCGCCGCGACGCTCGGCGCCGTCATGCGCCAGCTGACGTTCGCGTGCGACCGGTCAGGTGTCGCCGTGCCCGTCGCGTACGCGGCCGTGGTCGGCCACGACGAGATCGTGCTCCACCTCGCCCCGGCCGTGCCCGAGGCCGTTCCTGGCTGGGAGGCGCTCGACGGCGGCTCGTCGTGGCGCTTCACCGGCGACCTCGACGATCTCGAACCGCCCGCCGACGTGGAGCCGGCCTACCCGTCCTTGGTGAGCCTCGGGGTCGACCCGCAGGGCCGCGACGTGCTGGTGGACCTCGCCTCGTCCGGAGGTCTCATCACGATCGGCGGCGACCTGCACGTCGCCGGCGAGGTCGTCACCTCGTTGGCGCTGCAGGCAGCGGTCAGCCCGTGGTCGCGCAGCGTCCGGGTCGCCGCCAGCGGGCTGCCCGCGGCGGTCGCCGCGGTGACCGAGCGGATCACCCTGGTCAACGACGTCGAGGCCGCTGCCGCCGACCTCGGTCAGGGCTCGCGTGACGACGTGCTCACCGGTCGGCGTCGCGATGACGAGGTCATCGTGCTGGCGGTCGGGTCAGTCGTTCCCGGCTTCACGATGCAGCGACTCGCGACGCTCGCGGCGAGCACCCCCGGCCTGGCGGCGGTGACGGTCGGCGACCACGACGGCGCGCGGTGGCGACTGCATGTCGACGAGCACGGCACCTTGCACGTGCCCCAGTTGGGTCTCGGCGTCACCGCGAACCGGATCGGTGCGGGCCAGGCCGAGGCCGTGGCGGCGCTGTTCGTCTCCGCGGGACTCACGACGCGCCCCGGCGAGGACGACCGCGTGCCGGTGTCGGTGCCACGCCGCGATGCCGACGATGCGGCGTGGCTGACCGCCGCGTGCCGGGTCGGCGTCCTCGGACCGGTCCTGGTGGACGCGGCCAGCGGTCCGGACGAGCGACGCGCCGAGGCGCTCACCGAACTCGTCTCGTTCCTGGCGATGCATCCCGAGGGCGTGCACCCGACGGTGCTGGCCGGTGCGGTCTGGCCCCTCGGTGTCACGCCGGACGTCCGCGATGCCAACGTCGAGCGGGCCCGAGCCTGGCTCGGCACCGACAGCGACGGCAGTCACCGGCTCCGTGAGGGCACCGACGGGCGACTGTCGCTGGGCCCCGAAGTCGTGTGCGACTGGGACGGCTTCCGCCATCTCGTGATCGCGAGTCGTCGCGCCGAGTTCGCGCGCGACGAGATCGGCCTGCTGCGCCGCGCGCTCAAGCTGGTCCGCGGCCCGGCCTTCGACGAGGCGCCGCGGGGACGGTACGCGTGGACCGCGACCCTCGACCTGCCGCGCGTGATCGGCGAACTGGTCGTCGACGCCGGCCTCCGGCTCGCGTCCCTGCTCGAGGACGGTGGCGATCCTGCCGGTGCCGCGGCTGCCGCCGGTGCCGTCCTGCGGGTGTACCCGGCGCACGAGGAGTCGTGGCGGATCCTGCTGCGCAGCCGCCACGCCACCGGGGGAGTGGCGGGCGTCGCGGCAGCCGTCGAGCAGCTCGAGGCCGCACTCGCGGGTGCGCCGATGGATCCGACCACCGCGACGCTCGTCGACGAGCTGTGGCCGGACCGCGCGATCCGGATCTCCTGACGATGCCCGGCCGACACCGTCACGGGGGCCCATTACGCTGGAGTCGATGACGATCCAGTCCGACCGCGTGTACCTCGACCACGCCGCGACCACCCCGATGTGGCCGGAGGCGATCGAGGTCATGCATCGCGAGTTGCAGCGCACGGGCAACGCCTCCAGCCTTCACGAGGCCGGCCGGCGGGCGCGCCGCGTCGTCGAGGAGTCGCGCGAGTCGATCGCCGAGCGGCTCGGCGCCCGGCCCAGCGAGGTCGTGTTCTGCTCCGGCGGCACCGAGGCGAACAATCTCGCGATCAAGGGTCTGTACTGGTCCCGCCGGTCCGAGGATCCCGCCCGCGACCGGGTGGTGTTCAGCTCGATCGAGCACCACGCCCTGCTCGACCCCGTCACGTGGCTCGCCGCGCACGAGGGAGCCCGGATCGACGTGACCCCCGTCGACCGCCAGGGCCGGATCCGGCTGGAGTCGCTGCGTGAGTCGATCGAGTCGGCGCCGGACGACGTCGCCGCGATCACCACGATGTGGGCCAACAACGAGATGGGCACGATCCAGCCGGTGCGCGACGTCGTCGACCTCGCCCAGCGGCACGGCATCCCCGTGCACTCCGACGCGGTGCAGGCGGCCGGCTACCTGCCGCTGGACTTCGCCGCCAGCGGCCTCGACGCGATGACCGTGACGGCGCACAAGCTGGGTGGCCCCGTGGGCGTCGGTGCGCTCGTGATCCGTCGTGAGCGAGACGCCACCCCGCTGCTGCACGGCGGCGGACAGGAGCGCGACCTGCGCTCCGGCACGGTCGGCGTCGCGTTGATCTCCGCCTTCGGGACCGCGCTCGACCTCACGGTCCAGCGTCAGGCCGCGGCCTCGGCGCGCATCGAGAAACTTCGCACCCGGCTGGTCGACGGGGTGCGCCGGGTCGTCCCCGACGCGGTCGTCAACGGCGACCCGCTGTCCGGACCCGAGCACCGGCTGCCGAACATCGCGCACGTCACGTTCCCCGGCTGCGAGGGCGACGCCCTGCTCATGCTGCTCGACGCGCAGGGGATCGAGGTCTCGACCGGTTCGGCCTGTCAGGCCGGCGTCCCGCAGCCCAGCCACGTCCTGCTGGCGATGGGCTTCGACGACGCCGCGGCCCGTGGGTCGCTGCGCTTCAGCCTCGGCCACACGTCGACCGAGGCCGACGTCGACCGGCTGCTCGAGGTCCTGCCTGCCGTCCACGAGCGGGCCCGCGCGGCCGGCCTGGTCCGGAGCCGGATCTCATGAGGCTCATCGCCGCGATGTCCGGCGGTGTCGACTCGGCGGTCGCGGCCGCCCGGGCCGTCGATGCGGGACACGACGTCACCGGGGTCCACCTCGCCCTCAGCCGCAACCCGCGTTCCTATCGTTCGGGCGCGCGGGGGTGCTGCTCGATCGAGGACGCCGGTGACGCGCGCCGTGCCGCCGACGTCATCGGGATCCCGTTCTTCGTGTGGGACATGAGCGACGAGTTCGCCGACGAGGTCGTCGACGACTTCGTGGCCGAGTACACGGCCGGCCGCACCCCCAATCCGTGCCTGCGCTGCAACGAGAAGATCAAGTTCGCGG
>CAYXFT010000135.1:0-7809 GCA_964464335.1 uncultured Aeromicrobium sp.
ACCGCCTGCTGCGCGCCGGTGCCGACAAGGTCGGGATCAACACCGCGGCGATCGCGCGCCCGCAGGTCGTCGCCGAGATCGCGCACCGCTTCGGGAATCAGGTCCTGGTGCTCAGCGTTGACGCTCGACGTGCAGCAGACCAGCCCAGCGGGTTCGAGGTGACCACCCACGGCGGCCGTCAGTCGGCCGGGATCGACGCGGTCGCGTGGGTGCGTGAGGCGTCCGCGCTCGGCGCCGGCGAGATCCTGCTGAACTCGATGGACGCCGACGGCACCCAGGCCGGGTTCGACCTCGAGATGATCCGCGCCGTGCGTCAGGTGACCGACGTGCCGCTCATCGCCAGTGGCGGAGCGGGCCGGCTCGACCACTTCGCGCCCGCCGTCGAGGCCGGCGCCGACGCGGTGCTCGCCGCCAGCGTCTTCCACTTCGGCACCCTGACGATCCCCGCGGTGAAGGAGTCGCTCCGCGCCGCAGGACACGTGGTCAGGTGACCGCGACCGATTCCCTCGGCGGCACCGGCACGGACGGGCTGACCCGTCGCGGCTTCGTCGTGATGGGTCGCGGCATCGCGCGCCAGAAGCAGGTCTTCGTCTGGGCGACGCTGGCGTCGCTGCTGTTCGGCGTGATGACCGTGGCCGACGCGTGGGTGCTGGGCTGGGTGACCGACCACGTGATCACTCCGTCGTTCCGCGAGGGACAGGTGCGCACGGAGGCGCTGTGGGTCGGCGTGGGCCTGTTCCTGGGCGCGGCCGTGCTGCGCACGGTGGGCGTGATCGGACGGCGACTGCTCGGCGGCGTCGTGTTCTTCCGGTTGGTCCGCGATGACCGCCTGCGCGTGACGCGGCGGTACCTGCAGCTGCCCCTGCGCTGGCACCATCGCCACCCGACGGGACAACTGCTGAGCAACGCCAACGCCGACGTCGAGGCGACGTGGGGCGTCTTCATGCCGCTGCCGATGGCGATCGGCACGCTCGCGATGCTCGTCGCGGCGGTCGTCACGATGGTGCTGGCCGACGCCGTGCTGACGGTCGTCGGGCTGGTCGTGATCCCGCTGCTGTTCGTCGCGAACGCCGTCTACCAGCGGTGGCAGGGACCTCGCATCGCGCTGGCGCAGAGCCTGCGCGGCGAGGTCTCCACCGTGGCGCACGAGTCGTTCGACGGCGCGCTGGTGGTCAAGTCGCTGGGGCGCGAGGCCGACGAGACCGCGCGGTTCCGAGCCGCCAGCGAGCGCCTCCGTGACGCGAACGTCGCCATCGGCAGGATCCGCGCGGTGTTCGACCCGGTCATCGAGGCGTTGCCGAACCTCGCGGTGCTGGCGGTCCTGTTGATCGGTGCGTGGCGGGTCTCGTCCGGCGGGGCCGATGCCGGCGACGTCGTCCAGGTCGCCTACCTGTTCACCGTGATCGGGATGCAGATCCGGTCGTTCGGTTGGGTGCTCGGTGAGCTGCCGCGTGCGGTCGTCGGCTGGGATCGGGTCTCGACCGTGCTCGGGGACCGCGACGTGATGCCCTACGGCGACCACGACGTCCCCGGCACGTCCCCGGTCACACTCACGGTCGAGCACCTCGACTACAGCCATCCGGACGAGCCGGACACGGCCGTCCTGCGCGACCTGTCGTTCACGGTCCCGGCCGGCACCGTGACGGCGGTCGTCGGCAGCACCGGCAGCGGCAAGAGCACGCTCGCATCGCTCGTCACGCGTCTCGTGGACCCTGATTCCGGTGCAGTACGACTCGACGATCGCGATGCCCGCGATCTGTCGCAGCGTTCCCTGACGCGGACGATGGCGCTCGTGCCGCAGTCGACCTTCCTGTTCGACGACACGGTGCGGGCGAACGTCGTGCTGGATCTCGACGTGCCGGACGAGAGACTGTGGGAGGTGCTGCAGATCGTCCAGGCCGACCGTTTCGTCGCGGCCCTGCCCGATGGCCTCGACACCGAACTGGGGGAGCGCGGCACGAGCCTGTCGGGCGGGCAGCGCCAGCGGCTGGCGCTGGCCCGCGCCCTCGTGCGCGACCCCCGAGTGCTCGTGATGGACGATGCGACCAGCGCCCTCGACCCGGAGGTCGAGCAACGCATCCTGCGGGCCCTCGCCGGCCGATCGGGTTCGCCCACGACCGTCGTCGTGGCCTACCGCAAGGCGACGATCGCGCTGGCCGACGAGGTCGTCCTGCTCGAGGACGGCCGGATCGCCGACCGGGGCACGGATGCCGAACTGCGTGCGCGGTCGGCGGCCTACCGTCACCTCGTCGACGCCTACGACCAGGCCCGCGAGGAGGTCGACCATGAGTGAGACGACACCGCGCGAAGGCGGGATGGCGGTCATCGCCCGTGGGCTGCGTCGCAACCCCGAGATCGTCGAGGGCATCTGGCTGACGCTGGTGCTGGCACTCGTCAGCACGGCCGGGGGTACGGTCGTGTCGCTCGTCGTGCGCTCGGTGATCGACGACGGGTTCGCCGCCGGCGAGGTCGACATGGCGCTGGTGCAGCGCTCGGTGCTGGTGGCGGCGCTGATGATGATCGTCATCGCGCTCACCGGCTACTGGTCCAAGGTCCGGATCTTCACCGCGAGCGAGCGAGGTCTGGCCAACGCGCGCGTTGCGGCCTTCCGCCACGTGCACGACCTGTCGATGCTGACCCAGAACACCCAGCGCCGCGGCGCGCTCGTGTCGCGGGTGACCTCGGACGTCGACCAGATCAGCCAGTTCCTGCAGTTCACCGGGATCATGATGATCATCAGCGTGGGCCAGATGCTCGTCGCGACCGTCGTCATGGCGTTCCTGTCGTGGCAGTTGACGATCGTCGTGCTGGTCAGTTTCGTACCGCTCGCGTTGAGTCTGCGTTGGCTGGCGGGCGCGATGTCACGGGCGTACGACCGGGTGCGCGCCAGCGTCGGCGAGATGCTCGCGGTCATCGCCGAGCCGGTCGTCGGGGCCGCGGTCGTCCGCTCGTACGGGATCGAGGACCGGACCCAGGGCCGGGTCGATGCCGCGGTGCGGGCGAACTACCGCGACAACATCCACGCCCAGACCATCACCGCGGGGGCGTTCTCCGCCGCGGTGCTGGTCGGCGGCATCGCCAACGCGGCGGTCGTGGCCGTCGGCGTGTGGCTCGGTGTCGCGGGCGACCTCACGATCGGCACCGTCGTCGCGTTCGTCTTCCTGGTCGGCCTGTTCACCGGTCCGGCGCAGATGGCCACGCAGGTGATCTCCGAGGCGCAGAACGCGATCTCGTCGTGGCGTCGAGTCCTGGACCTGCTGGACACGCCGGCCGACGTCGTCGATCCCGGCGCGTCCGGCAAGGCGTTGCCGGACGGTGATCTCGACGCGCACTTCGAGCACGTCTCGTTCGCGTACCCGGACGGGCCGACCGTGCTGGCGGACGTCGAGGTCACGATCGCGGCGCGACAGCGGGTGGCCGTCGTCGGCGAGACCGGTTCGGGCAAGACGACCTTCGCGAAGTTGCTGACCCGCCTCATGGATCCGGCGGACGGCCGGGTCGTGCTCGGCGGCGTGGACATCGCGCACGTCGCCTTCGACGAACTGCGCCGGCACGTCCTGATGGTGCCGCAGGAGGGCTTCCTGTTCGACGCGACGCTCGCCGACAACCTGCGGTACGGCGCCCGTGACGCCACCGACGACGAACTCGTCGCCGCGATCGAACGGCTCGGGCTGGAGGACTGGTTCGCGGCGCTGCCGCGCGGTCTGGCGACCCGGGTCGGCCAGCGCGGCGAGTCGCTGTCGGCGGGGGAGCGTCAGCTGGTCGCGCTCGTCCGCTCGGCGTTGGCGGATCCGGCGCTGCTCGTGCTCGACGAGGCGACCAGCGCGGTCGACCCACGCACCGAGCTGCGGGCCACCCGGGCACTGGACCACCTGCTCGCGGGCCGCACCAGCGTGACCATCGCCCACCGTCTCTCCACCGCCGAGAACGCCGACCGGATCCTGGTGTTCGACCAGGGCCGGCTCGTCGAGGACGGTCACCACCGCGACCTCGTCGGCGCCGGCGGCGTCTACGCCCGCCTGCACGCCTCGTGGGTCGCCCAGGCCTCCCTGGGATGACGGTTCACCGTGCCGGACGGCCGCCGCGAACGGCCTGAGAGAATGGTCCGGTGAGTTCACTCGACCCGACGATCGCCGCCCGGCTCCGCCGCAACGAGGCCGGGCTGGTGCCCGCCGTGGTGCAGGACGCCACGAGCCGCGCCGTGCTGATGATGGGCTGGATGGACGACGAGGCGCTGCACCGCACGCTCACCACCGGGCGGTCGACCTTCTGGAGTCGCAGTCGCGAGGAGTACTGGGTCAAGGGCGAGACCTCCGGCCACACCCAGCACGTGCGCGAGGTCCGGCTGGACTGCGACGGCGACACCCTCCTGGTGGTCGTCGACCAGGTCGGTCCGGCCTGCCACACCGGGACCACGACCTGCTTCGACGCGGACCTGTTGTCGTGAGCGACGCGCCCTCAGTCAGCAAGCCCCACAACCTGCTGTTCCCCGCCGTGGTGGGTCTGGTGGCCAGCGGCGGTGGCGCCCTGCTGTGCCTGCGGCGCGCCTGGTCGATCACCGCGGTGACCGGACTGCCGGTCGGCGAGGTGACCGTCACCGGGGCGGACGTCGCCGGGGGAGCGACCGGGCTCGCGGTGCTCGTGCTCGCGTCGAGTCTCGGGATCCTGGCCGCCGGACCACGGCTGCGGCGCTGGATCGGCGGTCTCGTGGTCGTCGCCGGCATCGGCGGGATCGTGCTGGTCGCCGGGGCATCGCGGCGCATGGACGAGGCGCGTCGGCGTGCCCTCGATGCGGCCGGCGCCTCCGGAGGCGGAGACATCGACTGGTCCGGCGGGCCGTGGCCGTGGGTCACGATCGCGCTGTTCGCCCTGGCGGCCGTCGTCGGACTGGTCGTGCTGGCTCGCGGACACCGGTGGCCGACGATGGGTGGCCGGTACGAGGCGCCCTCCGCGCGCCCCGCCGATCCCAGCGACCTGTGGAAGGCCATCGACGACGGCGTCGATCCCACCGTCTGACCACCGAGTAGGCTGTCGCACACACACCCCGAGCACCCCAAGGAGTGACCCCATGTCGCACGGATCGTCGCCGGCCGCCTGGACCGCCGTCCTCGTCAGCCTCGCCGGATTCCTCATCGGCGGTATCGCGTTGATCCCCGATCCGAACTGGGTCCTCTTCACGATCGGTGTCGTCCTCGTCCTGGCGGCGCTGCCGATCGGCAAGTTCATGGCGGTCGCCGGCTACGGCGTCGACCGGGCGAAGGGCCACTGAGCACTCACCCGGACGCCGCAACCGCCTCGCGCGGGCGGCTCCTGCGGGCCCCGCTGCTGACCGGTGCGGTCGGTGTCGGGGCCTTCGCGCTGTTGCACGTGCGTGATCCGCACGAATCGGGCTCCTACGGATACTGCCCGTTCCAACTGCTGACGGGACGGCCGTGCCCCGGCTGCGGAGGCCTGCGGGCGGTCAACCTGCTGACCGACGGTGAGTTCACCGCCGCCGCCTCCAGCAATCTGCTCGCCGTGGTTCTCGTCCTCGGCGCCAGCGTCGCCTGGCTGGTCTGGTTCGTGCGCCGGGCCCGCGGGATCGATGCCCCGTTCCTGAACCTGTCGTCGCGGGTCGTCGTGTGGTGCGCGATCGCCGCGGCGGTGTTCTGGATCCTGCGGCTCACCCCGTGGGGTGCGTGGCTCGCGCCGTAGCCACATGCCACGGACCCGCCACCCGAGGGTGACGGGTCCGTGAACGGTGGTGGTCAGGCGACGGTCAGGTTCTGGAACCGCTTGTAGGCGTACGCCGAGGCGATCGACACGATCGGAATGGTGATCATCGCCAGCAATCCGCAGCAACCGAGCAGGATCACCAGGACGCTGAGCAACGCCAGCAGCAAGCTCTGGCCGACGTTGGACGTGACGAGCGAGAAGCTCGACTTGATGCCGGTGATCGGGTCCTGACCCTTGTCGATCACGAAGGTGAGGGCGAACCACGTGAAGAACTGGATCACGATGCCGGCGATGTCGCCGAGGATCGGGATGATCGACAGCACCGACACCGAAAGCCCGACGATGATCGCGGTCACGATGACCGGTCCGGCCGGGATGCGACCGAGCGCATCGCCCAGGGAGAACTTCCGTCCTTCCGTCTCGTCGAGCGCCCCACGCACGAGCACGCCGGTGAACAGGATTCCGACGATCGAGGCGGCGATCTGCACGAGCCAGCTCAGGATCGTCGACCCGCCGGTCTGGACGACGGCGACGCCACCATTGACGGTCGTCCGCGACTCGAACTTGGGTCCGACGAGCCACGTCAGGAACCCGAACAGCACGAGGACCGCGAAGACGACCAACCCGGCGATGACCCAGTTGCCGGCGTTGCCGGTGAACTTCTTCCAGCCGAAACCGATGGCATCGGGGGCGCTGAACGGGGCCGTGAAACCGGGGTCGCTGGGCGGGGGCGGCGGGTAGCCGCCGGCCGCGCCGTACCCACCGGTGCCGCCGGCACCCGCGCCGGGATCGGCGGGCGGCGGGTACTGGGTGCTGCCGTACGACGGCGGGGGAGGCGGAGGAACGGACCCTTCGGGCTGATCTGGATCGGGTCCGACGGGCGGCTCATTGGTCGTCATGGATCGAGCATAGGGAGGATCGCGGATGCGCGACACCCCGCGAGTCGTCCGCGGACCCGGGGTGTGTGAGGGTCGCCCGTTGATCGGGTCTACGCTGGTGACCTGTCAGACGCGATGACCGTGCGAGGAAGGGGAGCGCCCATGTCCGTGCTGGACGAGATCCTCGCCGGGGTGGCCGAGGACCTGGCCGAACGCCAGGCGAAGGTGTCCCTGGACGACCTGAAACGGCAGGCCGCGCGCCAGCCTCCCGCCCTCGATCCACTGCCGGCGTTCCGCGCCGAGGGCGTCTCGGTGATCGCCGAGGTCAAGCGCGCCAGCCCCAGCAAGGGCGCGCTCGCCGACATCAAGGACCCGGCCTCGCTGGCCACCGACTACGCCGCCGGCGGTGCCGCGGCCATCAGCGTGCTGACCGAGCAGCGACGCTTCGGCGGCACCCTCGAGGACCTGCGTGCCGTGCGTGCCCAGGTGGACGTCCCGGTGTTGCGCAAGGACTTCATCACGACGTCGTACCAGTTGTGGGAGGCCCGGGCGGCCGGTGCCGACATGGCCCTGCTCATCGTCGCGGCGCTGGAGCAGAAGGCGCTCGAGTCGCTCATCGATCGCGCCCGGTCGATCGGCCTGACGCCGCTCATCGAGGTCCACGACGAACTCGAGGTGCAGCGCGCCCTGGCCGCCGATGCCGACCTCATCGGCGTGAACGCGCGCAACCTCAAGACCCTCGAGGTCGACCGCCAGACGTTCGAGCGCATCGCGCCGAAGATCCCCGACTCCGTCGTCAAGGTCGCCGAGTCCGGTGTCCGCGGCCCGCACGACGTCATCGAGTACGCCCGCTTCGGCGCCAACGTGGTGCTCGTGGGTGAGACGCTCGTGAAGGGCGACGACCCCCGCGCCAGCGTCGCCGATCTGGTGGCCGCCGGTCTGCACCCGGCGCTGCAGCACCGATGGCAGCCCAGCTGACCTGACCTGTTGCCCCCTCGACCAGGACCACCCATGACCTCTTCCTCCCCGTTGCCCGACGGCCCGGGCCACTTCGGCCGCTTCGGCGGCCGTTTCATGCCCGAGGCGCTCATCGCGCCGCTCGACGAGATCACCCGTGAGTGGGAGGCCGCCCAGGCCGACCCGACGTTCCGGTCCGAACTCGAGCGGATGCTGCGCGAGTACGCGAACGTGCCCAGCCCGCTGTACGAGGCGCGTC
>CAYXFT010000136.1:0-7801 GCA_964464335.1 uncultured Aeromicrobium sp.
CCCGACCGGCACGCCGACCATGACCTATCCGCGGAATCTCTTAACCGGGGAAACTGTCAATGCCCGCGCCCGGCGACCAGGTCGGCGAGGGAGGCCAGCCGGGAGTGCTTGCCGCGGGCCTCGGTGCGGTCGGCGGCGCGGTAGGCGACGTAGAGCGACTGGACGCCGAGCCAGCGCAGGGGTTCGGGCTCCCACCGGCGGACGCGGTGGTCGACCCACGGCAGGGTGACGAGGTCGGACGAGCGGCCCAGCACCAGATCGGCCAGGGTGCGCCCGGCGAGGTTCGTCGCCGCGACCCCCGTGCCGACGTAGCCGCCCGCCCACCCGACGCCCGAGTCGCGGTCGAATCCGACGGTCGCACGCCAGTCCCGCGGCACCCCGAGCACACCCGACCACGCGTCGTCGATGCGTGCATCGGCCGTGGCGGGAAAGAAGGAGTGCAGGATCTGGGTCAGCTCGGCGACCGTCCCGGGCGCGGTGGCGCCGTCGTGATCGGTGCGCGAGGCGTACCGGTAGGGCTTGCCTCGACCGCCGATCGCGATCCTCCCGTCGGCGGTGCGCTGGGCGTACATGTAGGCGTGCGCGGCGTCGCCGAGGACCTCGGCACCCGTCCAGCCGATCTCGTCCCACACCGCTTGCGAGAGCGGCTCGGTCACGATCAGCGACGAGTTCATCGGCAGCCAGGTGCGGCGCTCACCGGCGAGTCGAGCCGTGAACCCCTCGGTCGCGCGGATCACGGCTCGCGAGGCCGTCACCGCCGCCTCTCCGACCTGCACCCGGCGTGCGGAGATCGCATCGACACGACTGCCCTCGAAGATCCGCACCCCGCGCCGTTCGACGGCGGCGGCCAGACCGGCGACGAGCTTCGCCGGCTGGATCCTGGCAGCGTGCGGGTTCCACGTCGCGGCGAGCGCACCGGCGATCCGGAGTCGCTCGGCCAACGCGTCGGCCTCGAGCCACTCGACGCCGTGGCCCGGCCACGACGAGGCCTCGGCGAACGACGACCTCAACCGCCCGAGCTGGGCCGGGTTGCGCGCCACCTCCAGCTCGCCACCACGCAGGACGTCGGCCTCGATCCGCTCGTGCTCCGCGACCGCTACGACCTCGTCGACCGTGGCATCGAGCGCCGCCTGGAAACGTTGCGTCTCGGCACGGCCGTGGGTGTGCACGTACGCCGACCGGCCCGCCGTCATCGAGTTGACGAGCCAGCCGCCGTTGCGACCGGAGGCGCCGTACCCGACACCGCGCTGGTCCAGCACGACGACGTCGAGGTCGCGATCGTGCTCGGTCAGGTACCAGGCCGTCCACAGACCGGTGAAGCCCGCGCCGACGATCACGACGTCGGCGCGGGTCGAGGACTCGAGCCGGGGCCGCGCACCGACCTCGGCGACCTCGGTCCACCAGTGTCCGGGTCCCATCAGGGCCTCCCGTTTCAGCGCACGCCCCACGCGTAGGTCTGCTTCATCAGTTTGAGGTACACCGACGTGTCGACCCCGACGACGCCGTCGATCGCGCGCACGCGCCCGATCACGTCGAGCAGGTCGTCGTCGCTGATGGCGACCACCTCGCAGAGCACGTCGAACTGGCCGCTGCCGATGATGACGTAGTTGATCTCGTCGATCGCGCTGATCGCCGTGGCCACCTCGCGGGCATCGCGGTCGACGCGGACGCCGAGCATCGCCTCACGCGCGAAGCCGAGCTTCAGCGGGTCCGTGACCGCGACGATCTGCATGACGCCGGCGTCCATGAGACGCAGGACCCGCTGGCGCACCGCGGCCTCCGACAGTCCCACGTCCTGCGCCAGCGTGGCGTAGGACATCCGGCCGTCCTCCTGAAGCAATTCGATGATGCGTTTCGAAATCTCATCCAGCTGCACGGCGTGCGCCTCCCCTTTGTTCGACGTCGAAACACGCTTGTCACGAATTTTTCTTCTGTTTCGCACGTGTTGGTGCAAGGATTCCATACACCTCAGGAGGTGAGGAAGTGGCTCAACTCAACCGGCGCACCGCGCTCAAAGGCGTCGGCGGCCTGGCGTTCCTCGGGGTGAGCGGCTGGATGATCCCCCAGTTCGGCACCCCGGACCGCAAGCAGGACCCCGCGACCTGCGTCGCCAAGGACGTCTCGGACACCGACAAGCGACTCGTGATCTCGAACTGGCCCGAATACATCGACACCGACGAGCCGACGACGATCCAGCTCTTCGAGGAGCGGACCGGCATCGCCGTCAACTACACGGCCGACGTCAACGACAACAACGAGTTCTTCGCCAAGGTCGTCAACCAACTCGGCAGCTGCCAGACGACGAAGCGCGACATGTTCATGCTGACCGACTGGATGGCGGCCCGCATGATCTCGATGGGATGGATCCAGAAGTTCCAGCCCGGCACGGTCGACAACCTGCACGCGAACCTCATCTCGTCGCTGCAGGGTGTGGACTGGGATCCGAACCGCGAGTACTCCGCCCCGTGGCAGTCCGGATTCACCGGCATCGCCTATCGTGCGGACCTCGTTCCCGAGGTGCGCACGATCGACGACCTGCTCACCCGCAGCGACCTCAAGGGCCGCATCACGGTGCTGACCGAGATGCGGGACACGATGGGCCTGATGCTGCTGTCGGACGGGAAGGACCCGTCGGACTTCGACAAGGACGACTGGGACGGTGCGCTCGAGAACCTGCGCAAGGCCCGGTCGGCGGGCCAGATCCGCGCTTTCACCGGCAACGAGTACGTGCAGGACCTCTCGGCCGGCAACATCGCCGCCTGCATCGCCTGGTCCGGCGACGTGATCGCCGCCGGCGACGAGAACATCAAGTT
This sequence comes from uncultured Aeromicrobium sp., assembly GCA_964464335.1. Lineage (GTDB taxonomy): Bacteria > Actinomycetota > Actinomycetes > Propionibacteriales > Nocardioidaceae > Aeromicrobium. The sequence goes on from CAYXFT010000136.1 coordinate 2,814, forward strand.
CGTCACGCCGGAGGAAGGGCTCATGATCTGGGCCGACAACATGTTGATCCCGAACCTCGCGACGCACCAGATCAACGCGCAGAAGTGGATCGACTTCTACTACGAGCCCGAGACCGCCGCCCGACTCTCGGCCTACGTCAACTACATCTGTCCGGTCGAGGGCGGGCGGGAGGCGATGGAGAAGATCGACCCCGAACTGGTCGACAGTCCACTGATCTTCCCCGACGAGCAGACGCTCGCCCAGACCCACGCGTTCCAGGCACTGACCGAAGCCGAGATCCGCACGTACGAAAGGGAGTTCGCCGATGTCTCAGGAGGCTGAGAAGTCACGAGGCCTGACCCTGCGCCAGGTGACGAAGGAGTTCACGACCTTCACCGCGGTCAAGAGCCTCGACCTCGAGGTGCCGCCGGGCGAGTTCTTCGCCCTGCTCGGCCCGTCGGGCTGCGGCAAGACCACCACGCTGCGGATGGTCGCCGGTCTGGACCTGCCCACGAGTGGTCAGATCCTGCTCGGCGACACGGACGTCACGTTCGAGAAGCCGTACAAGCGTCCCGTCAATACGGTCTTCCAGAGCTACGCCCTGTTCCCGCACATGACGATCGCCGAAAACGTGGCGTTCGGGCTGAAGCGACGCGGCGTGAAGAACACGGCCGACCAGGTGCGCGAGATGCTCGACCTCGTCGAGTTGACGCCGCAGGCGGAGAAGAAGCCGACCCAGTTGTCCGGCGGCCAGCAGCAGCGCGTCGCCCTGGCCCGCGCACTGATCAACCGTCCCGAACTGCTGCTGCTCGACGAGCCGCTCGGCGCCCTCGACCTCAAGCTACGGCGTTCGATGCAGTCCGAACTGAAGCGGATCCAGTCCGAGGTCGGCCTGACGTTCATCCACGTCACGCACGACCAGGAGGAGGCCATGAGCATGGCCGACACCATCGCGGTCATGAATGCCGGCGTGATCGAGCAGATGGGCGCGCCGATGGAGTTGTACGACAACCCACGCACCACGTTCGTCGCCAACTTCTTGGGCCGGTCGAGCCTCATGGCGGCGACGGTCGTCGGCACCCAGGGCGACTTCGTCAAGGCCGACATGTACGGCACGATCGTCTCGGTCCCGCGGGAGCGGACGCACTCGGACTCGGGCAAGGTCTGGGTCGGCATCCGGCCCGAGAAGGTGCTGATCGCTCCGGCCGGCACCCCGATGGACGCCCCCGGCAACCATTTCGCCGGCGGCGTCGTCACCGACGTCAACTACGTCGGCGTCAGCACCGAGTACCTCGTGCGCATGCCGTGGGGCCAGGAGATCGGCGCGTTCGCCCAGAACACCGGCCTGCAGGGCGTGCTGGCCGTCGGCACGCCGGTCGACGTCACGTGGCGGCCCGAGTTCGCATTCCTGCTCGACGCGGACGAGGACCCCGAGGCCGGCAAGGACGCCGCGGCATGAGCACCGTGCCCGACACCGCGCCGGTGGTGCACGAGAGGCGGGAGTTCACCGCCTACTGGTTGCTGCTGCCGGGCGCGGTCTGGCTGGGACTGTTCTTCCTCATCCCGTTCTACTCGCTGATCGCGGCGAGCCTGTTCGACCCGAACGGCTCGGTCCTGACGGGCTACGAGGTCACCTGGCACTGGCAGAACTACGTCGACGCGCTCCGCGACTATGCGGAGCCGCTGTGGCGCTCGCTCTGGTACGCGTTCGTGGCGACCTTCGTGTGCCTCGTGCTCGGGTACGTGCTGGCGTATGCGATCGCCTTCAAGGCAGGCCGCTGGAAGAACCTGCTGCTCGTGGCGGTCATCGCACCGTTCTTCACGAGCTTCCTGATCCGCACGCTGTCGTGGAAGCTGATCCTGGCCGACGACGGCTGGATCGTGAACGCGTTGCAGTGGGTCCACCTGCTGGGCGAGGACGGACGCCTGCTGGCGACTCCGGTCGCGGTGATCGCGGGTCTGACCTACGACTTCCTGCCGTTCATGGTGCTGCCGCTCTATGCGAGCCTGGAGAAGATCGACGGCCGTCTCCACGAGGCGGCGACCGACCTCTACGCGACACCTTTCACGACGTTCTTCAAGGTCACGTTCCCGCTGTCGATGCCCGGTGTCGTGGCCGGCACGATGCTGACGTTCATCCCGGCGGCGGGCGACTACATCAACGCCGAACTGCTCGGCAGCCCGAACCAGCGGATGGTCGGCAACGTGATCCAGAACCTGTTCACGACGATCGGCGACTACGCCGCAGCCGGTGCCCTGTCGGTGATCCTGATGGCGATCATCGTGGCGATGGTGCTGGTGTACGTACGCAAGTCCGGAGCGGAGGACCTGGTATGAGCCCCTTGCAGCGGATGGGCCGCTGGATCGGCGAGCACCTCGTGATGGCGCTGGGCCTGCTCGTACTGGTCTACATGTTCGTGCCGATCGCGGTCGTCGTGCTGATGAGCTTCAACGACAACAGCGAGTCCCGGAACGTCTACGCGTTCCAGTCGTTCACGCTCAAGAACTGGCTGAATCCCTGCGCCCCCGACGGCATGTGCGCCGCGGTCGGCCAGAGCATCCAGATCGCCCTGCTGGCCACGATCGTCGCGACGATCATCGGCACGATGGCGGCGTTCGCGATCGTCCGGCACTCGTTCGCCGGGCGCAGTGTCGCCAACGTCATCATCTTCCTGCCGATGGCGGCTCCCGAGATCGTCATGGGCTCGTCGCTGCTGTCGCTGTTCGTGGCGATGGGCCTGGGCGGCAAGCAGGGCTTCTGGACGATCCTCGTCGCGCACGTGATGCTCTGCCTGTCGTTCGTGATCGTCACGGTGAAGGCGCGATTGGGCGGCCTCGACAGCAATCTCGAACAGGCGGCGATGGACCTGTACGCCAATGAGCGGCAGACGTTCTGGCGGGTCACCTTCCCGCTCGTGTTCCCGGGCATCCTCGGCGCGGCGTTGTTGAGCTTCTCGCTGTCGTTCGACGACTTCATCATCACGAACCTCAACGCGGGGCAGACGGTCACGTTCCCGATGTTCGTCTGGGGTGCGTCGCAGCGCGGCGTGCCGATGCAGGTCAACGTCATCGGCACCGTCATGTTCGTGCTGGCGCTCTCCATCGTCCTGGGCGGCGAGTACGCCAGCCGCAGGCGGGCCAAGCAGCCCGCCTGACGGGGACGGAACTTTCTGCCTTCAGCCCAGTGATCTTGGGTCGGTACGGCCCGTATCTGGGCTGAACCGACCCAAGATCCGTTCTCTCGGCTCGCTCATCCACAGGTGCGAGGTCGGGGGCTGGTCCGCCCTGCGTCAGGGCGAGAGGGTCGAGCGCATGAGTGACGTCCTCACCACCGGCCAGGCGATCGAGCGATTCGGTCGCGCCGCGCTCCGACGACATCTGCGCTCGGGGGCGTGGCGGCAACCGACCCGAGGCGTCGTCGTCACCCACAACGGCGCCCTCTCGACGGACGAGATCGAGCTGGTCGCACTCGCCTCGAGCCCGTCGGCCACGGCCCTTGCCGGCCTGACGGCGGCCCGGCACTGGGGCTTCAAGGGCTTCGAGGCCGACCGCGTCACGCTCGTGCTGCCGGCCGGGGCGCGCAAACCACCCGGCGACCTGGAGTTCCACTGGAGCACCCGGCTGGGCGCCGAGGACGTGCCGCCGCGCACGCCCCGCCGGACGAGTCTCGAGCGCAGCATCATCGACGCCGCGAGTTGGTCGCCGCACCCCGATCGTGCACGGATCCTCGTGATCTCGGCCTTCCAGCAGGGCCGCACGAGTGTCAGGCGGATGCGCGAGGCCCTGTCGCGCCGCGGTCCGTGCCGCCACCGGGCGTTGATCAAGGAGTCGATTCTCGATGCCGTCGGCGGGATCCAGTCGCTGCCCGAGCGCGACTTCGACGAGATTCGCGCTGCGGCCGGACTGCTGGCGCCCACCCGGCAGGAACCGGTGAAGGGCCCGAACGGCCGGTACTATCTCGACGTCTGGTTGGCGCAGTTCAATCTCGCGATCGAAATCCACGGCATCCCGCACCTCGCCGTCGAGCAGTGGAGTGACGACCTGCACCGCAGCAACGAACTCGTGATCGGCGGCCGCCGAGTCCTGGCCTTCTCCTCCTACGCCGTACGCCACCATCGCGCCACCGTGATCGACCAACTGCTCCGCGCCACGGCCCCATCGGCGGCCTGACGGGGGGAACGGATCTTTCGGCATCCGGCCGACGGAAGTGAGGTCGGTTCGGCCCACATATGGGCCGAACCGACCTCAGCCTCGTTCCGCCGGTGGGTCAAAGGAAGAAAGATCCGTTCCCCCGGAGGGGCGGAGGGGTCAGAGGACCTTCATGGCCTCGGTGAGGGAGGCGCGGATGATCTGCTCCATCTGGTCGAACTCGGCCTGGCCGCACGTGAGCGGGGGCGAGAGCTGGATGACCGGGTCGCCGCGGTCGTCGGCACGGCAGTAGAGGCCGTTCTCGAACAGCAGGGGCGTGAGGGTCTGGCGCAGCAGTCGCTCGGACTCGTCGTCGTCGAAGGACTCCCGGGTCGCCTTGTCCTTGACCAGCTCGATCCCGTAGAAGAATCCGGCGCCGCGGACATCGCCCACGATCGGCAGGTCGAGCAGCTTGTCCAGCGTCGAGCGGAAAGCGCCCTCGTTCGCACGGACGTGCTCGAGGATCTGCTCCTCCTCGAAGATCTCGAGGTTCTTCAGGGCGGCGGCCGCGGCGACGGGATGGCCGGCGAAGGTGTAGCCGTGGGCGAAGCTGGCGCCCGGCTCAAGGAACGGCTCCATCACGCGGTCCGAGGCGATCATCGCGCCGAGCGGGGCGTACCCGGAGGTGATCCCCTTCGCGCACGTGATGATGTCGGGCTGGTAGCCGAACTTCGTCGCGCCGAACATCTCGCCGAGCCGGCCGAACGCGCAGATGACCTCGTCGGAGACGAACAGCACGTCGTGGCGGTCGCAGATCTCGCGCACGCGGTCGAAGTAGCCCGGCGGCGGCGGGAAGCAGCCACCGGCGTTCTGCACCGGC
>CAYXFT010000137.1:0-7748 GCA_964464335.1 uncultured Aeromicrobium sp.
ACCGAGGGCGGCTGGCTGCTCAACGGCGAGAAGTCCTTCGGCTGCCTCTCGGGCACGGCCGACTACTACCTGGTCACGGCCCGCCGTGACGACATCCCCGGGATCGACGGGCTGTCGATCTTCTTCGTCCCGCGCGACGCCCCGGGTTCGCACCCGCGCAGCCCGTGGCGCGGACTGGGCATGCGCGCCTCCGACAACAACGGTCTGGTGATGGAGGACTGCTTCGTCCCCGACGACGAGGCGCTCACCGTCCCGGGCGGCTTCACGCGTGCGACGACGATGTCGCGCGGTTCGTGGGTCGGCAACCAGATCGCCATCGCCGCGATCTACGCTGGCATTGCCCGCGGAGTGTGGACCTATGCGATGGAGCGCACGATGGCAGCGAAGTTCGCCGACACCGGCAAGCCGATCGCGTCCAGCCCCATGCACCAGGTGCTGATCGGCAACGGCGAGGCGTCGCTCGCCGAGGCGCACCTGTGGCTGCGCCGCCAGATCGACCTGGAGGCGAGCGAGCCGCCGATCCTGCCCAAGGCGGACGTGGTGAAGAGCTGGAAGCTGGCCAAGGGTGCGATCTGCGAGCACGCGTTCAGCGTGGCCACCGACGCCCTCAAGATGTGCGGCACCTCGGGCGCCCTCATGGACAACATGATCGGACGCGCGGTGCGCGACACGGCGATGGGCCTGGTCCAGGCCTTCCCGGCCGAGCGCGGCAAGCTGGACCTGGCCAAGACGATCGTCGAGCAGGAGGGCTGGGCCGGTCTCACCACCCAGGACGCGATGCAGAAGGCTGCCGCCGAGTCCGGTGCGAACGGTGCGGTCAACCCGGCGGGTGCTCGATGACCGACACGCTCGACCAGACCATCGACGTGCGTGCTGCGGGCGGCCATCCTCCGTTGGAGCAACTCGTCGACGGCGTGTGGTCCCTGCCGGCCGAGGAGCTGGAGTTCGACCTGGTCGACCCCTACACCGGCGAGGCTGCCGGGGTGGCGAGCGCGAGCGACGAGGCCTCCGTGGAGGCCGCGCTGGCTGCCGCCGACCGCGTCCACCGTGACGGCTCGTGGAGCTCGACCAGCACGGAGCGTCGTGCCGAGATCCTCGATGCGGTCGGTGTGGCGCTCGGTGCCGAGGTCGCCCGGATCAGCGCCCTGGACTCCGTCGCCACCGGTGTGCCGATCACCCAGACGTCCATCGTGGGCGTCATCGTCCCCGGCGCGTTCCACCTCGCCGCCCAGATGCTGCGTGACGGCGTCCTGACCGAGACCGCGACGACCGAGGACGGTCGCACCGTCGAGGTGCACCGGCTTCCGCTCGGACCGGCGGTCTGCCTCGTCCCGTGGAACGCCCCGGCCCCGATGGCCGCGCACAAGGTCGCCAGCTCGCTCGCCGCGGGCGCGCCGACGGTGCTCAAGCCGAGCGAGTACGCGGCGTGGGGGACCACGCTGCTGGCCCGCGTGATCGACCAGGTCCTGACCGCCGAGGGTGTCGCGGCGGGGACCTTCCAGCTGCTCCAGGGCGGCCCGGCCGTCGGTGGCCGGCTCGTCACCGATCCGCGGACGCGTGCGGTCTCCTTCACCGGCGGACTGTCCGGCGGTCGCGCGGTCGCGATCGCCTGCGCCACGAACTTCACGGCGCTCCAGCTCGAGCTCGGCGGCAACAACCCCCTGGTCGTCCTGCCCGACGCCGACCCCGCCGTCGCCGGGCGCCATGCCGCCGACCTGCTGACGACGCTCAACGGTCAGTGGTGCCGCGCGCTGGGCCGCCTCATCGTGCCGGCCGATCGCGCCGACGCCGTCGTGGCCGCCGTCGAGGCGCGCCTGGCCGACCTCGTCGTCGGTGATCCACTGGATCCCGCGACCGAGCTCGGTCCCATCATCAACGAGGTGCACCGTGGCCGGCTGCGTGCCGCGATCGACGAACGCGTGGAGGCCGGTGGCACGGTCCACGCGCCGACGTCGCTGCCCGAGGACGGCAACTTCCTGGCCCCGACCCTCCTGACCGGCGTGGCCGGTGACGCGTCCCTGGACGAGATGTTCGGTCCCGTCGCGACCGTCCACACCTACGAGACCGTCGCCGAGGCGATCGAACTGGCCAACGCCACCCCGTTCGGACTCGAGGGCTACGTCGTCGGCGCCGACACCGAGGCCGCCCTGGCCGTCGCCCGCGAGGTGCGCACCGGCGAGGTCAAGGTGAACGGATCGACGATCATGAGCCTGCACCTGATGACGCCGCGGCCCGCCTGGGGTCTGTCGGGCATGGGTGAGGAGGGCACGGTCGAGACGATCCACATCTTCACCGGAACCCGGGTCGTCGGCGTCGAGGGCGGCTTCGCCCTCCATGGGAAGGCGTGAACATGGGTACCACTCCGAGCGTCCTGATCGTCGGCGCGGGTCCCGTCGGCATGACCGCGGCGCTGATCCTGGCCCGCGCCGGGATCGCCGTCACGGTGCTCGAGGCCGGCGACGCGCTGGCCACCGAGTCGCGCGCGTCGACCTTCCACCCGCCGTCGTTGGAGATGCTGGCCGATCTGGGCGTCCTGCCGGCGCTGTTGGAGCGCGGCATCACCTCGACGACGTTCCAGTACCGCGATCGCGAGAGCGGCCCGATCGCCGACCTCGACCTCGGTGCGCTGGCCGACGACACCGCCTACCCGTTCCGGGTGCAGTGCGAGCAGAGCAAGCTCACGCCGATCCTGCTCGAGGCGCTGGCGGGGCACGCCGACGCCGAGGTGGTCTTCGGCGCCCGGGTGACCTCGGTCGTCCAGGGCGGCGGATCCGTCACCGTGACGGACGAGTCCGGTCGCACGTGGACGGCTGACTGGGTGATCGGCGCCGACGGCGCGAGCTCGGTCGTGCGCCACGAGATCGGCGCCGAGTTCGAGGGGATGACGTACCCGGAGCGGTTCCTGGTCGCATCGACCACCGAGGACCTCGAGTCCGCGCTGCCGGGCATCGCCGCGGTCAACTACATCTTCGATCCCACCGAATGGCTCGTCCTGCTCCGCACGCCGGAGCACTGGCGCGTCCTCTTCCCGACGGATCCGGACAGCCCGGACGAGGTCGAGGTCGACCCGGCCCGGGTGCAGCAGCGACTGCAGGGCGTGGCGGACCTGGGCCGCCCGTGGGACCTGCTCCATTCCTCTCTCTACCGGGTGCACCAACGGGTCGCCGATCGGTTCCGCAAGGGGCGCGTCGTCCTGATCGGCGACGCCGCACACGTCAACAACCCGCTCGGCGGGATGGGGATGAACAGCGGGATCCACGACGCCGTCCTGACGGCGCGCGCGCTGGTCGACCTGCTGGCTGCCCCGTCCCCGTCGGAGGCGGTCCTCGGCGAGTTGGACGCGGTGCTCGAGGCGCGTCGTGACGTCGCGCTCTCGTACGTCCGGGCGATCACGCACGAGAACTGGAAGAACCTGCGGGAGACCGACGAGCAGGCGCGGGCCGCGCACCATGCCTCGCTGCGCGAACTCGCCGCAGACCCGCAGGCCAGCCGGGCCTACCTGCGTCGTACCTCGATGATCGACTCGCTGCGCCCGTTGGTCGTCCCGGCGTGACCATGACGCAGGCCACCGCGAACACGGCGGGCCTGGTGCGGGAGAACCCGGCCCGGGCCGACGAGATCGTCGGCGAGGTGCTCCCGACCCCGGTCGCCGAGGTCGACACCATCGTCCGAGTCGCCGACCGCGCCCAGTCCGCCTGGGCCGCGCGCCCGGTCGCCGATCGCGCCGCGATCCTGCGCTCCGCCGCCGCCGCGGTCGCGGACGAGCAGGATCGGATCGCCCACCTCGTCGCTGCCGAGACGGGCAAGGTCCTGGCCGATGCCCGCGGCGAGATCGGTTTCGCCGTCGCCGTCCTGCGGTGGTACGCCGATCGCGGCGTCGACCTGCTCGGCGACGTCGTGTCCGACGACGAGCGCGGTCGCCTCGTCCGCCAGCAGCGTCCCTACGGCGTCATCGCGGCGGTCACGCCCTGGAATGCGCCGATCATCCTCGCGATGCTCAAGATCGCCCCGGCGCTCGTCGCCGGCAACGCGGTCGTCGTCAAGCCCTCCCCGCTGGCTCCGTTCGGCGTGACGGCGGTCAGGGAGATCATCGCCGCCGTCCTGCCCGAGCCGGTGCTGCACGTGGTGCACGGCGATGCCGAGGTCGCGACCGCCCTGGTCGGTCATCCGTCGGTGCGCCGCGTCGCCTTCACCGGTGGCGAGGCCGCGGGCCGGGCGATCGCCGGTCTGGCCGGACGCTCGCTCACCCCGAGCGTGCTCGAGCTCGGCGGCAACGACCCGGCGATCCTGCTCGACGACGCCGACCTCGACGAGGCTGCGTACGAGCGACTCGTGATGGCGACCTTCGCCACCAGCGGCCAGGTCTGCATGGCGATCAAGCGGCTCTACGTGCCACGCGCCCGCCTCGCGGAGGTTCGCAACGGGATCATCGCCGCGGCCGAGCGAGTGCTGCGCACGGGCGACCCGCTGCACCCCGGCGTGACCATGGGGCCGGTCGTCAACGCCCCGGCGGCACGCCGGCTCCGCGTGCTGATCGACGACGCCGTCGCGTCCGGCGCCACGGCCACGCCTCTCGGCACCGTCGATCCCGCGACCGATCTCGACCGCGGTCACTTCGTGGTGCCGACCCTGGTCGAAGGAGTCTCCGACACCGATCCGCTGGTCGCGCTCGAACAATTCGGGCCGGTCCTGCCGTTGCTGGCCTACGATGACGTCGAGGACGCCGTGAGGCGCGCCAACGCCGGCGAGCTCGGCCTGGGAGCCTCGGTCTGGTCGGCCGACGAGTCACGCGCCTTCGCTCTCGCCGCGAGGCTGGACGCCGGGTTCGTCTTCGTCAACACGCACAATCGGACCGGGATGGCGTTGCACGCACCGTTCGGTGGGGTGAAGCGCTCGGGATGGGGGCGTGAGTACGGGGACGACGGCCTGCACGAGTACGTCCAGGTGTGCGTCGCCCATGCGCCGGCGGCGTTCCGCGACGGAGGCTCCGGGCTCGGCGCCGCGTCCTACCCGAGTGTGTGAGAAGTTCCCCCGCCGAAGAACTCGATAGGATATATTATCCGCAATAGGAGAAGGGAAGATCCGTGAGCCAGAATCTCAAGTCGGTCCAGGAGTACTTCGACGAGGCCGGTCCGACCGATGTCTCGGCACTCTTCACCGATTGGCTGGCCCTGATCGACCGGCTCAGCGCCAAGGTCCAGCAGCGCTTCGAGCTGACCCGCGATCCCTCCACTCTCGATCTGGAGTCGTTCTCCTCCGAGAACGGACCCGAGGGCAGCGTCCGGGCCTTCAGCGGCCCGGAGGTCGACTGGATGGTCCACTCCCACATGCAGAGCGCGGCCATGGGCTTCGTCAACGTCCACCTGACGATCTGGCTGGGCCCGCACGTCAAGGTCCCGCACTTCGGCATGGCGCTCGGCGCGTTCCCGCAGGGCTGGATGTTCCTCGACTCGGTGCCGCGCAGCAACCTGCTGGTCGACACGGAGTCCTTCGACAAGTACTACGCCCCGATCAACGACGAGTGGGAGCAGGTCAAGGCCCAGCACGACTGGGTCGAGCCCTTCGTGAGCCGCAGCGCCTTCGTGCGCGCGAGCCTGTCGCCGACGGCGCACTGCTTCATGGCGCCCGGTGACGCGCGCATGACCACCCTCGCCACGGAGCTGGCCGAGCGCCACCTCGACCGTTGGCTCGGATGGGTCGACGAGGCCGAGATCGTCCCGGTCGAGGAGCGTGCCGAGCTCGCCGCCCGCGACGAGGCGACCCGTCGCAACATCGCCGAGCGCGACCCCGCCAACGAGATGGGCGACCGCTTCTTCGGCGAGGAGATGACCCAGCGTCTCGTCCGCGCGTTGTGGGGCGGCGACCGCGAACTGCCCCGCGCCCGGTTCCTCGACTCATGAGCCCTGACGCCGACGTCCTCGTCCGCACCCATCGACTCGGGGTCCGCGTGCCGGGTGAGCCGGAACCGTACGACACGCTGCACGTGACGGTCCGCCACCCGGCACTGCCGGCCTCGAACGACCTCGAGCGGATGAGCGGCATGCTCCGCCCCGATCCGAGCGGCGCGCCGTATCCCGTCGTCGTGGTGATGCCCGGCATCAACGTCGCGTCGAGTGGCTACACCGAACTCGCCACGGCGCTCGCCTCGGCGGGGATCATCGCCGTGACGTTCGACTGGATCGGACAGCTCTTCCCCGGCCAGCAGGGGCTCACGCCGGGCGTCGACCTCGGTGCCGTCGGCCCCGAGACGTACGGCTCGCGCCCGACCACGCAGGCCCTCGGCCCGCTGCTCGACGCGCTCGCGCAGGTCAACGCGGACGGTCCGCTCGCGGGCCTGCTCGACCTCGACCGCGTCGGACTGTTCGGCCACTCGGCGGGCGGCACGGTCGCGTTGCAGTCGGCCCGACCGGAATGGTTCGCGCAGGTCCGCGCGGTGGCGACCTACGGCGCCCACACGATGGCGTCGCAGCAGCTCGGCTTCCCGGCCGGCACCCTGCTGCCGGCGCCGATCGCGGCACCGGTCCTGCTCGTCGCCGGCACCGCCGACGGCATCATCGCCGCCAGCGCCATCCGCTACGGCGGCGAGGCCGGCGCGCCGGGCCACGACCCGGTCGAGCGGACCTGGGCCGAGGCGATCCCGGAGGGCACCGAGGCCTGGCTCGTCCGCCTCACCGAGGCCGGACACATGCTGCCGGCGTCCCCCGAGGACCCGACCACCGCCCGCGGCTTCCTCGAGGAGCCGCCGACCGCCGACCAGGACGAGCTCCGGCACGTCCTCACGTCACTGCTGGTCACCTTCTTCACCGCCCGTCTCGCCGAGGGCGAGCCCGCCGAGGCGGCCGAGGCCGTCCTCGAGGGCCATCTCAAGAACCACTCCACGGAGGCCGAGGGGTCTTCGTTCGCCGACATCCGACGCCGCTAGGAGGCAGGGGAATGTTCAAGAATTTCTGGTATGCGCTCGAGTTCAGCGAGGATCTGGAAGCGGGCACGCCGAAGAAGGTGAAGGTCCTCGGCCAGCAGCTCGTGCTGTATCGCAAGACGAGCGACAACTCCGTCGTCGCGATGTCCGACCTGTGCGTCCACCGTGGCGCCGCGCTCTCGGGCGGCGAGGTGAAGGGCGACTGCATCGTCTGCCCGTACCACGGCTGGGAGTACAAGCCGAACGGCGAGGTGCAGAAGATCCCCGCCCACCCGGGCAAGGGGATCCCGCGCAAGGCGCGCATCGACTCCTACCCCGTGGTCGAGAAGTACAAGTTCATCTGGGTCTACATGGGCGACCTCCCCGAGGAGGAGCGTCCGCCGATCCCGGACTGGTCCGAGATCGACGACACCGAGACCTACCGCGCGGTCACCGGCAGCTTCCTGTGGAAGTCGAACTACGAGCGCATCCTGGAGAACGGCGTCGACGTCGCCCACACCCCGTTCGTGCACGGCGGCGTCTTCGGCAACAAGGAGAAGCCCGAGGTCCCCGAGTTCGAGATCGAGTCGGACGAGTGGCAGTGCAAGGTGTCGGTCGTGCTCAACCCGCCGAACTCCAAGGGCATCTGGGGCATGCTCAACCCGAACAAGACCAAGAACCTGCAGGAACGCCCGCCGGTGCCGGTCTCGACGACCTGGTACCTGCCGAACCTGCTGACGCTCGACGTCGGCACCCCGATGGGCCAGCTCAAGATCTTCGACGTCAACATCCCGATCGACGAGGAGACCACGCTGGTCAAGTTCGTCGCGCTGCGCACGTTCTTCAAGGG
>CAYXFT010000138.1:0-7741 GCA_964464335.1 uncultured Aeromicrobium sp.
GATGGGCGCGGCGTTCCTCGCGAAGGAGCACGGCGTCCCCATCGTCCCCGTCGCGCACCGCGGCACGTACGCCGCGATGCCGCGCGGCGCCGGCTGGCCCGCAGCCGGGCGACGCCAGCTCACGATCCGGTTCGGCGAGCCACTGGTCGCCGGACCGGACGAGTCCGTGCGCGAGTTCGCGCCGCGGATCAAGGATGCGGTGGCCGCACTGCTCGACGAGGACCGCACGACCTGGTGGGAGGCCCGTCGCCGGGCCGCTGCCGGCGCCGTACCCGATCCGTCCGGTCCGGCCGTCGCGCGCTGGCGCCGGGTCTGGGAGCAGACCGAGTCGGCCGACGCCCCCGCGCGGAAGCTGACCGCCTGGCGGCGGTGAGCGCCGCCGTCCTCGATGAGAGGGGTCTCATCGACCGCTCATGGTCACCTCACCGGGCGCCGGGATCGTCGTCCTCGACGCCGCACCGACGCGGCGACCGACACGAGGAGACGACGATGAACAAGCTGATGACGACCGGGACGCTCGGACTGGCGGGCCTGGTGGCCGCCGGGCTGGTCGCCTGGCAGGTGCCGGCGTTCGCCGGCAGCGGCTCGGACCGGGACACCGCGTTCAAGCGCGAGGACGACAGCGAGGTGCTGGTCACCACGGTCGACGACGACGATGACGACGACACGGGCCTCAACACCCGGACCCGCACCGGCCGGGGCGACAACACGCGGAGCCACGTCGGCACCAACACCGGGAACAGCCGGTCGCGCGCCGACAACACCAACAGCCGGGTCACCGCCGTCAGCCGGGACCGTGACCGGAGCCGCGGCGACCTGACCCGCGACCGGACCAACGACGGCCCCGGCAAGAACAACCGCGACTGGAGCGCGAACACCACCAACGACCGCTCCCGCAACGACACCCGCCGCTGACATGGGCGCATCAGCATCCTGGCACCTCGGCGAGGGTGACCGGATCACCGCCGAGCTGACGGCCGTCCGCCGGCTCGGCGGTGGGTCGACCTACGAGGCCTATCTCGCGTTCGACGAGATCACCTACGCGCCCGTCGTGGTCAAGGTCGTGCGGCCCGACCAGGTCGCCGACCAGCACAGCCTGCGCGGCCTCGCCCGCGAGGTCCAGGCACTCGCGACGGTCAACCACCCGGTCGTCGTGCGCGGCCTGCGGCACGACCTCACCGGCGAGCGGCCGCACGTCGTGCTCGAGCAGCTCGACGGGCCGCGGCTCTCCACGCTGATCCGGCGCTACGGACCCCTGCAGGAGCAGCAGTACCTGCCGCTCGCGATCGAGGTGGCCAGCGCCCTGCACTACCTGCGCCACCTCGGCTGGGTGCACCTCGACATCAAGCCCAGCAACATCATCATGGGCGCCCCGGCCCGACTCATCGACCTGTCGATCGCCCGCCGCGCCGAGGACGCCGTACGCACCCGGCTGCTCGGCACCGACGACTACATGTCGCCTGAGCAGGCCGACCCCGATCGGTTCGGTGGCCCGTCGCCGGCCTCGGACGTGTGGGGGCTGTGCGCGACGCTCTTCCACGCGGTCGCCGGCCACCGCGCCTTCGACGACGTGCGCGAGCGCGACTACCCGCAGACGTACGACGACCCGTACCGACTGCCGGACGGTGTGCCGCCCGAGGTCGCCAAGGTCGTCCACGCCGGCCTGGATCGCGACCCCGCCAACCGGCCGCTGCCCCGCGAGCTGGCGGAGGCGTTGGAGCCGGTGCTGGAGCGGCAGCCGCGGGTGCGGCTCGGCGGCGGCCTGCGGGCTCGGTGACGGCCGGCGTCAGCGGTCGAAGCGGTAGCCCATCCCGCGGACGGTGGCGATGGCGCCGGCGCCGAGCTTCTTGCGCAGGTAGCCGACGTAGACGTCGACGACGTTGGAGCCGGGGTCGAAGTCGTAACCCCACACCAGCGACAGCAACTGTTCGCGCGAGAGCACCTGGCCGCGGTGCCGCATCAGCACCTCGGCCAGGGTGAACTCGCGGGCCGACAGCTCGACCTCGGTGTCGTCGACGAACGCGCGTCGCCCCTGGACGTCGATCCGCACCGGCCCGGACGCCAGGTCGTCCTCCGCCGAGGTCGGTGAGACGGTGCGCAGCCGTAGTCGGATCCGCGCCACCAGCTCGGCGAACCGGAACGGCTTCGTCATGTGGTCCGCGGCACCGCCCTCGAGGGCTGCGACGGTGTCGGAGACCGAGTCGCGCGCCGTGAGCACGAGCACCGGAAGGGCCGGCCTGTTCTCACGCAGCCGACGCAGGACGGTGAACCCGTCGGTGCCCGGCAGCCCGAGGTCGAGCACGACGAGGTCGAACTCCCCGCTGAGGGCGAGGTCGAGTCCCGTCGTCCCGTCGCGGGCGACCGTGGGCGTGAAGCCCTCCGACCTCAGTCCCTTGGCGATGAAGGCGGCGATGCGCTCCTCGTCCTCGACGATCAGCACGCGGTTCATGCGTTCACCTCCGCCAGGGGCAGCCGCAGGCGGAACACGGCCCCGGTGCCCTGATGCGGGTCCTCCACGCCGACCTTCCCGCCGTGGGCGACCGCGATCGCGCGCACGATGGACAGCCCGAGGCCGGAACTGGCGGCGGCGTCGCCCGTGGTGAAGCGCTCGAAGATCTCGTCGCGGTCCTGCGCCGGCACGCCGGGTCCGGTGTCGGCCACCCAGAACTCGACGGACTCGTCCGAGCGCGTGCTGCCCACCGTGATCGTCGTACCCGATCGCGTGTGCCGCACGGCGTTGTCGGCCAACTGCAGCACTGCCTGCGTCACGCGCTGGGCGTCCACGTCGGCGGTCCCGGTGGCCTCGAGCGCCGATCGCCAGTCCCGGTCCGCGAGCGCGACGCACCGGGCCCAGATCCCGTCCCCGAGTGCCGTCAGGTCGGTCTCGCGGCGGTGCACGAAATCGGGCCGGCGCGCCTTGGCCAGCACCAGCAGGTCGTCGACGAGTCGTGACATCCGGTCGATCTCGTCGAGCAGCAGCGCACGGGTGCCGGCGACGTCCTCGGGGTCGCGCGCGTCCATCACCTCGAGGTGGCCGCGCAACACCGTCAGCGGTGTCCTCAGTTCGTGGCCGGCGTCGTCCAGGGTCTCGCGCTGGGTCCTGAACGCGTCCTCGAGTCGGTCGAGCATCGCGTTGAAGGTCACCTGCAGGTCCGTGAGGTCGTCGTGCCCCGTGACCTCGATCCGCTCGTCCAGCGACCCGGCGCTCATCGCGCGGGCGGTGTCGCGCAGGCGGGTGACGGGCCGCAGTAGCCGTCCGGCCAGCCAGCGGGAGACTGCCACGACGATCACCACCGCGAGGGCCGCGGCCAGGGCATACGTCGTCATGAGGTCGCGCAGGGCGGCGTGCGCAGCCGGGCGGTCCCGGGTGATGACGAGGGCCGCACCGCGGTCGCCCTCGAGCACGGGCAGGACGCCGACGCGGTAGGTCCTGCCGTTGACCGACAGGTCGGTGATGGCGCCCTCGGTGCGCAGGCCGTCGACCACGCGCGCGAACTCGGCCGAGTCCAGCAGTGCCGACCCCGGTTGGCCGACGTAACTGGGGTCGCCCGCGGTGGGGAACATCCAGAGCACCTCGCCGATCTCGGGCACGCTCTGGGCCAGGAAGGTGTCGAGGCGGACGTCGGCGTCGTCACCGCCGATCTTGCGGAACTCGGCCATCTCGGTGCGGATGGAGCCGTCGATGCCCTGGTCGATCCGGCGGCTCTCGACGATCCACATCGCGACCCCGGTGCCGACCAGTGCCACCGTGACGAGTGCGGCCACGGCGATCGCGATCCGGTCGCGGACCGACGGTCTGGGTCGCCTCATCGGTGGCGACGGCCGTCACCATCGCGACGGTCGTCGTGGCGATCGCGTCCGTGTCCGCGTCCGTGATCGCGGCCTTCGACGGGCGTGGCGGGCACCGGACGGGCTCGGTAGCGCGGTGTCGGCGTCGGCGCGGTCGACTTCGGTGGGGCTTGCGTCGTGGTGGCCGGGCTCGTGGGTGGCGTGCGCGGTCCGGTGTCCGGCTGCGAGGTCGGCCTGGTCGTGGCGTTCGCGGTGGGCGCCGTCGTCGGTGCGGTGCTGGGCGGGGTGGCCGGCTCGGCGGAGGACCGGGGCACGATCACGACCGGTTGCACGGTGCCCGGGCCCGACGGCCCCGGGGTGAGACGGTCGACCAGCAGCGTGCCGAGGGCGACGAGCACGGCGCCGACGGCGACGCCGCCGAGCACCTGACGGGAGAACATGTCCTCCATGGTGACGCCTGGCGGGAAACCGTGCATGAGCGCCCGATGAGAATCGCCTACTCGCGGCCTTCGACGATCTCGGTCTCCTCGGGCGCGGAGAGGGTCAGCACGGCATCCTCGATCAACTCGTCGGTCTCCAGCTCGGCCTCCAGCCGCCGGAGCCGCCGGGCGAGATCGGTCTCGCGGTCGTTTCCGGTGAGGTCGACGGCGGCGACGAGGAAGACCCGCCGAGGTCCGACGAACTCGATGTGCAGGTAGGTGAGCCGCTGGACCTCCGGGTGCGCCAGCACCTTCGCGACGAACTGCTCGCGCACCCCGGGCACGACCGCGTCACCGAGCAGGTAGTCCATGTTGCGGCTGATCAGGAACAGTGCGACCCTGCCCAGCAACAGGCCGATGGCGATCGAGCCGAGAGCGTCCCAGATCGCGTCGCCGGTGATCTCGTGCAGGGCGATGCCGGTCGTCGCGAAGGCGAGGCCGATCAGCGCCGACGAGTCCTCGAAGAACACCGCCCGCAGCGTCGAGTCGGACGTGCGGTTCGCGAACTGCAACGGCCGGAGGTGGTAGCGGGCCGCCTGCGACCGGACCTGGCGCCACGCCTGCAGGAACGACGTGCCCTCCAGCAGGAACGAGAACCCCAGCACGATGTAGTTGATCAGGTACTCGGGTTCCTCGGTCGAACCGTGGCCGGTCAGCTCGTCCCAGAGCTGGGAGCCGCCGTGCCACAGGGACACGACCGACCCGGCGATGAACAACCCGAACGCGGCGATGAGCGACCAGAAGTAGGTCGCTCGGCCGTAACCGCGGGGGTGCGAGCGGTCACGCGGCCGGGAGCCGCGGCGCTCGGCGATGACCAGGGCGACCTCGTTGCCCGTGTCGGCCCACGAGTGCGCGGCCTCGGCGACCATCGACGCCGATCCGGTGAGCGCCGCGGCGACGCTCTTGGCCACGGCGATCAGCGCGTTGGCGACGAGCGCGACGAGCACGGTCAGCATGAGGTCAAGTCTGGACCATGGGGCGCCGGGTCAGCGGAACGCGGGCGACCGCGGGGGAGGATCGACGGCTCCCTTGCGCAGCATCGGGAGCACCCGTGACGCCACCAGCTCCGACAGCACGATCACGCTGTTGGTGCGTGCGACGGATCCCGAGCCACTGATGTGCAGGAGGGTGTCCTTGAGGTCCTCGTGCGAGGTCGCGGCGATCTTGCAGACGATGTCCGCGTCGCCGCTGGTGATGAAGGCCTCCAGCACGTTCGGCAGGGACTCGAGCTCCTGCGTGACCGCGTCGATCGACCCCTGCACGATCTGCAGGGTCACGAAGGCCTGGACCGGGTGGCCCGCCGCCGCGAGGTCGATGTCGGGCGCGTAGCCCGTGATGACTCCCGAGGTCTCCATCTTGCGCAGCCGCGACTGCACGGTCGCGCGGGCGATCCCCAGGGTCCGCGACAGTTCGAGGTCTCCGACGCGTGGGTTCTCCTGCATGGCCTCGATGAGCGCGACATCCAGTCTGTCCAGCATGCGTTCAGGGTAGCAATCTGACCAGTTGTGTACCCAGATACCGCCGTGAACTGTCAGGTCTGGTCACCTCTGAGTGCACCGGTTGCCCACTCGGCCGCGACGATGTGTTCTGGATCACATGACCCTCGACCTCACGGACACCGAACGCCTCGCGCACCTGGACCTGGACCAGCTGCAGCAACTGGTCGGCCTCGTCGAGCACGACCCGGCCTCCGATCCCTTTCCGGTCACCGGGTGGGACGCGATCGTGTGGAACGTCGGCAACGCGACGCAGTCCGCGCACTTCTTCATGTCGGCCTACGGGATGGAGCTCGTGGCGTACTCCGGTCCCGAGACCGGCAACCGCGACCACCACGCCTTCGTGCTGGTCAGTGGTGCGGTGCGGTTCGTACTCAAGGGTGGCGTGGCGCCCGACAGCCCCGTGATGGACCACCATCGCCGTCACGGTGACGGGATCGTCGACATCGCGCTCGAGGTGCCCGACGTCGACGCCTGCATCGAGCACGCGCGCGAGCAGGGCGCCTCGATCGTCGAGGAGCCCTACGACGTCACGGACGAGCACGGGACCGTGCGGATGGCCGCGATCGGGGCGTACGGCGAGACTCGCCACTCGCTCATCGACCGCAGTCGGTACTCCGGTCCGTACCTGCCGGGCTACGTCACGCGCCGCTCGGCGATGCGGCGGCCCGAGGGCGCCCCCGAGCGCATCTTCGAGGCGCTCGACCACGTCGTCGGGAACGTCGAGATCGGCCGCATGGACGACTGGGTCGACTTCTACCGCCGCGTCATGGGCTTCACGAACATGGCCGAATTCGTCGGCGACGACATCGCCACCGAGTACAGCGCTCTCATGAGCAAGGTCGTGGCCAGTGGCAACCACCGGGTGAAGTTCCCGCTCAACGAGCCGGCTGTCGGCAAGAAGAAGTCCCAGATCGACGAGTACCTGGAGTTCTACGGCGGACCCGGCGCCCAACACCTGGCACTCGCCACGCACGACATCCTCGCGACGGTCGACGCGCTGCGCGCCGCCGGCGTCGAGTTCCTGGCCACCCCCGACTCGTACTACACCGACCAGGACCTGCGGGCACGCATCGGCGAGGTGCGCGTGCCGATCGAGGCGCTGCAGGACCGCGGCATCCTCGTCGACCGCGACGAGGACGGCTATCTGCTGCAGATCTTCACCAAGCCCGTCGGCGACCGGCCGACGGTGTTCTTCGAACTGATCGAACGTCACGGCTCGCTGGGCTTCGGCAAGGGGAACTTCCAGGCCCTGTTCGAGGCGATCGAGCGGGAGCAGGCACTCCGAGGGAACTTCTAGGCAGGAGGACGGCTGACATGGCCCACTACCGCCAACAGGGGAGTGTGCCGCCCAAGCGGCACACCCAGCACCGTGCCGCCGACGGCTCGTGGTATCGCGAGGAGCTGATGGGCGAGGAGGGATTCAGTTCGGACTCCTCCCTGCTCTACCACCGGGGTGTCCCGTCGGCGATCGTCGAGGCGAGGACGTGGCAGTTGCCCGAACAGTCGACGACCCCGAACGAGCCGCTGCTGCCACGCCACCTCACGCTGCACGCGCTGTTCGACAACGCCGAACGCGACCTCGTGACCGGCCGCCGGCTCGTGCTCGGCAACGCAGACGTGCGGATCTCGTACGCCGTGGGATCGCACGCGTCGCCGCTGTACCGGAACGCCACGGGCGACGAGTGCGTCTTCATCGAGGCCGGGAACGGTGTTCTCGAGACGGTCTTCGGCCCGCTGCCGTTCGGGCCGGGCGACTACTTGATCGTGCCGCGCGCCACCACCCACCGCTGGGTGCCGGACGGTGCGGTCCGCGCGTACTGCATCGAGGCCTCCAGCCACATCGGGCCGCCCAAGCGGTACCTGTCGCGGTTCGGGCAACTGCTGGAGCACGCGCCGTACTGCGAACGGGACCTGCGCGGGCCGGGCGACCCCGAGGTGCACGGCCTGATCGACGTCGGCCTCACCAACCTGCCC
>CAYXFT010000139.1:0-7723 GCA_964464335.1 uncultured Aeromicrobium sp.
GCGACGAGGGTCTTGCCCTCACCGGTCTTCATCTCGGCGATGTTGCCCAGGTGCAGGGCCGCGCCGCCGAGGATCTGGACGTCGAAGTGTCGCTGTCCCAGGACCCGCCACGAGGCCTCACGCACGGTGGCGAACGCTTCCGGCAGCAGGTCGTCGAGCGTCTCGCCATCGTCGAGGCGCTCGCGGAACTCTGCTGTCATGGCGCGCAGTTCGTCGTCGCTCATGGCTTCGAACTCGTCCGCCAGGGCGTTGACCTGGTCGGCGATGGCGTCGAGTCGCTTGAGGATCTTGCCCTCACCCGCACGCAGGATCTTGTCGATGATCTTCGGCACCCGCCCATCCTAGGACCCCCGGCCTCACACCGAGACGGGTGCTACACCAACGTTCGCAGGGCGGACACGAGGTCGCCGCGCTCACCGACCTCGACCTCGCCCAGACCCAGCCACTCGGCCATCCGCCGCAGCTCCGCAGCCAACTCCTGCGCCGTCTCCGGCGGGGCGTCGTCCTGCGCGAACGCACCGGGCACGACGAGCCTGCCGGCAGCGCGATCGGCCTTGAGGTCGACGCGGGCGACGAGCCGGTCCCCGAGCAGGAACGGCAGCACGTAGTAGCCGTGGACCCGCTGGGGTTCGGGCACGTAGATCTCGATCCGGTACCGGAAGTCGAAGAGCCGCTCGGTGCGGGTGCGCTCGAACACCAACGGATCGAACGGGCTGAGCAGCGTCCGCGCGTGGACCCGACGCGGCCGCGTGGCCTGCACGTGCAGGTAGGCAGGCCGGTTCCAGCCGTCGATCGTGACCGGCTCGAGAGTGCCGTCGGCGACCAACGCGACGATCGCCCGCTTCGTCGGCTCGGGCGAGAGCCGGAAGTAGTCGCGCAGGCACTGGGCGGTGCCGACACCCAGGGCGCGGGCGGCGTGACCCACGAGAGTCAGGTGGGCCTCGTCGTCGGAGGGTTCGGGCAGGGTCTGCACGCGGGCGGGCAGGACCCGCTCGGGCAGGTCGTACTCACGCTCGAAGGCGGCGTTGCGTCGCGCGGCGGTCACGCGACCGACGAAGAACAGGTACTCCAAGGCGTGTTTGGTCTGGGACCAGTTCCAGCCCCACTGGTCGCGGGTGCGTTCGGCACCGCCGAGTCGGGCGTCGAGTTCGCGCGCGGTGACCGGGCCGAACCGGCCCACGGCCGCGTGCACCTGCTCGACGAGGTCGGGCTGCTCGGCCGCGAGCTGGGCCATGCCGCCCCACATGCCGCGACCCGACCGCATCTTGTGGGACATCGCCGGCCACAGCTCGACGTCGACGAGGGCGGCCTCGTGCGCCCAGTACTCGAACAACAGCCGCGGTGAACGACCCGCGGCGCGATGCAGCAGGTCGACGTCGTACGGTCCCACCCGCGAGTAGAGCGGCAGGTAGTGCGCGCGCTGCAACACGTTGACCGAGTCGATCTGGAAGAAGCCGAGCCGTCGGGCGACGGCGGCGACGTGGCTGCGTCGGACCTCGTCGGGCAACGGCCGGGTGAAACCTTGGGCAGCCAGTGCGATCCGGCGGGCGTGGAGAGGCGTCAGCCTCACAGCACGTCGTCGATGAGCTTGCTGCGCACGGCGAACATCGCCGCCTCCATGCGCGATTTCATCTGCAGCTTCTCCAGGATGTTGCGGATGTGGTTCTTCACCGTGTTCTCGCTGATGAACAACTCGGTCGCGATGTCGCGGTTGCTCTTGCCGTGGGCCACGAGGCGCAGCACCTGCAATTCGCGCGCGGTCAACGTGGTCGCCGGCGCCGGGCCCTTGGCCATGTGGACGAACTCGTCGAGCAACTTGGTGGCCATGCTGGGGCTGATCAGCGACTGGCCCGCCGCCACCAGGCGCACGGCCTCGGCGACCTGGTCGTACGTCGACCCGTCCTTGAGCAGGTACCCCGCCGCGCCGGCCTTGATCGACTCGTAGAGGTCGGCCTCGTCGTCGCTCGCGGTCAGCATGATGATGCCGGTGGTCGGTGCGGTCTCCTTGATCGCGCCGCAGATCTCGACACCGCTGCGACCGGGCATCCGGACGTCCAGCAGCACCACGTCGAACGGCTCCTCGGCAATGCGTTCCAATGCCGCGTCGCCGTCGTCGACGTCCTCGATCTCGAATCCCCCGTCGGCACCCAGGACCATCGTCACGCCGCGCCGGAAGAGTTCCTGGTCATCGACGAGCAACACCCGGATGGCATCCCCACTCGTGCTCACGGGTCCGATCATGCCACGTCCGGGGCGTTTACTCCTTGACCGTCAATCGGATGACGCCGTAGTCGTACCCCTTGCGCCGGTACACGACGCTCGGCTTCATCGAATCCTTCTCGACGAACAGGAAGAAGTCGTGTCCCACGAGCTCCATCTCGTAGAGGGCCTGGTCGAGGGTCATGGCCGGCGAGTCGTGGTCCTTCTCGCGCACGACGAGAGGTCCGTCGCCCTGCACCTCGATGGTGGCGACCTGGCGCACCTGCGGACCGTCGTCGTCGGGTTCGCTCGCCGCCCGCGCGAGGTCGGCCGTGGCCGCCTCGAACGCATCATCGCCGTGGCGGTCGCGATGATTGCGCTTGCGCTCGACCACGCGGCGCAGCCGGGCCTCGAGCTTGTCCATCGCCGCGTCGAGCGCCGAGTGCTGGTCGGTCGACGCCGCCTCGACCCGCACCACGGGACCGCGGGAGAGCAGCGTCATCTCGACCTTCGCGGCCTTGTCGTGCTGGCGGGGGTTGTTCGCGTGCGTCACCTCGACCTCGACGCGGTTGATGCGCTGGCGGCCGTCGAACTTCTCGATCCGCTGGAGCTTGTCGGCGACGTGAGAGCGAAAGCGCTCCGAGATCTCACTGTTGCGACCGGTGACGACGATTTCCATGTTCGACTCCTTGCTCCGTTGCGAGTTCCCGAACTTACTGGGTTCCTTCGACCGTAGCCCGTGAACGGGGTGACTCGCCACCGCTCAGACCTCTCGTCTCGCCGCCGCGACCGCCGCTGCGCCGAGGATGTCGACCGGCCCTCCTGCTCGCAGGGCCCGCGCGGCTTCGAGCAACGTCGCTCCGGTCGTGACGACGTCGTCGACCAGCACCACGGGCCCGCGCGGCTGGTGGGCCGCGTGCATGCTCCGGGCCACGTTGCGGCGTCGTGCCGCAGGCCCGAGGTCGTGCTGGTCAGCAGGCTGGCGGACGAGCCGCAGGGCCCGGACGACGGAGGCCTCGACCCCCGCGACGGCCAGCGACGTCGCGGTGCCGCGAGCCAGGTCGCCGACCAGGTCCCGACCTCGCTCGCGGCGCGACCGGCGCGTCGTGGGCACCGGGACGAGGACCACGGCAGCGCGTTCGCCCAGCAGCGGCACGATCGCCGAGGCGAGGTGATGGGCCATCAACGCGTCGAGGCCTGCATGGCCGCCGACCTTCCAGTCGAGCACCGCGTCGCGCAGCAGGTCGGCGTGTCTCCCCGCGGCGACGACCTCGAGCCCGGGCACGGGCACCTCGCACGGCGCGGGGGTGATCCGGCCGGCGCAAGGGCGGCAGATCCCGGTGGCGGGCGCCCCACACGCCGGGCACTGCAGGCCGAGCACCAGGTCGGCCGCGGACTCCCAGAGTTCACGCATCGGGCCAGTCTCGACGCGCGACGGACCTCCGGTCGAGGCCGTCGAGCCGACCTGTGGACAGCGCTCAGGCGATACCGCGGACCCGGTCGAGGCCGAGTTCGACCCACCGCGACCGGTCCAGCACCCACAACGACCCGTCGGCGCCCAGGACGTACAGGTCCGCCTCCGGGGCCGCCGTGGACAGTAGCGCCGTGGGCTGGACGTCCGCCAGCAACTGCCCGCCGCCGGGCCAGCCCGAGACGGGCCCCGTCCCGTCGATCCGCACCGACTGCACCTGGGAGTCGCCCGGTCCCAGATAGGCCACCCGGGCGTTCTGCACCCACACGACCTGCCGAGCAGCCTCGTCCGTGGGGATCCGCGAGGGTCGGGTGAGCCCGACGACCTCGTCGTCGCGCCGCTCGATCTCCCCGACGAGCAGGGCGCCGTCCGCGGTCGCGGCAAACCGGGCACCGTCCGGCGAAACCGAGAACGAGCTGACCTGCGGCAGGCCGGGAGCGGAGACCTGCACGACCGTGGCCCCGTCCGAGACGCGCACGCGGGCCGCGCCCCCGGGTCGGTCGATGAGCCAGGCGAGGTCCTCCACGTCGACGACCGGGCGCAGGAAACGCGAGCCCGAGACCTCGACCGGGTCGCGACCGGCGGCATCGGTGACGCGTGCGCGGTCGGTCCACACGCCAGCGGTGCGATCACCACCGGTGGTGACCATGGCCGCGCCCTCGGCATCGGCACCCCACGCGCCCGGCAGCGGTTCGCGGGAATCACGGTCGACCTGTTGGGCCACGTCGTCCGCCACGGCGATCGCCCACCGGCGCGACTTGTCCGGGCCGAACGACGCCCAACCGGAGGCGTCCTGGATCGCATCTCCGTTGGGCGCGACCACGGTGCCGTCGCCGGTGATCTGGACGTCCGTGACCGCGGGGATCTGGCGCAGGGTCCACGCGATCTGGGCGGAGAGTCGTTTCTGGTTCTCGGTGGAGAGGTCGCCCACGCGGGTGGAGAAGTCGACCTGGGCGACGCCCTCGACCACGGGCACCGAGGACCGGAGGTCCTCGGTCGGCGGGACCGCCGTCGTCAGTCCCGGCGGATCCAGGCGCCCCGGGCCGATCGCCAGGCTCGTCATGAGCGACGTCGCCAACTGGTCACCGACGACCTCATGGACGGGCACGGTGACGACCCGCTCTCCGTCGTCGTCGAGGAAGTACAGGTCGAACGGCCGCATGTAGTCGTCGAACCAGTCGCTGCTGACGAGCACGCCATCGGGAGGTGTGGCGATCCGCCACTCCCCCTCGATCTGCTCCAGATCGATGTCCAGACGATTCGATCCGGTGTCGTGGCTCAGCCGACCCTGCGCATCGAGCCGGGACTCGGCGTCGAGGTCCACCCAGGCCCGACCGCGCTGCGTGGAGAACACGTCGGCGCTCGTGTAGACGGTGGTGTGGTCGCCGGGACGCCAAGCCCGAACGGCCTCGGGCGTGAGGTACTGGGCCGCGACCCGGTGCGTGACGGGATACGCCAGCATCGCGTCGAGGAAGCCCGTCACGATCTGCTGCTCGCTGGCTCCGGGAGCGGGTCCGGCCGGGGTGTACCGGACGGTGCTCTCCCCCAGGCCCGACTCGTCCTCGACCCGCTCGACGGGCCCGGACGTCGGGATCCCGGCGCAGCCGGCGACCAAGGCCGAGACCGTCACCGCCACGGCGAACCACCGGATCCCTGCAGCCACGCGGTGGCCGGACCTGCCCATCACCACGCGCCGCAGCCCACCTCGAGCGTTCATGAGTACACCGACTTCGTGACCGGTTCCCAGACGCGTTCGCCCGCCGAGCGCGGCAGGGTCAGGACGAACTCGGTGCCCCGGTTCTCGCGCGACCACACCTCGAGGGTGCCACCGTGCAGGGCCGCGTCCTCGCGGGCGATCGCCAGCCCCAGGCCGGTGCCACCCTGCGAGCGGGCCGGGTCACCGCGCCAGAAGCGGTCGAACACGCGGCGCACCTCCTCGGCCGTCATGCCGATCCCGTGGTCGCGCACCGCGAGCGAGACGCGGTCGGGCGCCTGCGAGACGATCACGTCGACGCTGGCGGACTTGCTGTAGCGAGAGGCGTTCACGATGAGGTTGCGCACCATGCGGTCGACGCGCCGGATGTCGGCATCGACCACGGCAGGGCGGTTCACGCCATGGGCGCGTCCCACGATCCCGGCGCGCGAGAGCGCCTCGCTGCCGGCGGCCGCCCGGGCGATCTCGGCCAGGTCGACGGGGTCGAGTTCGAGAGTCGCCGCGCCCGCGTCGAACCGGCTCAGGTCGAGCAGGTCGGAGAGCAGGTCCTCGAACCGGTCGAGTTCGGTGTGCAGCAGTTCGGCCGATCGGGCGGTCTGCGCATCGAAGCTGCCGCGAGCGTTCAACAGGACCTGGCTGGCCATCTGCACCGTCGTGAGCGGGGTGCGCAACTCGTGCGAGACGTCCGAGACGAACCGCTGCTGCAGCCGCGACAGGTTCTCCAGCCGGCGGATCTGGCTCTGCAGGCTCTCGGCCATCTGGTTGAACGCCG
This sequence comes from uncultured Aeromicrobium sp., assembly GCA_964464335.1. GTDB lineage: Bacteria > Actinomycetota > Actinomycetes > Propionibacteriales > Nocardioidaceae > Aeromicrobium. Next base: position 6,157 of record CAYXFT010000139.1, read on the forward strand.
TGGCGAGCCGGGCGATGTCGTCCTCGCCCCGCACGTGCATGCGCTGCTCGAGGTTGCCGGCCGCGAACCGTTCGGCGATGCGGCGCGCCAGCCGCAACGGATCGACGACCTGCCGGGCGACGAGCCACGCGACCAAGGCGACCATCACGAGCAACACCGCGCCACCGGCGAGCAGGGCGTTGCGGACCAGGTCGAGCGTCTCCTGCTGGTCGGCCATCGAGTAGATGTAGTAGAGCGCGTACTGGTCGTTCGAGCCGGGCGCGGTGACGCGGCTGCCGACCGTCACGACCGGAGTCTCACCGTCGGCGCCAAGCGTCGAGAGTTCCGAGAACGTCCAGAAGGTGCCCTGCTCGGAGCCGACCTCCTCGACCAGACCGGCGGGCACGTCGTCGATGCCGACGTCGCCGGACGCGCGCACCGGCGCCCCGCCGGGTTGACCCAACGGCCCCTGCAGCACGAGTTCGTAGGACCGGTTCTCGCCGCGGGTCGCCGCCAGGGAGTCGACGAGCTGGGTCAGCGCCTGCGACTGCGGAGTCGGCTCGACGTCGACCGCCGCGTCGAGTTGGGACTGCGCCTGCTCGAACCCGGCCCGCGCCTCGGCGATGACCGCGTCACGCCGGTTCTCGGCCAGTCCGCCGGCGACGTCGCGCAGCAGGGCCCAGCCCACGACCAAGATCACCGCGGTGCTGAGCAGGACGGTGTTCATCACGACCCGGAAGCGCAGCGACCGCCGCCACAGGCGGATGAGCCGGCGCATCAGGGGGTCGCCGGCTCGATCGCCTGGTAACCGACGCCGCGGACGGTGCGGATCACCCGCGGATCGTCGGCGTCGTCCTCGATCTTCTGTCGCAGCCGGGTCATGTGCACGTTGACGAGCTTGGTGTCCCCCGGGTGGTGGTATCCCCAGACCTTCTGCAGCAGCACCTCGCGGCTGAAGACCTGCTCGGGAGCCGAGATCAGGCAGGCCAGCAGGTCGAACTCCAGCGGGGTCAAGGACACCGGTCGGCCGTCCCGGGTGACGCTGTGCGCCTGCGGGTCGAGGGTGATCGCACCGAACTCGATCCGCGTGGCGAGCGGATCGGTGCGGCGCAGCCGGGCCCGGATCCGCGCGATCAGCTCGTTGTTGCGGAACGGCTTGGTGATGTAGTCGTCGGCGCCGACCTCGAAACCGTCGACGATGTCGCTGGTGTCGCCCTTGGCCGTGAGCATGATGATCGGCACACCCGAGACGTCCCGGATCCGCCGGCACACCTCCATGCCGTCCAGACCCGGGAGCATCCGGTCGAGCAGGACCACGTCGGGCTTGAAGTCCTCGAACTCGGCCATCACGCCGTCGCCGGTGCGGACGACGCGCGTGCGGAAACCCTCCCCCTCGAGCACGATCGCGAGCATCTCGGCCAACGACGCATCGTCGTCGACGACCAGCACACGATCGTGCTTCGGGCGGCGCTGCGACATGTCAGTAGCGGTAGTGGTCCGACTTGTACGGACCCGCCACGTCGACGCCGAGGTACTCGGCCTGCGCCTTGGACAACTCGGTCACCTCGACGCGATCGGCGTCGAGTTG
>CAYXFT010000140.1:0-4389 GCA_964464335.1 uncultured Aeromicrobium sp.
CGTTGCGCGTCTACGAGATGAGCATGGGGCCGATCGACCAGTCGCGTCCGTGGGAGACCCGGGCCGTCGTCGGTTCGCAGCGCTTCCTGCAGCGGGTCTGGCGGCTCGCGGTCGACGAGGAGTCCGGGGCCACGCTCGTCGACGACGAGTCCCTGTCGGAAGCGACCCTGCGTGTGGTGCACCAGACGATCGCCGGTGTCACCGAGGACATGGGCGAACTGCGGTTCAACACCGCGATCGCCAAGCTCATCGAGTTGACGAACCACCTGACGAAGGAGTCGGTCCGCTCCCGCGCGGCCGTCGAACCGCTCGTGCTGATGTTGGCGCCGTTCGCGCCGCATGTCGGCGAGGAGTTGTGGTCGCGACTGGGCCACGACGAGACGCTCACGTACGAGACGTGGCCGACCGCGGACCCGCAGTATCTCGTCCAGGATCTGGTGACGTGCGTCGTGCAGGTGCTGGGCAAGGTCCGCGGCAAGCTCGAGGTCCCCGCCGACGTCGACGACGAGGCCCTGACGGCGCTGGCCCTCGCCGAGCCGAACGTCGTCCGCACGATCGACGGCCGCGAGATCCGCAAGGTCATCGTGAAGGCCCCCAAGCTGGTCAGCATCGTCGTCTGACCCCGGGTGGGGTCGCCGGGTGTGGGGTTTTCGGGCTGATGGTCTCGATACGCGTCTCGCTGCGCTCGTCGGCTACTCGACCGCCGGGTCCGGCTGATGGTCTCGATACGCGTCTCGCTGCGCTCGTCGGCTACTCGACCGCCGGGTCCCGCTGATCGAGTGCCGGCGAGCGGAGCGAGACGGTGTATCGAGATCACCGGTCAGACCCGGGCGGCGTGGGTCTCGGTGCCGGGGCGGGCGTAGACGCCCCAGGCCACGACCAGCATCACGACGTAGACTGCGGCGAACGTCCACAAGCCGTTCTCGATGCCCAGCGCGGCGAACGTGCGCGGCACGAAGAACGAACCGAGTGCGCCCACGGCGCCCGCGATGCCGATGCAGCCGGCTGCCGCGCGGTGTCCTCGGGCGACAGACGCCTCGTCCTGCGCGCCGATCTGGAACGCGATCGGGATCATCCGGTAGACCGAGCCGTTGCCGATGCCCGAAGCGCCGAACAGCACCAGGAACAGGCCCAGGAAGAGACCGAACCCGGCACCGTCGAGCGTCAGCACCAGACCGACCACGCCCAGCGCCATCGCCACGTACGACAGCATCGTGACGCGGGTGCCGCCGAGCCGGTCGGCCAGCGCCCCGCCGAGCGGCCGGGCCAGCGCGCCGGTGACCGCGCCGACGAATGCCAGCTGGATCGGGACCTCCGGGTACAGCGCCTTCATCAGCGTCGGGAAGGTCAGCGAGAAGCCCAGGAACGAGCCGAACGTGCCGATGTAGAGGAACGAGATGATCCAGGTGTGCGGGTTCTGCACGGCCAGCGCGAAGCTCTTCAGGTCCGAGTGCGCATGGGACAGGTTGTTCATCACCAGGAACGCCGCGAGGGCCGCGATGATCGCCGCGGGGATGAAGATCAGGCCGGCGCGTTCGAGGGCGAGGCCCGCTCCCGTCGTGATGATCAGCGGCACGACCAACTGGACGATGCCGGTGCCGAGGTTGCCGCCGGCGGCGTTGATGCCCAACGCGCGACCCTTCTCCCGCTGGGGGTAGAAGAACGAGATGTTGACCATCGACGACGCGAAGTTGCCGCCGCCGAGGCCGGCCAGCGACGCGACCAGGAGCATCAGGCCGAACGGTGTCGTCGGATCGCTGACCGCCCACGCCAGGCCCGAGGCCGGGATCAGCAGCAGCAGCGACGAGATCACCGTCCAGTTCCGACCGCCGAAGACCGGCACCATGAACGTGTAGAGGACGCGCATCACCGCACCGGTCAGGCCCGGCAGCGCGATCAGCCAGTAGAGCTGGTTCGCGGTGTAGTCGAACCCCGCGGCGCCGAGGTTCGGCACGACGATGCTCCACACGCCGAGCATCATGAAGCCGAAGAACTCGGCGAACACCGAGACGACGAGGTTGCGTCGGGCGATGGCGCGTCCCTCGGTGTCCCACTGGTCGCGGTCCTCGGGATTCCAGCCATCGATCCAGCGGCCGCGCCGTTGGACGAGGGTGGACGTGGTGATCGTGGTGGTCATCAGGACTCCTGACGCGGTCGGTGCGGGTCGCGACCGACGCTAGGGACGGGACGTTTCGCGAAACCGTGCCGCGGCGTAACCGAACGGGAACGAACTGCTCACAGGCGAGGGGTGACGGCCGTGAGAGAAAAGTTCACACGGTGTTACGTCAGGTAACAGGGACCGAAACGTGCGCCAAGGACGCTGAGGCACATGACACGCAAGAGACTGATCGTGGTCGGTGCCGGAATGGTGGCGCGGCGCCTCGTCGAGGCACTCGTCGAGCGCGGTGCCACCGAGTCGTGGGACATCGAGGTCTTCGGGGAGGAGAGCCGGCCCCCGTACGACCGGGTCGCGCTCACCTCCTTCTTCACGGTGGCCGATCCCGACGACCTGCTGCTGGGGGACCAGTCGCTGTGGCGCACGCCGGGTGTCCGGCTGCACCGCAACGCCAAGGTCGCGGGCATCGATCGGGAGGCGCGCACCATCACGGTCCACGGCCGCCAGGAGAGCTACGACGAACTGGTGCTCGCCACCGGCTCGTACGCGGCGGTGCCGCCGGTCGACGGGTCCGACCTGCCGGGGTGCTTCGTGTACCGCACGGTCGACGACGTCGCCGAACTGCGTGCCTGGGTGCGCGATCGGGCGGCCCAGCTCGGGCACCCCGCCCGCGGCGTGGTCATCGGCGGTGGCCTGCTCGGGCTCGAGGCCGCCGGCGCCCTGCGTGAACTGGGGGCCGACTGCACCGTGGTCGAGTTCGCCGACCGGCTCATGCCCGTCCAGGTCGACCTCGCCGGTGGGCAGGCGCTCCAGCGTCTCATCGAAGGGCTGGGCGTCGAGGTCCGAACCTCGACGGCGACCTCGTCCCTGCGGACCGGACGGGGCACGAAGAAGGTCGGCCGGATGACCTTCGCCGACGGCGAGACGATCCCGGCCGACGTCGTCGTCTTCGCGACGGGCGTGCGGCCGCGCGACGAACTGGCCCGCGAGGCCGGTCTCGACGTCCATCCGCGCGGTGGCGTCATGGCCGACGCGGCGTGCCGCACGAGCGACGAGCACGTGTCGGCGATCGGCGAGGTCGCCTGTATCGCCGACCGGGTCTGGGGCCTGGTCGGACCGGGTTACACGATGGCCGAGGTCGTCGCCGACCGGCTGCTGGGCGGTTCGGCCGAGTTCACGGGCGCCGACCTGTCGACCAAGCTCAAGCTGATGGGCGTCGACGTCGCCAGCTTCGGCGACGCCTTCGCGACCCAGGGCGGCAGCCTCGAGGTCGTCTACGCCGATCCGCTCGCCGGGGTCTACAAGAAGCTCGTGATGAGCGACGACGCCTCGACGCTGCTCGGCGGCATGCTCATCGGCGACGCCTCGGCCTACACGAACCTGCGGCCCATGGTCGGCAGTGCGCTCGGAGGAGACCCGGCCGCGTGGCTGATGCCCGACGGGGTCGAGCCGCCGTCCAGCGGTTCGCTGCCCGACGAGGCGACGGTCTGTTCGTGCAACAACGTCACCGCGGGCACGATCCGCTGCGCGATCAGCGGCGGCGAGTGCACCGACCTGGCCGGCGTCAAGAACTGCACGAAGGCCGGCACCAGCTGCGGTTCCTGCGTGCCGCTGGTCAAGCAGATCGTGAACGCCGAACTCGAGGCACAGGGCATCAGCGTCAGCAACGCCCTGTGCGAGCACTTCGACATGTCCCGCAGCGAGCTCTACGAGGTCGCCGCGATGACCGGTGTCACGACGTTCAGCGACCTCATCGCCCGCCACGGCCGGGGCAACGGGTGCGACATCTGCCGCCCGGTCGCCGCCTCGATCCTGTCGACGCTGGGTCGCGGCCACGTCCTGGACCGCGAGAACGCCCGGCTGCAGGACACCAACGACCACGTGATGGCCAACCTTCAGAAGGACGGCACCTACTCAGTGGTCCCGCGGATCCCCGGCGGCGAGGTCACCCCCGAGGGGCTCATCGTCATCGGACAGGTCGCCGCCGACTTCGGTCTCTACACGAAGATCACGGGCGGCCAGCGCATCGACCTGTTCGGCGCCCGCATCGACCAGCTGCCGGCGATCTGGAAGCGGCTCGTCGACGCCGGCTTCGAGTCCGGGCACGCCTACGGCAAGAGCCTGCGCACGGTGAAGTCGTGCGTCGGTCAGACCTGGTGCCGGTACGGCGTCCAGGACTCGGTCGGCCTGGCCGTGGCTCTCGAACTGCGGTACCGCGGCCTGCGGTCGCCGCACAAGATCAAGCTCGGCGTCTCCGGCTGCGCCCGCGAGTG
>CAYXFT010000140.1:4399-7653 GCA_964464335.1 uncultured Aeromicrobium sp.
TCGGCGCACTCGCGGGCGCAGCCGGAGACGCCGAGGCGCGCGGCAAGGACGTCGGCGTCATCGCCACCGACAAGGGCTGGAACATGTACGTCGGCGGCAACGGCGGCTTCACCCCGCGGCATGCGCAGTTGTTCGCCGAGGACCTCTCGACCGACGACCTCGTCCGGGCGATCGACCGTTTCCTGCTCTACTACGTGCGCACGGCCGACCGGTTGCAGCGCACCGCACCGTGGATCGAGGCCGTCGAGGGCGGCATCGACCACGTGCGGGAGGTCGTGCTGGAGGACTCGCTCGGCATCGGCGCCGAGCTGGACGCCCAGATGGCGGCGCACGTGGACACGTACGCCGACGAGTGGGCCCAGACGCTCGCCGATCCGGAGAAGCTCGCGCAGTTCGGGTCGTTCGTGAACGCCCCGGACACCCCCGATCCCGACCTGGCCTATGTCGAGGAACGAGGTCAGCGTCGGCCCGCGGGGCCGGTCGTCATCGCCGGTGGCACGCTGCCGATCCGCTCCGGCGCGGAGGTCACGGCATGAGTGACTGGACCGCGGTCTGCACGGTGGACCGGCTGTGGATCGACCGGGGCGCGGCCGCGCTGGTCGACGGTGACCAGGTCGCCCTGTTCCGGCTCGCCGAGGGCGAGGTCTGCGCCGTCGGCCACCGCGATCCGTTCACGGGGGCCAACGTCATCGCGCGCGGTCTCGTCGGTTCGCGCGGCGACGTGCCGACCGTCGCCTCGCCGCTGCACAAGCAGGTCTTCGACCTCCGTACGGGCGCCTGCCTGGACGATCCCGAGGTCTCGCTCGGGCACTGGGACGTCGAGGTCCGCGACGAGGTCGTGTGGCTGCGCCGGAGCAGCGCATGACCCCTCACGGGCCGGTGCTGGCGGGGACGCGCATCCTCACGACGGCGCAACGTCGTGCGACCGATCTCGCCAGCGCGCTCGTCCGCCGCGGCGCCCAGGTGCACGCCGCGGCGACCCTCGGCGTCGAGGCCCACATCGACGAGGACACCCTCGTGCGGCGCACCGAGGAACTCATCGCGACGCCACCGGACCTCGTGGTCGTCACGACGGCGATCGGATTCCGCAGTTGGCTCGAGACCGCTGAGTCCGTCGGGCTGCTCGAACCCCTGCATGCCGTGTTGGAGGACACCCGGATCGTGGCCCGTGGACCCAAGGCCCGGGGCGCGATCCAGGCGGCGGGCCTGGTGACGGACTGGGTCGCCGAGTCCGAGACCTCCCGCGAGATGGCGGAATACCTCGTCACCGAGGGCGTCGGGGGGATGCGGATCGCGGTGCAGCACCACGGCGCCGGCGACGACGGGCTCGAGTCGGCGCTGACGGCCGCCGGCGCCTCGACCGTTCCGCTCGTGGTCTACCGCTGGGGACCGCCGCCGGACCCGATCGCCGTCGAGCAGTCCGTCTGTGACGTCGCCGCCGGCGGCTTCGACTGCGTGGTCTTCACCTCCTCGCCGGGGGCCACCGCCTGGTTGTCGGCCGTGCGCGACCAGGACCGGCTCGACACGATCCTCGACCTCGCCGGGTCGGGCCGGCTCCTGATGGCGACCGTCGGTCCGGTCACCGCCGAACCACTCGCCGTCGCCGGCTTCGATCCGCTCGTCCCCGACCGAGGTCGGCTCGGTGCGCTCGTGCGCTCGGTCGTCCTGCACTTCGGGCGTGACGACCTCGGCGTCGACCTTCCCGACGGCCGGCTGCGCGTCCACGCCACCGCGGCCACGATCGACCACGAGGTGCTCGCCCTCTCGCCGACCGGCGTGGCGATCCTGCGGCTGCTGGCCTCCGAACCGGGCGCCGTCTTCTCCCGCGAGGACGTGCTGTGCGTCCTGCCCGGGGAATCCACCGATCCGCACGCGGTCGACGTCGCGATCGGCCGGCTGCGCGAGGCGCTCGCCGGCCGCCGGGTCGTCAAGACCGTCGTCAAGCGCGGCTACCGACTCGACCTGACCGATCAGGAGGCACCCTCATGAGTCTCGATCCCGTTCTCGTCGCCTGCAGCCACGGGACCCGCTCGGCCCGCGGTGCGGCGGCCGTCGCGGCCCTCGTCGACGCCGTCCGCGCCGCACTGCCGCGGTCGGAGGTCGTCGGCACGTTCGTCGACGTGCAGGAACCCGCGCTCCCCGAGGTGATGGCGACGCTCGACGGCCGTGAGGCGGTCGTCGTGCCGCTGCTGCTCTCGGCGGGCCATCACGTCCACCACGACATCGCGGAAGCCGTCAGCCGGGACGGGCACGCCGCCGTGCCGACGCTGGGACCGCACGCGGCGCTGATCGACGTCCTCGTCGAGCGGCTCGCGGAGGCCGGCCTGAGCGACGACGACACGGTCGTCCTGGGCGCCTCGGCCTCCAGTGATCCCGGCGCGGTCGCGGACATGCGCGCCACGGCCACGGCGTTGTCCGAGCGGCTCGGCCGACTCGTGCCGCTGGGTCACGTCGGCCACTGCGGCACCGCCTTGGCCGACGTCGTGCGCGAGGCGAGGCGTCCGGGCCGACGCGTGGTCGTCGCCTCGTACCTGCTCGCCCCGGGCCATTTCCACGATGCGCTCGGCCGGGTCGGGGCCGACGTCGTCACCTCGCCCCTGCTCGACGAACGGGACCCCGATCCGCGGCTCGTGTCGCTCGTCGTCGAGCGGTACGCCCGGGCGCTGGACGGACGACTGGCCGTCGCGGGCTGACGGCATTCATGACGACGTCGACGAGGACCTCCCACGGGGTCGACACGGTGTGCGGGTACTGCGGGGTGGGCTGCGGGCTGACCCTGCAGATCGGCCGGCGCGACGACGTGCCGTTGGTCACGGGCGCCGTCGGCACTCCGGGACACCCGGCCAACGACGGCCGGCTGTGCACCAAGGGAGCGACCACCGCCGACCTGCTGGCCGCGCCGGGCCGGATGGAGAAGGCGTCGATCCGGTCCGACCGTTCCGCCGACCGGATCGAGGTCGGTATCGACGCCGCCCTCGACGCGGCCGCGCGGCGGTTCCGCGCGGTGATCGACGAGCACGGTCCCGACGCCGTCGCCCTGTACGTCTCGGGCCAGATGAGCCTCGAGGCGCAGTACCTCGCGACGAAACTCGCGAAGGGCTACCTGCGCACGATCAACATCGAGTCGAACTCGCGGCTGTGCATGGCCAGTGCGGGCACCGGCTACAAGCAGTCCCTGGGGTCGGACGGACCGCCCGGCTCGTACGACGACTTCGACCACGCCGACCTGTTCCTGGTGATCGGCTCGAACATGG
>CAYXFT010000141.1:0-7602 GCA_964464335.1 uncultured Aeromicrobium sp.
GGTGCGACGGGCGGCCTCGGCGTCCATCTTCTCGAGGTCGAGGTGTTCGGGGACGTCCAGCTCGAGGTCGTTCTGGTCGTTGAGCCAGCGGGTCCGGACACCGATCGACTCGAGCACCTCGAGCAGGCGGTTGACCTCTTCGATCCGGGCGACCTTGCGCAGCGTCGTGGTGCCGACGTTCAGCAGCGCGGCGCACAACAGCGCAACGCCGGCGTTCTTGCTGGACTTGACGTCGATCGCGCCGGACAGCGTCGTGCCGCCCTTGACCCGCAGGTGGCTGGGTCCGGCCGTCGTGCCGACGCTGACGAGCTCCGAGTCCAGCGCGGTGCCGATCCGCGCAAGCATGTCCAGCGTGAGGTTCTGCTGGCCCTTCTCGATGCGGTTCACCGCGCTCTGACTGGTGCGCAGTTCGGCGGCCAGCTGCACCTGGGTGAGTCCGGAGTGTTGGCGTGCGTCCCGGATGAGTGAACCGATCCGGGCCAGGTAGTCGTCGCTCTCGGTCATGATCTCCACGGTATATCAGTTGTGAGATAAAGCCGAATCATTGGCGTGTGCGTCGCAACACCATCGCGATGAGCACGCCGACCACCGTGAGGGCACTGCCGGCGATGCCCAACAGCGTCACCTCGACCGCCGGATCCAGGGCGTCCAGCACTTCCGCGGTGACGACCTGACCGGCGATCATCGACAGACCCAGGACCAGCACGCCGTGGGTGTGCACAGTGGTCGCGGCGATCGCGATGAAGCCGACGCCCATCAGCCCGCCGACGTAGTACCAGGGCTGGCTGGGGGGTGCGTCGAGGTGACCGGGCAGCGCCAGCGAGGCCAGCAACAGCACGAGCAGCGCGGCGGTGCCGACCGCGAAGTTGTTCCATGTCGTGCCCAAGGGCCCCGCGTGCACCGAGACGCGGCCGTTCACGGCCTGCTGGACCGCCTGCAGGCAGCCGGCGATGGCCGCGAGCAGACCGCAGCCGAGCAGCGCGGCGAGCGCGACGTCGCCGCCGATGCCGTCGAGCACCTTGAGCACGACGCCGGCCGTGGCGAACAGCGCCGCGACCAGACGTGGCAGCGACACCGGTTGGGCGCCTCCCGGTCCGAGTCCGTAGTGGTCGACGGCCAGAGAGCTGAACGACTGCGCCGCGGTGAACACGACGATGAACAGCGCCACCCCGATCACTCCGACGGCGATGCCCTGGCTCGCGACGAAGAAGGCCCCCATCGCCCCGCCGAACACGTATCGCCGCTGGAGGGCCCCTGTCCTGACCGCCTCGCGCAGACGACGCAGTCCCGCCCTGCCGGCGGGCGCGAGCAGGAGGGTGAGGCTGAGCAGCACCAGCCCGCTGCCGAAACTGATGACCGCCGCGGCGATGCCCGCCCGCAGGCCGGTACCCAGCTCGACCGCGAGGGCACCGTTGACGCGCGACTGTGCGGCGACGAGCCCGCCGCCGGCGACCATGAGTGGCACGCTCAGCCGCTGCAGGAGCGGCCGCTGGACGGTGGTCTCAGCCACGCGGGTTCAGGGTGCCGCCCTGGGGAAGACGCTGCAGGTCCTCGACGCCACCGTGGTTCTCGACGTGGGTCCAGTAGATGTCGTAGGCCTGCTCCGAGATGGTGCAGTCGTGGATCGGGAAGGCCGTGGTGGGCGCGACCGCCGCGACGAACTCGACCGTCTCGCTGACCTTGGCCCACGGTGCGGCGAGCGGCAGGGCGAGGATGTCAACGCCCTCGGGACGGTATTCGTAGGTGTCGCCCGGGTGGAACAAGGTGGGCTCGCCGTCGGCCGTCACGAGGATCCCGACGTTGCCGACGCGCGGGAGCGACGGCAGGATCACGGCGTGCCGCGACCCGACACCGGTCAGGGTCAGTGCGCCGACGGCGAAGCTCGCGTCCTCTGCCGTCGCGGTCCAGCCGTCGAGGGACGCGGCCGTCTCGGGTTCGGCGAGCAGCAATGCGTCGGGGTTCGCCGCGACCAGGGCCTCGATGCGATCGCGATCGAGGTGATCGGCATGTTGGTGGGTCACGACGATCGCGTCGAGACCGGTCAGCTCGAAGGTGGTCGGCAAGCTGAAGGCGCCAGGGTCGAGGAGGACCCGCGCGCCGGCGGCCTCCACGAGCACGGCGGCATGGCCGAAGCGGGTGACGTCCATGGTCGCCATCGTGCCACGATGGTGCGCATGGACGAGCGCGAGATCCTCACCTGGGACCTGTACGGCACCGCGATCCGGGAGTTGTCCCAGCAGGTGGCCGACTCCGGCTTCGTGCCCGACATCGTGTTGGGCATCGCCCGTGGTGGTTTGATCCCCGCCGGCTCGGTCGCGTACGCGCTCGACTGCAAGAACCTGTTCACGATGAACGTCGTGTTCTACACCGGCATCGGCGAGACGCTCGACGAGCCGACGTTGCTGCCGCCGTTCCTGGACCTGGCCGAACTCAACGACCTGTCCGTGCTGATCGTCGACGACGTGGCCGACAGCGGCAAGACCCTCGAACTGGTCGCCCGGATCTGCGCCGAGCACGCCGGGGAGGTCCGCACGGCGGTGATCTACGAGAAGTCGCGGTCGCTGCTCAAGCCCGAGTACACGTGGCGGCTGACCGACCAGTGGATCAACTTCCCGTGGTCCAGCGAGTCCGTCATCACGCCGCGGTCCGGCGTCGTGGATGCCTGAGGCCCGTCTCGATCCGTTCGGCGCCGCGGTCGTCACGGCGCTCGTCTCCTGCGGGGCCCTGGCGCTGGCCGTGGCTGGCGGCTGGCTGGGAACGGTCGTCGGCGAGGGCTCCCTGTTCTGTGAGGCCCTGCGCGACGGCTTGGTGAACCAGCCGGCGAACACGTGGTCCAACCTCGCGTTCGTCGCGGCCGGCCTGCTGGTGGGTTGGCGCGCGCGGCGGCAGCCCACCTTGATGGACGGTCTGGCCGGCTTCTACGCCTGTGTCGTCGTGCTGCTCGGTCCGGCCAGCGCGGCCATGCACGCCACGGGAACCGAGGTGGGCAAGCACCTCGACCTGACGAGCATGTTCCTCGTCGGCGCCTTCGCCGCGGCCTACGGACTCAAGCGGTGGGCCGGCTGGGGCCGTGGCACCTTCGTCGCCGTCTTCGTGGCTCTGCTGGTCGTCAGCGAGGCGATCTACCTGAGCGGACCGTCGGTGCCCGTGGTGCTGCACGCCGGGAACGCGATGTTCGCACTCCTGTTGATCGTCGCGGTGACCGCGGAGGTCACCGTGTGGCGCCGGCGGCGCTCACCTGAGGTGGCGCGCGCCGGCGTGGCGGCACTGGCCACGATGCTGGTGGCCTTCGTCATCTGGAACCTCGACCAGGGTGCGTGGTGCCGCCCCGACTCGCTGGTGCAGGGTCACGCGATCTGGCACGTGCTGTGCGCGGTGGCGGCGTACCAACTGTTCCGTGTGTACGCCGCCGACAGCACTGCGGCCGACGTCCCTCAGAATGTCTGAGGGACGAACGTCTGCTCCTGGATCGGCGGCCGGACGTACGGGATCTCCTCCATGTTCGGCAGTTCGACCGCATCGGGGGCGACGTCGTCGTAGTCGAACAGCGACAGCAGGTGGCGGATGCAGTTGAGCCGGGCCGCCTTCTTGTCGTCGGACGGCACGACCCACCACGGCGCCTGCTTGATGTCGGTGTACTGGAAGGTCGTGTCCTTGGCCATCGAGTACTTCACGTACAGGCGGTGCTCGGCCAGGTCCATGTCGGAGAGCTTCCAGCGTTTGATCGGCTCGCTGTTGCGCGCCTCGAAGCGCTGGCGCTGCTCCTCGTAACTGACGCTGAACCAGTACTTGACGACCGTGATGCCCGACCGCACGAGCATCCGCTCGAACTCCGGAGCCGTCCTCAGGAACTCCTCGTGCTCCTCGGGGGTGCAGAAGTCCATGACCCACTCCACGTTCGAGCGGTTGTACCAACTGCGGTCGAACAGCACCATCTCGCCGGCGGCGGGCAGGTGCTCGACATAGCGCTGGAAGTACCACTGGGTCTTCTGGCGTTCGTTCGGCTTGGGCAGCGCGGCGACCCGGACGGTGCGAGGACTCGTGCGCTCGGTGATCCGCTTGATGACGCCGCCCTTGCCCGCCGTGCCGCGTCCCTCGAAGATCACGACGACCTTCAGCCCCTGCTGCTGGATCCAGTACTGCAACAGCACGAGTTGTTCCTGGAGTCGCTCCATCTCCTCGTCGTAGACCTTGCCGCGCAGGAGTCCCTTGTCGTTGTAGCGATCGGGGTGGTCGCGAGTGGGATGGCGCGCCACCCAGTCATCGGCACCCTTGGGCGGCTTGGGCTTGCTCACGGCAGCACCTTTCGAAGACGGAGTTCCATTGTGATCTAGGTTCGGTCCATGAGGCGAGAACGCGTGGCCGCGGCGATGCGCGATGTGGCGAAGGACATGGCCGCGCCCGGGATCGTCTGGGCGCTGGTCTCCGGGCCTCGGCGCGAGATCACGTACGGCTCGGTGGGCCCGTTGCGGCAGGACGCGATCTTCCGGCTCGCCTCGGTGACGAAACCGATCGTCGCCCTGCTGACGCTCGGGCTCGCCGAGGACGGACTGTTCGCCCTGGACGACCCCGTCGACCGCTGGATGCCGGAGTTCGCCGACCGGCGCGTGCTGCGCGAACGCGGGGGCGCCCTCGACGACACGGTGCCGGCATCGCGACCGACGACCGTGCGCGACCTGCTGCAGATGGGACTGGGTCTGGGGTTCGACGGCCAGGCCGCCCCCGACGACGCGCTCGCGGCCGAGATCGCGCGCCGGGAACTCGGGTCCGGTTGGTTGCCCACGCCGGTGCGCCCCGACCGCTGGGCGGTGTTGGCCGGCTCGCTGCCGATGGCCCATCAACCGGGGGAGGGCTGGCTCTACCAGTACTCGAACGACGCGCTGGCGGTCTTCCTCGAGCGCGTGACGCGACGCAACCTCGACGCGGTCCTGCGCGATCGGATCTTCTCGCGCCTCGACATGACCGAGACGGGCTACACGGTCAAACTGACCTCGGTCGAGCGGGTCCCGTCGTCGTGGCTCGGAAATCGCGCCGGTCGCCTCGTCGAGGCGGCGCCGTGGGGCGACCCGCGCCTCGCGACGATGCCGCCGTTCCGCTCCGGCGCGACCGGGTTGGTCTCGACGGTGCAGGACCTTGCGCAGTTCGCGCGCATGCTGCTCCGCGGCGGCAGGGGACCCCGCGGCCCGGTGTTGTCCCCGCACGGCATGGTTGCGCTCACCACGGAGACCTTGGGCGACGCTGCGCGCGCCATGGCCGACGAGTTCCTCGAGCCCGGCCAGGGCTGGGGACTGGGGCTCGGGGTCGACCGCGTCGCGCGGTACCCGGCGTCGACGCCGGGGCGGTTCGGATGGGACGGCGCGACCGGGACGAGCCTGTGGGTCGATCCGGGCGCCGACGTGGCCGGCGTCGTGCTCACGCGCCAGGGGTTCGGCGCGTCGGGCGTGCCCGACGTGTTGGACGCGTTCTGGCAGGCGGTCCACGCCGACACGCCGTGACATCGGCCCCTCGGGTCGAACAGGTGTTCTATGGTGAATTCATGTGGTTCCAGGGATCGCTGCTCGACGGCGACGGAGAGGTCCGGGTCGGCGAACTCGACGGCGCGGTGGCCCGCCACGAGTTGTCCCACGGCGCCTGGGTCGACGTGCGGCCCGGCTGGGTCGGCGGTGCGGACGACCTGTTCGAGCACCTGCGCACCGAGGTGCCGTGGCGGGGGGAGCGGCGCGAGATGTATGACCGCGTCGTCGACGTGCCGCGGCTGCTGTGCTTCTACGACGAGGGGGCGGAACTTCCGCACCCGGCGCTGGACGAGGCCCGCGATGCCCTCTCGCGGTACTACCTCGACGAACTGGGGGAGCCGTTCGCGACGGCCGGCCTGTGCCACTACCGCGACGGCAACGATTCCGTCGCGTGGCACGGCGACCGCATCGGCCGCAGCCGCACCCAGGACACGATGATCGCGATCCTCTCGCTCGGAGCACACCGGAAGTTGAGCCTGCGGCCCGCCGGCGGGGGAGAGCAGGTCGGTTTCACCCTCGGACACGGCGATCTGGCGGTGATGGGCGGCAGCTGTCAGCGGACGTGGGAGCACGCCGTCCTGAAGACCAGTCGCGCGGTGGGCCCGCGGATCAGCGTTCAGTTTCGCGTGCGCGGCGTGCGCTGAAGATCTGGAGCGCATCGGTCGACCAGAGCGCCCAGATGACCAGCACCGGCTGGAAGAACAGGCGGACCAGGCGCTTCTGATCGGTGTCGAGCCCGAATGCGTCGGCGTGGTTGACGTACTGGGCGATGTTGCCGGGGAACACGGCGACGAAGAACGCGGCGACGACCAGTCCCACGATCTTGCGATGTCGCGGCAGGGCCATCAACGCGGCGCCGAGGGCGATCTCGACGATCCCGGAGGCCACCACGACGAAGTCCTCGTCGAGCGGGATGCTGTTCGGGACCTGGGCGCCGAACTCGTCGCGGGCGAACGTCAGGTGCGAGATGCCGGCGAAGGCGAGGAAGCCGCCGAGCAGGAGGCGGGCGAGGGTCTTCACGCCCTCGACGCTAGGTCAGTCGGTGGCGATCCGCTCGTAGAGCACGTGTTCGTGCCACGCGCCGGCCAGCCGGAGGTAGTCCCGTGCCACCCCGAACTGAATGAATCGGTTCTTCTCGAGCACACGTCGACTGGCCGGGTTGTCCACCCGCGTCGCGGCCTCGATCCGGTGCAGGCCCAGACGCACGAAAGCCAGCCCGACGATCTCGTCGACGGCAGCGCTGGCCAGACCTCGACCCTGCTGTTCGGCGTCGACGTAATAGCCCAGGACGCCCTTCAGCGAGGGACCACGCACGATCTCGTTGAGATTGATGCGACCGACGACGGAGTCGTCCGGCCCGAGGATCACGCGGGGGAACGACACGCCCTCTTCGTAGCGACGCAACGCGTCCTGGATGATCGCGCGCTGGCCGCGTGCCGTGAAGTAGACCTCCGGGCGGGTCGGCTCGAGTTCGGCCATGGCCACCCGGTTGCGTGACAGCACGCCGGCGAGTGCCTCGGCGTCGGTCGTGGCGACCAGGCGGGTGACGGCCATGGCCGGAATCCTCCCACGCGGAATGATCCGGCGGCGGCGGTGTTGACCTCTGACGTGAAGAACATCGGATTCCTGTCGTTCGGCCATTGGTCCGAGTCGCCCGGTTGGGCCGCGCGGACTGCGTCCGACACCCTCCTGCAGTCGATCGATCTGGCCGTGGCGGCTGAGGAACTCGGTGCCGACGGCGCCTACTTCCGCGTGCACCACTTCGCCCAGCAGCTCGGCTCGCCCTTCCCGCTGCTCGCGGCGATCGGTGCCAAGACCTCGCGCATCGAGATCGGTACCGGCGTGATCGACATGCGCTACGAGAACCCGATGTACATGGCCGAGGACGCGGGTGCGGCCGACCTGATCTCCGGCGGTCGACTCCAGCTCGGCATCAGCCGAGGATCACCGGAGCAGGTCGTGGACGGCTACCGCTACTTCGGCCACGTTCCGGCCGAGGGCACGAGCGATGCGGACATGGCACGACAAATCACTGGCACGTTCCTCGCCCTCCTGGGCGGTGAGGGGTTCGCCCAGCCCCATCCCC
>CAYXFT010000142.1:0-544 GCA_964464335.1 uncultured Aeromicrobium sp.
GGCGCGGCGCGTCTGGCGGGGCATGGCGATCTGGAAGCAGGAGCCCTGCGACTCGACGGAGTCGAGGTCGATCGCCCGGAGCGTGTCCGCCTGGAACGCCCGGAAGCCCGCCGTGGCGTCCTTGACCCCCAGGTCGAGCATCAGCCGCGCGTACAGCGAGGCGCCGCGCGACAGCAGTTCGCGCCGTAACGGCCAGTTCACGACCGAGCCGCCCGGCACCCACCGCGACCCGAGGGTGAGGGCCGCTCCCCCGCGGGCGGACTCCAAGAGCGAGCCGAGGTCCTCGGGGCGGTGCGAGCCGTCGGCGTCCATCTCGACGATCACGTCGTAGCCCCGGTCGAGGCCCCAGGCGAAACCGGCCCGGTAGGCGGCTCCCAGGCCTTCCTTGCCCTCGCGGTGCAGGACGTGGATGCGCGGGTCGGCGACGGCCAGCCGGTCGGCGATCTCGCCGGTGCCGTCCGGCGAGTTGTCGTCCGTCACGAGGATCTCGACCTCGGGCTGTTCGACCAGGACACGTTCGGTGATCCAGGCGACGTTCTCGGCC
>CAYXFT010000142.1:554-5964 GCA_964464335.1 uncultured Aeromicrobium sp.
GGGTCTGGCGAACGTATTTCGTGACCGACGGGGCCTGCGCGCGGTTGAAGGTCGGGATGACGACCAGTGTCCTCATCGACGCTCCCTTCGCACCTGGCGCTGACCGAGGCCCCATCCTGCCACGGCCGCGGCGCAGATCAGCCACGCGAACTGCTGACCCCAGCGCGTCGCGGGGGTGGTGCCGTGGGCGAGTTGGACCTGCTGGACCACCGTGGCCGGTTCCTTCACGGGAGCCTGCTGCGCGATGGCACCGCTCGGGTCGACCGCACCGGTGATCCCGTTGGTCGATGCGACGGTGACCCAGCGGCCGGTCTCGATCGCCCGCAGCCGCGAGATCGCCCACTGCTGCTGCGGCTGCACACCGCGACCGAAATCCATGAAGCTGGCGTTGCTGGTCTGGACGGCGAGGAACTCGGCGCCCTGGTCGATCGAGCCGCGGACGGCGGCGTCGTAGGCGATGTCCCAGCAGATCGTCACGCCGACGATCGTGTCGGCGACGTCGATCGCGCCTGCCTCGTCGCCGGCGACGATGTCCCGGGGGATGTCGCGATCGAAGCGTGGGACGAGTCCGCCGAGTTCGCGCCGGAACGGGACGAACTCGCCGTACGGGACCGGGTACTGCTTGAGGTAGACCTGATCCCCGGGGCCGTTCTCGTCGACGACCAGTGAGGCGTTCCAGGCCGTGTCGTCGGTGGGCCCGTCCAGGATCGCGCCGACGAGGATCGGGGCGCCGACCTGTGTCGACAGCTGCTCGAGACGGCTGAGGGCGTACTGGTCGGTGCGCACGTCGAGGTCGGAGCCGTTCTCGGGCCAGATCACCAGGTCGACGGGCTCGTCGAGCCGCGCGGTCTCGGCGGCGTGCAGTCGGAAGATCGCGGCCCGTGGCCACGTCAGGAACGCTCCGGGGGTGTTGCCCTGGATCAGGGCCACGGTCCGTTGGTCGCCACCGTCGGCGATCCCGACCGGCAGCGCGAGTCCCACCAGCGGCACCGCGGCGGCACCCACGAGCGCGACCACGCGGCGTCGGCTGACGGCGACCACGAGCAGCCCGGCCATGAGTGCCATCAGGAACGAGGTCCCCGGCAGACCGACCAGACGCACCCAGGACTCCAGCGGCGTGTCCAACGAGGTGTGCGCCAGGCGGCCCCACGGGAAGCCCGTGAGCGGGAACGCGCCGCGCACCTGCTCCCCCGTGGTCCAGACCGCCGCAGCCCACACCGGCCACCACGGCGCGTGGACCGTGGCCCGCAGGACGAGGGTGATCGCGGCGAGCAGCAGGGACTCGATCAGCACCAGGGCGACCCAGGCCCACGGGTCGACGGCGTTCATCCACCAGATCAGCGGGCCCATGAACCCCAGGCCGAAGGCGAAGCCGACGAGCAGGACATGCCAACGCCGAGCATCGCGCAACGACCGGACGACGGCGAACAGCCCGGCGACCGTGCCGACCATGAGGAACGGAAGGGCCAGCGGCTCGTACGCCGCGGCCGAGGCCACGCCCAGCGCGGCTGCCAGGAGGACGTGCTTCACAGCCGGACGAGGTCCCGCGGCGTCCCGTTGAGGACTTCCAGCCCGTCCTCGGTGCATACGACGATGTCCTCGATCCGTGCACCCCACTGGCCCTCGAAGTAGATGCCGGGTTCGATGGAGAAGGCCATCCCCGGCTCCAGGACGACGTCGTTGCCCGCGACGATGTAGGGCTCCTCGTGGGTCTCCTGACCGATACCGTGACCGGTCCGGTGGATGAAGCGGTCGCCGTATCCCGCATCGGCAATGATCTGGCGCCCCACGGCGTCGACGGACTCTGCGGTGACTCCCGGACGGGCGTACTCGCGCTGGGCCTGCTGGGCCGCCTTGAGGACCTCGAGCATCGCCAGGTAGCCGGGATCGGGCTCGCCGCCGGCGACGTAGTTGCGCGTGGAGTCCGAGCAGTACCCGGCCGCGGTCGTGCCGCCGATGTCGACGACGACGGGCTCGCCCGCGCCGATCACCCGGTCGGACACTTCGTGGTGGGGCGAGGCACCGTTGGGGCCGGAACCGACGATGACGAAGTCGACCTGCTCGTGGCCCTCCTCGACGATCGCGCGGGCGATGTCGGCACCGACCTCGCGCTCGGTGCGTCCCGGGCGCAGCCACTCGCCCATGCGGGCGTGGACGCGGTCGATGGCCGCGCCGGCCTCGCGCAGGGCGTCGACCTCGGCGTCGTCCTTGACCGTGCGCAGCGCCGACACGAGCTGGCCGCCGAGGGCGAAGCCCGCACCGGGCAGCGCCTCCTGCAGGGCAAAGACCCGCGCCGCCCACATCTGGTCGTCGACGGCCACGGTCGAGACATCGCCGACGAGTTCGGCCACGATGGCGTACGGATCGTCGGTCTCACCGAACGTCACGATCGGCATCGTCACCCCGGCGGCCTCGGCGGCGGCGCGTTCGAGTGCGGGCACCACGAGGTGGCACCCCCGTTGGGTCAACACGAGGCACGTGAGCCGCTCCAGCGGCTTCGCGGCGTACCCGGTGAGGTAGCGCAGGTCGGCTCCGGGAGTCACCAGCAGGGCGTCGATGTCGTGTTGGCCGGCGAAGATGCGGGCACGGTCGAGTCGGTCGGTCACAGCACGAGGCTATCTGGCGGGCATGCGATACCTGTGCTTGTGTGGAACGGATACCCATTCACACCCAAAAGGATCGGGGGATCCATGAAGAAGGTAGCGATCGCTGCGTCAGCAGCAGTCCTCACCACCGGACTCGTCACCGCGTCACCCGCAGTGGCCAAAGCCGGCACGTCAGGCCCAGCGGCACCCCAAGGTCAGACCACCAAGCTGACCAAGGCCGTGACCACGAACGGCATCCTCAAGCACCTGCGTCAGTTCCAGGCCATCGCGAACGCCAACGGCGGCACGCGCGCTTCGGGTCTGCCGGGCTACGAGGCGTCGGTCAACTACGTGACGAAGGAGTTGCGCAAGTCCGGTTACGTCGTCAAGAAGCAGAAGTTCACCTTCCCGTTCTTCCAGGAATTGAGCCCGACGACGCTGACCAGCGACGGAGTGGCACTGGAGAACTCGGTCTTCACCTACTCCGGCAGTGGCTCGGTCACCGGACCGATCGTCCCGACCAAGGACGTCCTGGTCCCACCGGGAGCGGAGGCGAACAGCAGTTCCTCCGGTTGTGAGGCCGCTGATTTCGAGGCGGCTCCGGCCGAGCCCGCGATCGCGCTGGTCCAGCGCGGCACGTGCACCTTCGAGATCAAGGTCGACAACGCCGTCGCTGCGGGCTACGACGCGGTCGTGATCTTCAACGAGGGCCAACCCGGACGGACCGACCAGCTCGCCGGCACCCTCGGCGTCCCGAAGACTGTTCCGGTCACGGGGGTCAGTTACCAGACCGGTGCCGATCTCGTGGCGGCCGGCACGCCGACGGGCACCATCACGACGGAGGTCGAGTCCGACCCGAACCGTGAGACGTGGAACGTCGTCGCCGACCTGCCGAAGGCGACCCTGAAGAAGATCAAGAACCCCGACCAGACGGTCGTCGTGGGCGCTCACCTCGACAGCGTCACCGAGGGTCCGGGCATCAACGACAACGGGACCGGCTCGGCGGGGATCCTCGAGATCGCCAAGCAGTTGGAGGCCACGGGCCTCGACGGCAAGCTCAAGCGACCCGTCCGATTCGCGTTCTGGGGCGCGGAGGAGCTCGGCCTGCTCGGTTCCGAGCACTACGTCGCAAGCCTGACCTCGAACCAGTTGTCGAACATCTACGCCAACCTGAACTTCGACATGATCGGTTCGCCGAACTTCGCCCGCTTCGTCTACGACGGAGACGGTTCCGACGGCGAGACCGCCGGCCCGGTGGGGTCTGCGGAGATCGAGAAGGTGTTCACGGGCTACTTCGACGACAAGTCGCTCGCCCACGAGCCCACGGCGTTCGACGGTCGGTCCGACTACGGTCCGTTCATCGCGGTCGGCATCCCTGCCGGTGGCCTGTTCACCGGCGCCGAGGGCGTCAAGACTCCGGAGCAGGTCGCCCTGTACGGCGGCACGGCCGGTGTCGCGTACGACAAGTGCTACCACCAGGCGTGCGACAACATGACGAACCTCAGCGCGCAGGCACTCAACGAGATGGGTGACGCCGCCGCGTTCGGTGTCGGCACCCTCGCCCTGTCGAAGTCGGGCCTCTACCCCGACTCCAGCCGCAAGGCGAACAAGAAGGCGAGTACGGCAAAGGCCCAGCTCAAGGCCTTCAAGGGCCACGCGGGCAAGGCTCGCTGACCCACTGATGGTTCCGGAGGCGTTCCATGGGCGAAGATGTGCCCATGGGACGCCTCCTGCTGTTGGACTCGGCCAGCCTCTACTTCCGCGCCTTCTACGGCGTGCCGGACACGTTCCGCGCCCCGGACGGCACCGTGGTGAACGCGGTGCGCGGCATGATCGACTTCGTCGCGACGTTGGAGGACCGCTACCGCCCGGAGGTGGTCGTCGCGGCGTGGGACGACGA
Organism: uncultured Aeromicrobium sp.; assembly: GCA_964464335.1. GTDB lineage: Bacteria > Actinomycetota > Actinomycetes > Propionibacteriales > Nocardioidaceae > Aeromicrobium. Next base: position 5,040 of record CAYXFT010000142.1, read on the forward strand.
CTGGCGGCCGGCGTGGCGCGTCGCGCTGCTGGACACGTACAAGACCCACCGAGTCGCCGATGCGGCCGTCAACGCCGAGGAGTCTCCCGAGCTGCTGTCCCCGCAGGTGCCGCTCATCGCCGAGATGCTCGCGTTGGCCGGCATTGCCGTCGTCGGAGCGCCCGAAGCGGAAGCCGACGACGTCATCGGGACGCTCGTCCACCGCTGGGACACGGGGATCGACGTCGTGACCGGTGACCGCGACCTGTTCCAGCTGGTCGACGACTCCCGCGACGTCCGCGTCCTCTACACGGCGCGCGGCGTCGGCAAGCACGACGTGGTCGACGCCGCGTGGCTGCGCGAGAAGTACGGCGTCGAGCCGCGCCAGTACGTCGACTTCGCGGTGATGCGCGGCGACGCCTCCGACGGGCTGCCCGGCGTCGCGGGCATCGGCGAGAAGACGGCGGCCACGCTGCTCGCCGAGCTCTCCGACCTCGACGGGATCCGCGCGGCCGCTGCCGACCCGACGTCGTCGATCAAGCCACGCGTGCGCCAGTCGCTGCTGGACTCGGCGCAATACCTCGACGCGGCGGTGCCGGTCGTCACCGTGCGCCCCGACCTCGACCTGGCCGATCCCGTCGCCGGGATCACCGATGTCGACGCGTTGCGCGCGTTCGGCGAACGCTGGGACGTCTCCTCCCCCGTCGACCGCCTCCTCGCCGCCCGCGGCATCGCCTAGCCCGCGTGCTCCGCTGATGATCGAGTAGCAGGCGAGGAACCAGCCCAACGTGGCCTCGATACGCCACCTCGCACGCTCGCCGCCTACTCGACCACCCTCGCGCTGATCGAGTAGCAGGCGAGGAACCAGCCCAACGTGGCCTCGATACGCCGCCTCGCACGCTCGCCGCCTACTCGACCACCCTCGCGCTGATCGAGTAGCAGGCGA
>CAYXFT010000142.1:6064-7594 GCA_964464335.1 uncultured Aeromicrobium sp.
GGAACGAGCCGCGTATCGAGATCACCAACCGCGGCCGCGTCAGGACGTGACGCTGCTGTACGCGACGACGCCGTGGCGCAGTTCGTCGAGCGCCTCGCGCGCGGTGTCGCGCAGCGGTCCGGGGCCGGCCGCGTCGGCGATCTGGGCGACGGTGTCGATCAACTGCTTGGCGGCGCGGACGAAATCGCCGGCAGCCATGTCCGCCGCCCCCAGCACCACATCGAGACCCTGCCCCTCGCACCAAAGCCAGGCGGCGTGGGCGAAGCCGAAGTCGGGCTTGCGCAGGAACCGCAGCCGGTGCTGCCGCTCCAACTGATCGAGCTGCACCCACAACAGGCCCATCGACTCGGCGGCCTGCGCCACCTGCTTCGTCGGATAGCGAGGCGTCGGGGCATCGTCGGAGTTGCGGGCCTCGTACGTCAGACCGCTGGCGACGGCCGCCAGTTCGGCAGGGGTCAGTCCCGACCAGACGTCGTGGCGCAACGACTCGCTGACCACGAGGTCGAGTTCACCGTAGATGCGCTGCAGACGCCGGCCCTCTGCGGTGACCGTGTCGCCGTCGAGATAGCCCAGCGCGTCCAGCACCTCACACACCCGGTCGAACTGGCGCGCCACGGTGTTGGTGCGCTGTTCGACACGTCGTCGGGTCTGGTCGGTCTCGCGGTCGAGTCGCACGACACGTTCCGCCCAGCGCGCGTGCGACTCGCGGTCGGGGCAGTCGTGGCACGGATGCTGACGCAGTTCCCGTCGCAGTTCGGCGATGCGGGGGTCCTCGGTGGCCGGGCCGTCGCGGTAAGCGCGCGGATACTCCGCGAGGTGGCCGGCGCGCGTCCGCAACGTGGAGGCGAGGTCGCGGCGCGACTGCGCGTCACGGGCGTTGAACGTCTTGGGGATCCTCATGTTCATGAGGGGTTCGACCGGGGTCGGGAAGTCGACCACGGCGAGTCGCCGGGCGTGCCGGTTGGCCGTCAGCACCATCGGTCGCGGACCCTCGCGGTCACTGGTTCCGGGATCGAGCACGATCGCCAGACCGGAGAACTTGCCGGCCGGGACGTTGATCACGTCGCCGCGACGCAGGTTGACCAGGGAGTCGAGCGCTTCCTCACGTTTCGCGGCCCGGCGCGCCTTCGAGCCGGACGACTCCAGTTCGGAGAGCCGGCGTCGGATGTCCATGTACTCCATGAAGTCGCCACGGTCGCAGGCCGCGGACTCGCGGTACCCCTCGATGGCGTCGTCGGCCTTGCGGACCTGTCGTGCCAGGCCGACCACGGCCCGGTCGGCCTGGAACTGGGCGAACGACATCTCCAGCAGTTCGCGCGCGCGGACGCGACCGACCTGGTGGACCAGGTTGACCGCCATGTTGTACGACGGTCGGAAGGACGAGTTCAGCGGATAGGTGCGTGTCGACGCCAAACCGGCGACGTGACGTGGATCGAGTCCGGGCTGCCACAGCACGACGCCGTGGCCCTCGACGTCGATGCCGCGGCGGCCCGCCCGACCGGTCAGCTGGGTGTACTCCCCCGGCGTGAC
>CAYXFT010000143.1:0-7509 GCA_964464335.1 uncultured Aeromicrobium sp.
CATCAAGCCCACCAAGGGTCAGATCGACGACCTCATCGGCGAGATCGCCGGCCGCGTCGAGCGCGGCGAGCGAGTGCTCGTCACCACGTTGACCAAGAAGATGTCCGAGGATCTCACCGACTACCTGCTCGAGGCGGGCATCCGAACCCGGTACCTGCACAGCGAGGTTGACACCCTGCGCCGCATCGAACTGCTGCGTGAACTGCGCCTCGGCGAGTACGACGTGCTGGTCGGCATCAACCTCCTGCGTGAGGGCCTCGACCTGCCCGAGGTCAGCCTCGTGGCGATCCTCGACGCCGACAAGGAGGGCTTCCTGCGTTCGGGTCGCTCCCTGATCCAGACGATCGGTCGCGCGGCCCGCAACGTGTCGGGTCAGGTCATCATGTACGCCGACCGGATCACCGATTCGATGGCGCTGGCGATCGACGAGACCAACCGGCGCCGCGAGAAGCAGGTCGCCTACAACACGGCCCACGGGATCGACCCCCAGCCGCTGCGCAAGAAGATCGGCGACATCACCGACATGCTGGCCCGTGAGGACGAGGACACCCGGGCCCTGCTGGCCGCCACGGGCGACCACCGGCGCAAGGGCGCCGCGGTCCCGCTCGGCCAGCACACGAAGGATCTGGCGTCCCTGCCGTCGAGCGAGCTGGCCGCGCTCATCGACACGCTCTCCGATCAGATGCACCAGGCCGCGGCCGAGTTGCAGTTCGAGGTCGCTGCGCGCCTGCGCGACGAGATCGGCGAGCTCAAGCGCGAACTGCGCGGGATGATCGACGCCGCGACCTGATCGCCAATGGTAATCTTCTGCCATGAGTAGTGCCATCGACAGTGCGGGACGGATCGTCATCCCGAAGGCGATCAGGGACCAAGCGGGTCTGACCCCGGGCACGGCCGTCGACTTCCACTTCGTGGACGGACACATCGAGATCGTCCGCCCGCCCCTGGAGGCGACGATCGAGGTCGAGGACGGGCTCCCTGCCATCGTCCCGCTCGCCGATGTCGCGGTGCTGTCGGACGGAAGCGTGCGTGAGGCTCTCGCCGCGTCGCGCCGATGAGCACGACGTGCGACACGAGCGTCCTCGTCGCCGCCCTTGCGAACTGGCACGAGGCGCATGCCGCAGTCAGACCGCTGGTGCGCGGCATTGATTGCATTCCCGCTCACGTCCTGGTCGAGACGTACAGTGTCCTGACCCGGCTTCCGGGCAGCGAGCGCGTTGCTTCGACGATGGCCGCAGCGGCATTGGAGGCGCTGGCGTGGACCCCCATCACCCTGCCTCCCGAGTCCCACCTCGACACCGTCCGCGCCCTCGCAGAGGCAGGAATCTCCGGTGGTGCAGCGTACGACGGGATCATCGCGGCGACGGCGGCCCATCACGGACTGACGCTCCTGACGAGGGACGCGCGGGCTCGCCGGACGTACGACGCGCTCGGCGTGGCACATCGTCTGGTGTGACGTCGGGCCGATTGGCGTGGCGAGGCCCCGGCTGTCAGACTGACGGGCGGAGGGGAGTATTCCCATCACCTGCATTCCGTCATCACGGGAGTCAACGGCGACCACCCCGGGACGCAGGGCCGCGCAGCCGGCGGAAGAGACCTCCGAGTCTTGACGACCCGGAGTGAGAAAACCAAGGACTGCCTGTGAACGTTTCCACGCTCGAATGGGGAGTCACCCTCGCGGTGACCATCGCCATCTTGCTGTTCGACATCGTCGTCATCGCGCGTCGGCCACACGAGCCGACGACGAAGGAGTGCGCGATCGCGCTCTCCGTCTACATTGGTCTGGCCGTTGCCTTCGGCATCTGGATCTGGACCTACCACGGCCACGACTACGGTATCGAGTTCTACGCCGGCTGGCTGACCGAGTACAGCCTCTCGATCGACAACCTGTTCATCTTCATCATCATCATGAGCAGTTTCGCGGTACCCCGGAAGTACCAGCAGGAGGCGCTGCTCGTCGGCATCATCCTGGCGCTGATCTTCCGCGGCATCTTCATCGCGCTCGGCGCCGAGCGCGATCAACCAGTTCTCGTGGGTGTTCTACATCTTCGGCGCCTTCCTGATCTACACCGCGGTCAAGTTGGCCAAGGAGAACGGCGAGGAGGAGGAGGACGTCGAGAACGGCGTCGTCCGGTTCGCGCGCAAGCACTTCAACCTCAGCGAGCAGTGGCAGGGTCTCAAGCTCGTCGTGAAGGAGCCCGACGCGTCGGGTGTCATGAAGCGGGCTCTGACTCCGATGGCCTTGGTGATCATCGCCCTCGGCACGACCGACCTGCTGTTCGCGCTCGACTCGATCCCGGCGATCTTCGGTCTCACCAAGGAGCCGTACATCGTCTTCACGGCCAACGTGTTCGCGCTGATGGGCCTGCGCCAGTTGTACTTCCTGCTCGGCGACCTGCTGCAGCGACTCGTGTTCCTGTCGTACGGGCTCGCGATCCTGCTGTTCTACATCGGCCTCAAGCTGCTGTTCCACGCGCTGCACACCAACGAGCTGCCGTTCATCAACGACGGCCATCCGGTGCACCACATCGGGCCGATTCCGATCCCGGAGATCCCGACGCTGTTCAGCCTCGGCGTCATCATCGTGATCCTGAGCGTCACCGCGATCGCGAGCCTCTGGTACAGCAAGAAATACCCGGACCGCGTCGGCGGCGGCCACTGAGCCCGGTCGTCGGCCTGCCCCTCACGGAATGTCGTGAGGCGGCAGGTCGTCCGGCGAGGACACCTCCAGCGGCTCGCCACGGCGACGACTGAACAGGTACATGGGCACTGACAGGATCAGGCCGATCACCAGCAGGATGCCGGCGATCTCGTACTGCTCGGCGGGGCGACCCGACAGGGGCGTCACGAGGTAGACGCACGTCACGACGCCCAGCAGGGCGACCGGCTTCCACGTCGAGAAGTGATCGTGGTCGACGGGATCGCGGCGCAGGATCAGGACCGCACAGTTGACGACGGCGAACACGGCGAGCAACAACAGGCTCGTGGTGCCACCGAGGACCGCGACCGCGTCGTCACTGGCGTTGGAGACGTAGGCGATCAGTGCCAGCGAGAGCGCCGTCGTGAACGCGATCGCCACCCACGGGGTCTGGCGCTTGCTGATCCTGGCCAGCGAATGCGGGATGACGCCCTGCTTGGCCATGCCGTACAGCAGGCGGCTGGCCATCAGCATGTTGATCAGGGCCGAATTCGCGACCGCGAACATCGAGATGAACGGCAGCAGCTGGTCGATCGGCAGGTTGGGTGCTCCCTTTTCGACGACGAGGACCAGGGGAGTGTCGCTGCCGGCCAGGTCGCCCACGGGCACGAGTGCCACCGCGCAGATCGACACCAGGATGTAGATCAGACCGGTGACGCCCAGCCCGGTGAGCATGATCTTCGGGAAGATCCGGCTGGGCTCGTGGCACTCCTCGGCCATGTTCACGGCGTCCTCGAAGCCCACCATGGCGAAGAACGCCAGCGAGGTGGCGGTCGTGACGGCCAGGAAGACGTTCTTGTCCTCGGGGGTGTCGAAGGCGACCACACTGCCCCAGTCCGCGTTTCCGCCGGCGATCGCCCAGATGCCGACCATGATCACCAACAGCAGACCGGACAGCTCGATCAGCGTCAGGACGACGTTGGTCTTCACGCCCTCGCTGACGCCGCGCAGGTTGATGCCTGCCACCAGCAGCATGAAGCCGAGGGCGATCAGCATGATCCACGTGTTCGAGGCCTCCCAGTCGAAACCGACGGCGAGGTTCGACGCGAACGCGCGGGACGCGGTCGAGGCCGAGGTGATGCCCGAGCACATCACCGTGAAGGCGACGATGAACGTCAGGAAATGGATGCCGAACGCCTTGTGGACGTAGAGGGCGGCGCCGGCGGCCTGCGGGTACTTGGTCACGAGTTCGAGGTACGACAGGGCCGTCAGCAGGGCGACCCCGAACGCGACCAGGAACGGCAGCCAGGCCGCGCCGCCGACCTCGGCGGCCACCTGGCCGGTGAGGGCGTAGACGCCGGTGCCGAGGATGTCGCCGATGATGAACAACAGCAGCAACTTGGGTCCGAGCACCCGCTTCAGTTCGGTGGGTTCAGTCTCTGCGATGGCCATGTCGGACGCTCCCTCGGATGTGATTTTCCCTCCACTGTCGCGCCGCCTGTGCGGTCCGGCAACCTGAGCCGGGTACCGTGTTCCGGTGAGTTGGTTGAGTTCGACAAAGTCCCGGATCGTCGGTGCAGTGGCCCGACGACACATCAAGAAGCACGGGATCGACCTGGCCAGCTTCTCGATGATCCCCGAACCGACGAAGGCCCCGTTGCAGCGCATCGGGATGGATCCCGTCCCGCGGATGGCAGAGATCCGCCAGGAGGGCCCGCTGCACCGGCTGGACCTGCCGTTCAACTTCACGGCGTATCTGGTGACCGGCCACGACGAGGCCCGACAGGTGCTGACCGCGCGCGACACCTATTCGACCGACATCCGCCACCTGTTCTCCGGCGACGGACCCGCCACGTCCGAGGACATCGGCGGCCTCGGCTTCACCGACCCGCCCGGGCACACCCGGCTGCGCAAGATCATCACTCCCGAGTTCACGATGCGGCGGCTGGCGCGACTGGAGCCGATGATCGAGAAGATCGTCGATGAGCGTCTCGACGCCCTCGCCGCCGCCGGCCCGGGGGCCGACCTCGCCGAGATCGTGGCGTTCCCGGTCCCGTTCAACACGATCTGCGCGTTGCTCGGGCTCGACTTCGACGACACGGTCGCGTTCTCCAAACTGGGCAGCGACCGGTTCGACGCGACGAACGGGGGCGCGGCCGCCTTCGGTGCCGTGTCGGCCCAACGCGAGTTCCTGTTCGACGCGGTGGCTCGTCAGCGCAAGGAGCCCGGACCCGGCCTGATCGGCCAGATCATCCGCGACGAGGGCGACACGATCACCGACTACGACCTCGCCGGGCTCGCCGACGGGGTCTTCACGGGCGGCTTCGAGACGACGGCCGGGATGATCGCGCTCAGCACCCTGGTCCTCACGCGCGATCCGGCGTCGGCCGAACTCGTCCGGTCGGGCGACCGCGCCACGGTCGACCGGGTGATCGAGGAGCTCCTGCGGTACTTCTCGGTCGTGCAGGTCGCGTTCCCGCGGTTCGCGAAGCAGGACATGGAGCTGTTCGGCACGCAGCTGTCGGCCGGCGACGTCCTGCTGGTCTCGCTCAGTGCGGCGAACCGCGATCCGCTGAACGTGGGACCGAATCCCGACGCGTTCGATCCGCTGCGGATTCCGGCGTCCGGCCACCTCGCCTTCGGCCACGGGATCCATCGGTGCATCGGCGCGGAGTTGGCCCGCATGGAACTGCGCATCGTCCTGCCGAAGCTGCTCCAGCGCTTCCCCGACCTGCGCCTGGCCGTCCCCGAGTCCGAGTTGGAGTTCCGTCAGCTCAGCTTCGTCTTCGGCATCGCTTCCCTGCCCGTCACCTTCTGACGCCTCCGGCGCCCGCGTTTTGATGGGTTTTCCACGTCTGAGCGGTGGCTCGGGCGTGGGAAACCCATCAGAACACGGACGTCGCGTCTGTCGCAGTGCACATGCCGGGACCGAGGACGCCGCCCGTCCACAGGCCGTCCGCCACCTCTGTCGCGGAGGACGGTCAGCGGTCGAAGGTGAGGCATGGTCACCTGCTTCGATCGTCCGTTCCACGTCTCCGAGGCGCTCGCCGCAGGGCTCACGCGCCGACAACTCGAGAGCAAGCGATTCCGACGGCTCTTTCGTGGCGTTTATGTGCCCGTGGGCGTGACCATGTCCTTTCGTGCATGGCTCGTTGCAGCACTCCTCGTCGCGCCGAAGGATGCGGTGATCAGCCACCTGTCGGCAGCGCGATGCTGGGGTCTCGATCTGGGCGGGGACCGTAAGATCCACCTGTCGACGCGAACGACGACCGTCACGGACCTGCGCGGGATCAGGCTTCACCGCAGGCAGGCACCGATCGCCACCCGCATGGTCAGCGGGCTTCCGGTGACTTCGCCCGAGCGAACGTTCGTGGACTGCGCTGGACCGCGGCACCGTCTCTCGTTCATCTGGCTCGTGGCACTCGCGGACAGCTTGGTCCACGAGGGGCACACGTCGTTGGCCGACCTCACGGCCTACTGCTGGAGCCGTCATCTGCACGGCGTGCGGCGGGCCCGCCATGCGCTCACGCTCGCTCGTGAGGGTGCCGAGTCGGCGATGGAGACTCTGGTGCGGCTGATGCTCGTGTTCGCGCGGTTACCGGAGCCCGAGTGCAACGTCACCTTGTTCAGGGACGACGGAAAATGGCTCGGACGAGTCGATCTCGTCTACCGGGCCCACAAGGTCGCGGTCGAGTACGACGGGCGCTGGCACGAGCGATCTGCCGCACAGCGCACGACCGACCGCGACAAGCGCGAGCGGTTGGAGGCGGATGGCTGGCTCGTGATCGTCGTCTACGACACTGACGTCAGACACCCCCGAGCGGTGGTCTCGCGGGTCCACGAGGCATTGTGCCGCCGCGGCTACGCCGGTCCGCGCCCCGTCTTCAGCGACGTCTGGACGCGGTGGTTCGTGTCGCGCTCACAGCAATTCTGAAGGTCTTTCCACCACTCAACGGTGGTCGACCCGTGGAAAACACTTCAAATTCCGTGCGCCGACGGCGCAAAACGGTCACCAACCGCGGGCGCGCCAGTCCGGGACGTCCGCGCGCTCGGCACCGAGGGTCGAGTCGTCGCCGTGACCGGGGTAGAACCAGGTGTCGTCGTCGAAGCGCCCGAAGATCTTCGACTCGACGTCGTCGAGGAGTCGGATGAAGTCGTCGGGCGACCACGTGCGGCCGACACCGCCGGGAAACAGCGAGTCGCCGGTGAACAGGTGCACGACACCGTCGGGGTCGTCGTACGCCAACACGATCGAACCGGGGGTGTGGCCGACGATCTCGATGACCTCCAACTCGCACGAACCGACCCGGACGCGGGCGCCTGTCCGGACCCGCAGGTCGACCGGGACCGGCAGTTCGTCGGCGTCGTCCTCGCCGGCCACGGTCTCGGCGCCGGTCGCCTCGACGACGGCCTCGAGAGCCTGCCAGTGATCACCGTGGCGGTGGGTGGTGACCACGCGTGCCAGTCCGCGGTCGCCGATCGCCTCGAGCAGTCGAGGGGCCTCGTCGGCGGCGTCGATCAGGACCTGTTCGCCCGTCAACGCGCAGCGCAGCAGGTAGGCGTTGTTGGCCATGGGGCCGACGGCGATCTTCGTGATGACGAGGTCGCCCGCCTCCTGCGTGTCGGCGGGGCCCCCGACGGTCACCTGTCCGGTGTAGGTCATGGCCACGACCCTACTGGTCGAGAGGTTTCTGTCAGGAGTCGTCAGTAGGCTTGACGGGTGGCTGATCGTCTCGTCGTCCGTGGTGCCCGCGAGCACAACCTGAAGGATGTCTCCGTCGATCTACCCCGTGATTCGCTCATCGTCTTCACGGGTTTGTCGGGCTCGGGCAAGTCGTCGCTCGCCTTCGACACGATCTTCGCCGAGGGGC
>CAYXFT010000144.1:0-7489 GCA_964464335.1 uncultured Aeromicrobium sp.
CGGGAGTCCAGGATTTCGCGGGCGGCGACGTCGTCGATGATGGCCACGACAGGCTCCTTGTGTGGAAGTTCTCGGGATGGGGGTCGAGCGCTCCCCAGCCTAGCCCCGCCCCCGGGGCACGACGACCCGCCTCGCCGCCGGGTCTGGCAGCCGCCTGTGCGGCGTGCCACGCTGTCCCCAGGGACGCGACGTCAGGGGAGGCAGACATGACCACGCAATCGGACGAGGGGCTCGACGCGGTGCGCCGCGCGGGCATCGAGCTCACCGGCATTGAGATCATCGACGAGAGCGAACGGACCGCGAAGCCGTCCGACCTGTTCTGGCCGTGGTTCGCCGCGAACGTGTCGGTGTTCGGCATCTCCTACGGCAGCTTCGTGCTGGGATTCGGCATCTCGCTGTGGCAGGCGACGCTCGTGGCGGTGGTGGGCATCGTCCTGTCGTTCGTCGCGTGCGGCCTGGTCGCGATCGCGGGCAAGCGCGGGTCGGCACCGACGATGATCCTCTCGCGGGCGCCGTTCGGAGTCGTCGGGCAGAAGGTGCCGGGCGTCTTCAGTTGGCTGATCTCGATCGGCTGGGAGACCTTCCTGGCGATCATGGCCACGCTCGCCACGGCCACCGTGTTCCGCGAACTGGGCTGGAGCAGCGGTGACGCCGTCAAGGTCGTCGCGATGATCGTGATCGCGGCGCTCATCGTCGCCGCGTCGGTGGCCGGCTACCACATCATCATGCGAATGCAGTCCGTGCTGACGTGGCTCACCGGCATCGTGACGATCGGGTACATCCTGCTGACCCTCGACGAGATCGACCTCGATGCCGTCACGGCCATCCCGGACGGCCCGACGCAGGCCGTCATCGGCGCGTTCGTCATGGTCATGACCGGCTTCGGCTTCGGCTGGATCAACATCGCCGCCGACTGGTCGCGCTACCAGAGCCGTTCGGCGTCGGGGTCGCAGATCGTGCTGTGGAACACGATCGCCGGCGCGCTCGCCCCCGTCGTGCTCGTCCTCTACGGCATCCTGCTGTCAGGGTCGTCCGCGGAGCTGGCCGCCGGCATCGTCGACGACCCGATCGGCACCCTCGCCACCGTGCTGCCGACGTGGTTCCTCGTCCCGTTCCTGATCGCGTCGGTGCTGGCGCTGGTCAGCGGGGCCGTGCTGGGGATCTACTCGTCGGGCCTGACGCTGCTGAGCCTGGGCGTCAAGATCCCGCGCCCTGCGGCGGCGTTCGTCGACGGCGTGATCCTGACCCTCGGCACGATCTACGTCGTCTTCTTCGCCGAGTCGTTCCTGGCGCCGTTCCAGAGCTTCCTCATTACGCTCGGCGTCCCGATCGCCGCGTGGGCCGGCATCATGATCGGCGACATCGCCCTGCGGCACCGCGACTACGACGAGGTGGCGCTGTTCGACCCCGCCGGCCGCTACGGCGCGGTGAACTGGGGGGCGATCATCACGATGGCGGTGGCGACCGTGATCGGCTGGGGCCTGGTCGTCAACAACTTCGCGTCCGACGCGAGCTGGAACAACTGGCAGGGCTACCTGCTGGAGCCGCTCAACCTGGGCACCTGGAACGCCACGGACCAGTACTGGGAGGGCAACTGGGCCTACGCGAACCTGGGCGTCCTGCTGGCGTTCGCGATCGGGTTCCTGGCCACACTGCTGTTCCAGCGAGCCGCGGTACGTCGCCAGGAGGCCTGATGGCCGAGCCGTGGCTCGTCGTGATCGACCCGCAGCGAGTGTTCGCCTCGCCGGACTCGGCGTGGGGCTCGCCGATGTTCGCCGACGTCGTCGAGCCGATCCGGAACCTGGCGAGCCAGCACCGCACGATCGTCACGCGCTGGATCCCGGCGCCTGCCGCCGAACGCGAGGGGTCGTGGCAGGCCTACTTCGAGACGTGGCCGTTCGCCGACCAGTCCCCCGACGACGCGCTGTTCGAGGTGGTGCCGCAGATAGCCGATCTCGCCGCGGGAGGCACGGTCGACGCGACGACGTTCGGCAAGTGGCCTGCGCTCGAGGCGGTCACCGGTCCTGCGCCCGAACTGATCCTGACCGGGGTGGCCACGGATTGCTGCGTCATCTCGACCGCGCTCGCCGCCGCCGATGCCGGCGCGACCGTGCGGGTCGTCGGTGCGGCGTGCGGAGGCTCGACTCCGAGCTTCCACCAGAAGGCGCTCGACGTGATGGCGCTGTTCGCGCCCCAGATCACGGTGGTCTGAACCGCCTCGGTCACCACATCAGTTTTCTGGTGCTGTCACGCGTGCCGGCGGGTCCCTCAATTCACACCAATCACATAAGTCCCACATGACCCCTTGTTAACAAGGGCTTCGGCGTGCCACGATACGTGTCGTGCGCACGACACGTATCGTTGGCCGGTCGGCCACCATCGGTGCCGTCGTGATGCTCCTCGTCGGCTCCACCTCGACGGCGGTCGCTCAACCCGCGGCCCGGGTGACCGAAAGCCTCACCCCGGCCGCGACCGTCTTCGCCGCAGCGAAGACGAAGAAGCCCGCGCTCCGGCTGACCACATCGCGGACATACGTCGTTCCCGGGTCGAGGGTGAAGCTGCGCGTCACCAACGCGACGAAGGTCAAGCGCATCGTCCGCGTCCAGCGCTGGGACTCCCGCAAACGCGTGTGGCGCACCGTCTCCAAGCGCAAGGTGCGCACCGCGACCACCGTCGTCGTGAAGGCCCCCACCGGCACGACACGCTATCGAGCGGTCGCTTCGAAGGTCCGCGCGAACGCCGGCAACGGCTCTCGGGTCCACCGGGCGGTGCGGTCGTCCGTCGTTTCGGTCAGGGCGCCCCAGGCCAAGGTCCGTGCGAGGAAGGCCGGTTCAGCGCCGGTGGGACAGGCGTCCTACCCGGTGCCCTCCTCCGCGCTCTACGTGACCGCTCGAGGCCTGGCGATCGGTTCCGGCACGAAGGACGATCCCTTCGGCAGCCTGGAGTACGCGGTGTCGAAGGCGCCGGCAGGCGCCACGCTCGTCCTGCGTGCAGGCAGGTACCACGAGAGCCTTCTGATCCCCAGCAACAAGACGGGGATCGTGATCCAGAACCACCCCGGCGAGGCAGCATGGCTCGACGGCTCGGAGCCGGTCACGAATTGGAAGGCCAGCGGCACCCAGTGGGTCGCGAACGGCTGGAACCACCTCTTCGATCACCGGATCATGTCGGGCGCCGTGGACGAGACGAGTCGTTGGGTGGACTCCTCGCGCCCCTTGGCCAGCCATCCCGACCAGGTCTGGATCAACGGCGCGGCGCTGACACAGGTGGCCTCCGAGCAGGCTGTGGTGCCCGGAACGTTCTACGTCGACAAGTACGGCAGGCGCCTGGTGATCGGAGACGACCCCGCAGGCAAGACCGTCGAGGCGAGCTCACTGCAGCGAGCCTTGGAGATCCACGCGAAGAACGCCGTGCTCCGCGGCATCGGCATCCGGCGCTATGCCACGACCGACGACCAGTACGCGGCGGTGATCGCCGGCGTCTCGGGAATCAGCTTCGAGAACGTCGTGGTCGCCGACAACGCCTGGATCGGGATCGCCGGGTGGGCCTCGGGACAGCGTTACCGACGTGTCACCGTGACCGGAAACGGCATCATGGGCTTCGGCGGCAACCAGACCAGCGACCTCGTCATCGAGAACTCGGTCTTCCGGGGCAACAATGCCCAGGGATTCAAGCCGACGCCGATCGCCTCGGGGATGAAGATCACGCGCGCATCGAAGGTGCTGCTGCGCAACAACGTCGTCGCGGACACGCCCTACGCCGGCGGCGTCTGGTTCGACGTCTCGTCCTCCAGGCTCACGATCGTCGGCAATGCGATCTTCGGCAATGCGGCCGGTCTCATGATCGAGCTGAGCGAGAACGCCGTGGTCGCCGACAATCAGATCTACGGCAACGACGGCACCGGGGTGCGCATCCAGGCCTCGGGATCGGTCGATGTCTGGAACAACACGATCGTCGGCAATCCCCGTCCCTTCGCGGCGTGGGAGGACGGCCGACGCCAGGATGTCGCCAGCCTGGCAGCCACGATCCCGTGGAAGGTGGCCGACATCGACGTCCACAACAACGTGATGAGCATGACCGGCGCCTTCGGGTGCCCCATCCTGACGCAGGACGAGACCCAGGTGCTGTACGGAAACGACTTCGGCATCACGTCGAACCACAACACCTTCCACCGGCCGGGCGCTGCGACGCCTGCGAACTTCGCGTGTTGGGCCAACGGCATCTATCAGGTCAAGAGCTTCAAGAACCTGACGCAGTTCCGGGCCGGCACGGGCAACGACAAGAGTTCCACGCTCACTCATGGTGCTTCCCCGGTCGACGGCAGGGGTGTCCTCACCTCCGCCACGCGCCGGTCGGTGTCCAGCACGGCGACGGCCCTGCCCGCTTCGATTGCCGCGGCGATCGGCCAGGCACCCGGCACCCTGATGCTCGGCGCCTTCACCGCACGGTGAACTGACCGCCGCTCCCGCGCTCACCCACTCCTCGCGTTGTGCCCGTCAACGCCGACGGGTGACGATCGGGTCGTGACGTGTCGCCCCCTGACCACCCCACCGACCACCGGACCGACGACGCCGCAGACAGGGCCAGAGGGAGTCGGATCGCTGCCGATCGGCGACGCCACCTACCCCATCCCCGCTGATGCGGGTGTTCGTCGCTGCGCGGGGGTCGGCGATCGGGACCGGTCCTGCCCGATCCTGACGTAGGACGAGGCCCAGGCTCGCGCCGGAACTGAGTGCGGCCGTCAGGCCGGCCCGGCGTGACGACGGGTCGCGGCGCGCAATGCGGCCTCGGGGTCGAGGCCGGCGGTACGGGCCTCGTCGACGAGGCGCAGCAGTCGGGCGCCGAGGTCGTCGCCCGCGACGGGAGCGTCGACCCGGCGCAGCACCTTCTCGGCGGCCATGAGGGCCGGCAGGTCGGCGGGGATGCCCTCGAGCGGGTGGGTGCGTTGCTTCCGCTCGGCCTTGAGGCGCTGCCAGTTCGCGTCGACCTCCGCGGCCGAGGAGACCTCGACGTCGCCGAACACGTGCGGGTTGCGGTGCACGAGCTTGTCCGCGATCTCGCGCACGACGTCGTCGGTGGTCCAGCCCTCGGCGTCCGACTCCGCGATCGCCGCGTGGATCACGACCTGCATCAGCAGGTCCCCCAACTCCTCGCGCAGGTGGTCGGGGTCGTCCAGGTCGATGGCCTCGGCGGTCTCGTAGGCCTCCTCGATGACGTAGCGGCGCAACGACTCGTGGGTCTGCTCGCGCGTCCACGGACAGTCGGCCCGCAGGCGTCGCATGACCTCGACCAGACGGTCGAACTCGCTACTCACCGCGGGAGTTCACGTCACTTCGTGCACTTGAGTGCCTGCGGGCGGTCCTCCGCGGCAGTGTCGCTCAGCGAGACCTCGGGCACCGAGAGCGACCCGGTCTCGCCGATCTGCTGGAGCGTCTCGGACATCCCGAATCGCGGGTCGACGGTGATGTCCAGGTCCGACGTCGCCTCGGAGAGCAGCGAGTGCCCGGCCTGCAGCAGCGAGTCGGCGTCCGTCGCGGTGGACCCGGCGTCCTTGGCCATCTGCGTGGCGATCGCGTTGGTGCGCTGGTTGCGCTCGACCAGGTCGAGCACGGCCGGTGTGTCATCGCCGAAGAGCTGCTCGATCTGGGTCTGGTCGGCCGCCGAGAGCTCCGGGACGTTCACGGAGTAGTCGCGCTGCTTCGCGATCGTGTCGGCGATCGCGCCGGCCACGAGGTCGGCTACCGCCTGACGGCGCAACGCCGCGTTGTCGGCCTCGGTCGTGCCGCTCTGCTGACCGTCGATCAGCGTCACCGTGCAGTACGTGTCGGCGAGGTCGTCGGCGTCGGTCATCGAGATCCGGGTGCCCTCCACGACGGCGGCCGAACCCGGATTGACGGGGCCACAGGCGGCGAGCAACAGGGCGGTGGCACCGACGGCGACGAGACGCAACTTCGACATGGCGTCAGCGTACTCGGCGGCGGATTCGCTCAATTCACGTCCTCGCCCAGACCGGCGGCGTTCTCGTCGACCCACTGGGCCAGGTCACCTTCGCGGAACGCCGACCACATGTCCACGCCGGCTTGACGATCGAGGTAGACGACGCTCTGGGCACCCTCCATGCCGGTACCACGGACGGGCACGGTCGTGAAGGTGACGTCGCCCGTGCGCAGGTCACGCAGCGAGATCGCGAGGTTCCTCAGATCGGCGTTCGACCACCCGTCGTCGACGGCGAGGTTGTCCGTCACGGCGTCGAGGACCTTGTATAGCTTGGCCGGGTTGGTCGCGGTGCTCGTGGTCAAGGTGCCCTGCATCAGCGTCCGCATGAAGTTCTGCTGCCGTTTGATCCGGTCGAGGTCTCCCCCGGCCAGCCCGGCACGCTGCCGGACGTAGGCGAGGGCGGTCTCGCCGTCCATGTGCTCGGTCCCGGCCTCCCAGACCCGTCCGGAGTAGCCGTCCTCGACCGTCTCGGGGATCGTGATGTCGACCCCGCCGAGGGCGTTCGTGAGCGCCTTGAAGCCGTCCCAGTCGATCACGGCGACGTGGTCGATGCGAACATCGGTCAGGTTCTCCGCGGTCTGGACGGCCAGCGGCGTCCCACCCCAGGAGAAGGCGGCGTTGATCTTGCTCGGCCCGTGGCCCGGCACCTGGACCCAGGAGTCGCGCGGGATCGAGACGACGCCGACCGACTTCCGGTCGGCACCGATGTGGACGACCATCATCGTGTCGCTCCGCTGACCAGCGATGGAGCCGTCGGCGCGCTTGTCGCTGCCCAGCAACAGCACGTTGATCGCCTTGCCCGAGGACGGAGCGGGACGGTCGTCCGTCGTGGGTAGCGCGTCGGGCAAGCGCTCGATCTGACCACCGAAGTGCGACTGGAGCCACCAGCCCGTGCCCAGAGCTGCGACCAGCGACAGGGTCAGGGTGATCGCCGCCACGATGGCGAGACTCCTCCACACCCTGCGCCGGCGTGGGCTGCCCGGCGTGGGTTCAGCTTCCTGCTCGGTGGTCGTCACCGCGTCGACGGTACCCGACCGCGCCCGACGACTCGGCCGTTTTCAGCAGAAACTCAGGGGCGGACGGGCACTACCCGACGATCGTGTCCACGACGCGGCCGACCCAGTCGAGCAGGGCCCGGCCCTGCAGGGGCCTGCCGCCGATGCCCGGCTCACGGGGCGCGGGCACGAGCAGGACCTTGACCGCCTCCTTGTAGAGGCTCTTGGGATAGATCCGCGCGATCCGCAACTTGGCCGACTCCTTGAGTTCGACCGGGGCGAATCGCAGGTTGGAACCGGCCGAGGTGACCTCGGTCAGGCCCGCGGCACGGACCTTGACCCGCAGCACCGCGACGTCCAGCAGGGCCTCGACCGATTCGGGCAGGGGCCCGTACCGGTCGAGCAGTTCGTCGCGCAGTTCGTCGATGTCGGTCGCGGCGCGCACGGCGGCGAGGCGCTTGTACATCTCGAGCCGCAGCCGCTCGCTGGGGACGTAG
>CAYXFT010000145.1:0-7349 GCA_964464335.1 uncultured Aeromicrobium sp.
ACGACGGCGTTGTGGCGCGGGCCGCCGAGCGCCTCGTCCTCGTGGCGCGGGGCGTCGACCCGGCGTCGGTCACGGTGCCGGAGGCCGGCCACGTGGCCGCGGCACCCGATTACTTCGAGGCGCTCGCGGCGTACGCGACGGCGTCGTCGGACGACGGGTCGAACGGCGTGCACCGGTGGCTGCTGTACGCCGCGGACGCGTTCACGCGGGGCGCCGAGGCGTCTCCACTCGCGACCCGCTGAGGGTCCAGATGGTGGCCCGGACCTCGGCTACCAAGCGTGCTCGTCTAATCGTCGCCCCGGGGCCGCGAATGTCGCATCGATGCGGTTGTCCCGAGCGCGACTGCCCTGTGGGACGGGAGATCGCCGCGTGGGTACCAAGGTCCGGGCTGCTCTGGAATTCTGCCCCCACCCTGCCTCAATGTGTCCCAGATCACAACCAGTGCGGCGGAACGGACCCGCTCAGTTGCGGACGCGGCGGCGGACGGCGGCGCCGATCCCGAACGCCAGGACCGCGGCGGAGGCGGTCAGTCCGACGAGTGCCATCGCCTTGCCGCTGGTGGTCTCGGGAACGAGCCGCGGACGCAGCGCCGTGGGCCGCTCGAAGGACAGGATCGGCCAGCCCTCCTCGGTCGCGCGACGGCGCATGCCCTTGTCGGGGTTGACGGCGAACGGGTGCCCGACGGCCTGCAGCATCGGCACGTCGGTCTCGGAGTCCGAGTAACCGAAGCTGGCGGACAGGTCGTACCCCTCGCGATCGGCCAGCTCCTGCATCGCGACGACCTTGTTGGGGCCGTAGGCGTAGTACAGGACCTTGCCGGAGTAGCGCCCGTCGACGACCTCGACCTGCGTCGCGATCGCATGCGTGGCGCCCAGCATCGCGGCGATCGGCTCGACCATCTCTGCCCCGGACGCCGACACGATCACGACGTCGTGACCGGCTTCGCGATGTTGCGCGATGAGATCGAGCGCCTCGCTGTAGACGAGCGGATCGATCACGTCGTGCAACGCCTCGCCCACCAGTTGGCGCACCGTGGCGACGTCCCAGCCGACGATCATCCGGCTGATCTCGTCACGCATCTTCTCGAGCATGTCGTGGTCCGCGCCGCCGAGACTGAACACCAGCTGCGCGTAGGCGCTGCGCACGACGGCGCGACGACTCAGCAGTCCCTCGGCGAAGAGGGACCGACTGAACGCCAACGTGCTCGACTTGGCGATGATCGTCTTGTCCAGGTCGAAGAAGGCGGCGGGACGTCCTGCAGCGGTCGCCATGTGCTCCAGCGTAGGCGCTGGGACCGACAGGGCGTGCCGTTCGTCCACACCCGCGCGAGGCGTACGTCACCTTTCCACAGGCCTGCGCCCACCCCTCGCGCCGCGCCGCGTCGCACCGCGACGGTGGTGCCATGAGTGAGCCACCGATCCCGGGGCGACCGTTGGTGGTCACCTCCGATGACGACTTCGCCGAGAGCGCCCGCCGCTGGTGTGCCGCGGCCGGGGGTGACGCACAGTCGCCCGACGGGCTCGATCGCCTGCGTCAGGCGTGGCGGACGGCACCGGCCGTCATCGTCGACGCGCGGCGCCTCGATCTGGTCGCACGGCACGACCTGCCGCGCCGCGACGGGGTGCTGGTCGTGGCGACCGATCCCCGCGACGTGTGGCGAGCGGCGCTGGACGCGGGGGCCTGTGACGTCCTCACGGCCGGCGACGACGGCGCGGTCGTCGAGGCGCTGGTGAGTGCTCTGGACGGCACCGGCGAGGCCTGCATGGTCTCGGTGGTCGGGGCGTGCGGCGGGGTCGGCGCGTCGACCCTCGCCGTCGCATCGGCCCGGCTGGCGACCGATCGCGGCCTGCGGGCCGTGCTCGTCGACGGCGACGCCGCCGGTGGTGGGCTCGACCTCCTCGCCGGGGCCGAGCACGTGCCGGGACCTCGCTGGGGCGATCTGGACGGCGCCATCGGGCAGGTCGCCGCGCACGAACTGGCCGCCGCGCTTCCGGTCCACGACGGGCTGGCGCTCATGTCGTTCGGGCGCGACGGAGCCGCGGTGCGGACGGCGACGCCGGTGGTGTCGGCGGCCGTGCGCGGCTACGATCTCGTCGTCGCGGACGTGCCGCGTCACCTTGACGACCTGGCCCGGGAACTGGTGACCCGATCCCTGCTGACGGTGATCGTCGTGCCGCGTCGACTCGGCGGGGTGGTGGCGGCACGGACGCTCGCGGGACGGCTGGAGGGCACCGGCAGCGTCGCCCTGGTCACCCGCGCGTGCCGCGGTGGCGTGCCGTCGGCCGTGATCGGCCGGGAGGTGGGACTGCCGGTCCTGGCCGACATCGGCCACTCCCGCCGCCTCGCCGTCGACCTCGAGCACGGCCTCGGGCCCTTGCGCGCGCGGCCCGTCGCCCGCGCGGCACGGCGGATCCTCGACACGGTCGGCCTGCGATGAGCGCGCCCGCCGAGGTCGTCGACCGCGTGCGTCGCCGACTGGCCGCCTCGGGTGTCGAGGCGTCGGCGCACAGCGTCGCGGAGGCGCTGCGGGCGGAGGACCAGTTGTGGGGCACCACCACGGTGCTCTCGATCGTCGACCAGTTGCGGGGTGAGGCGATCGGGGCGGGCCTGCTCCAACCGTTGCTCGACCTGCCGGGAGTGACGGACGTGCTGGTCAACGGCATCGAGGGGGTCTTCGTCGACGCCGGTGCGGGGCTGGAACCTCGTCCCGAGGTCGGGCTGCGGGACGAGGCGGCCGTGCGGCGGCTGGCGCAACGGCTCGCCGCCAGCGCCGGCCGGCGTCTCGACGACGCGTCGCCGTTCGTGGACGGCCGGTTGCCGGACGGCACCCGGCTGCACGCGGTGCTCGCGCCCGTCGCGCGGACGGGGACCGCCATCTCGCTGCGGGTGCCGCCGCGCAGGTCCTTGCCATTGTCCGAACTCGAACGCCGCGGGTCGGTGTGTGCGCCGATGGGCGAGGCGCTGAGGGCACTGGTCGCGGAGCGACGCAGCTTCCTGGTCACCGGAGGCACCGGATCGGGCAAGACCACCGTGCTCGCTGCGCTGCTCCAACTCGTGCCGCCGACGGAGCGGATCGTCGTGGTCGAGGATTCCGACGAGTTGCGCCCCGGCCACCCCCACGTGCTCGGGCTGGTGGCGCGGCCGCCGAACGTCGAGGGCACCGGCGGGATCGAGATGCGCGATCTCGTGCGTCAGGCGTTGCGCATGCGGCCCGACCGGCTGGTCGTCGGCGAGGTCCGCGGTGCCGAGGTCGTCGACCTGCTGGCCGCACTGAACACGGGGCACGAGGGTGGTTGCGGCACGGTCCATGCGAACACGCCGTCCGACGTGCCGGCCCGGTTGGAGGCGCTGGGGATCGCCGCCGGTCTGTCGCGCGGGGCGGTGCACGCGCAGGCGGGCGCGGCCCTCGACGCGCTCGTGCACGTCAGCCGCCTGCCCGACGGCCGCCGTGAGGTCTCCCAGTTGGCCACCGTCGCCACCGACGCGGCAGGACACCTCGTCGTCCGGACCCGCCCGGCGGTGCGGGCCGGAGTGGTCGTCGCACCGTGACGGCGGTGAGTGCCGCACTCGCCGCCGTGGCGGTGCTGGTCCTGCGACCGCCGTGGGGCTGGGTGCGCCTCCGGGTCGCCGCCGCGCGCCCGGTGGTGGGCGGCACTGGACTGCTCCGTGGGATCCTCGCCGCAGCGGTCGTCGGCAGTGTCCTGCTGCTGCCACCGGCACCCACCGTCCTGGCCTGGACCGCGGCCGGGGTCGGCGCCACCGTCTGGCGTCGCCGCCGGCGGCACGAGCAACGGCGACGGGCGGCGGCGCGCCGCGATCGGTGCCACGGCATCCTCGACGGCCTGGTCACCGAACTGCGCGCCGGTGCCTCGCCGGCCACGGCCGTCCTGCGGCTCGCGCGTGAGGAGTCCGCCCTGGAACCCTGCGCGACGGTCGCCGCCCACGGCGGTGACATCGCCACCTCACTCGTCGTGGCGGGCCGGCGACGAGGGCAGGAGGCACTCATGACCGTGGGTCACGCCTGGGCGGTGTCGGAGTCCACCGGTGCGGCCCTCGCGGCCGTCCTCGAACGGGTGCGTGACGCGGCGCGGGAGGACCGCGAACTGGAACGCGAGGTGGCCGCCGGCGTCGGGCCCGCCCGGGCCACCGCCACGCTCCTGATCGCGATGCCTCCGATGGGTCTGGCCCTGGGCGCGGGGCTGGGCGTCGACCCGGTCGCCGTCGTGACGACCACCGTCGCGGGCGCGGGCTGCGTCGCGGTCGGCACCGCCTTCGCGATGGTGGGCGTCCTGTGGATCGACGGCGTCGCCGAGCAGGTGGAGGAGCGCCGGTGATCGTCACCGCACTGGCGGTCGCGCTCGCGGCGAGTGCCGTGCTGGTGGCGGTGCCCGGGCGACCCCGTCGCCGTTGGCGTCGCCTCACGGGCCGGGTGGTGGCGCTGAGGATCAACCCCGGTCCCGTGGCGGCCGGGCTCGTGCCGGTACTCGGTTTCCTGCTGCTGGGGACGGTCGGCCTCGTCGTCGGGGCGGCCTTGGCCCCGGTGGTGCTGCGGCAGGTGGCGGTGATGCGCACGGTGGCCGAACGGCGACGTGAGGACACTCTGGTCCGGCAGGCGCCGCTGGCCCTTGATCTCGTCGCGGCCGTCCTCGCGGCAGGGCGCTCCGCGGAGGCGGCCGTGCACGTCGTCGCGCTCCACACACCGCCTCCGTTGGGAGCCGAACTGCGGTCGGTCGCGGCGCGGCTGCGGGTGTCGGCGGACCCGGTGCCGGTGTGGCGCAGCCTCGACGGCACGGCCCTCGAACCCGTCGGCCGGGCCTTCGCGCGGTCGGAGGCATCGGGTGCGGCCGTGGTTCCGCTCGTGGTCGATGCCGCCGACGACCTGCGCCGCCGGGCACGTGCGGTACGACGCGCCGATGTCGCACGGGTGGGCGTGCGGACCACCCTGCCGATGGGGCTGTGCCTGTTGCCGGCCTTCGTGCTCGTCGGCATCGCTCCGACGGTGCTCGCGGTGCTGACCTCGCTCGGCCGCTGAGGCTCCGTCCCCAGCCTGCGGCCGGGCCACCGAGTTGTCCCCACCCCGCGACCGATTCCGCAGTTCCGGCCGGGTCGTCGCCATGTTCGGGTGTCAGTTTCCCTCTCGAAAGGTCACTCCATGTCCGTCCTGAAGTTCCTGTCCTCGCCGTCCCGCCGCGTCCGCGAGCGCGGCATGACCACGGCCGAGTACACCGTCGGCACGCTCGGTGCGTGCACCGTCGGCGGCGTCCTGGTGAAGGTGGGCCAGTCCGAGTGGTTCGGCGAGCTCGTGCAGGGCCTGCTCGAGAAGATCCCGGACCTCCTGCCGTTCTGACCCAGCCGCCATGACCACGTCCCGCGGCACCCGCATCACCGGGTGCCGCGGGGTCACCCCGACCAGAGAGGCTCACCGATGGGTCGTCACGAGAAGGAACGCGGTCAGGTCACCGCGGAGTACACGGTCGGCGCCCTTGGGGCAGCGACGCTCGGCGCGGGCGTGATGTTCGGGCCCGAGGCGCTCGTGCCCGGGTGGATCGCCGAGTTCATCGCCCGGACGCTCACCCGGGCGTTCGAGCTGAACCTGCCCGACCTGTTCCGGTGGCCGTGGTGAGACGACGCCAGTCGGGCATGGTCACGGCCGAGACGGCGATCGTGATGCCGTTCGTGGTGCTGGTCGCCCTCACGCTGGTCGGGATCGTCTCGCTGGGGGTCGTCCACCTGCGGCTGGCCGACGCCGCCCGGGAGTCCGCCCGAGCAGTGGCGCGGGGCGAGACCCCGGCCGAGGCGCGCCGGGCGGGTCGGGCACTGGTACCGGGCGCCACCGTGCGGATCGCGGTCGCCGACGGTCGGGCCCACGTGAAGGTCGGCCATCGCGCCCGGCTGCCTTTGCTGTCCCGGGTTCATCTCGACCTGTCGGCCTCGGCCACGGCGGTGGTCGAATGAACCGCGCCGAGACCGGATCGGCCACGGTCCAGGCACTCGCCGTGTCCGCGGCGCTGGTGGTGGTCGCGGTGACCTGTCTCCAGGTCGTGTTCGTCATCGGGCTACGCCAGCGCGCCGCCACGGCCGCCGACCTGGCGGCGCTCGCGGCGACACGCACCAGCGTCGAGGGCGGAGAGCCCTGCGCCGTGGCCCACGAGGTCGCCGAGGACAACGACGTCCGGGTGCGCGAGTGCCGGATGGACGCCGACGTCGCCACCGTGACCGTGCGGACGTCCGGTCCGCGGTGGTGGTTCGGGCGCTGGTCGGCCGAGCAGCAGGCCCGCGCGGCCCCCGCGTGGTACCTCGAGTGACGTGCCGGTCACTCGGTGCGCGGCGGGTCCTCCGGAATGACCTCCTCGACGACGAGGGCGAAGTCCTCGCCGTGCCGGTCCACGCCGACCATCACGGCATCCTCGACCAGCGTCTGGCCGATGTCCTCGCGCAGGATGATCGGATCCCTGCGCAGGTCGATGTGCAAGGAGACGCACAGGGCCACCATGACCAACAGGAAGGGCAGCGCCGCGACGATCGTCAGTGCCTGCAGGCCCTGCAGCGCGACAGGATCGTCGGGATCGGCGATCAGCAGCATGACCGCCGCGACCGCGCCGGTCAGACCGCCCCAGAACACCACGGTCCACCGCGACGGTTCGGTCGAGCCGCGCTCGGAGAGGGTTCCCATGACGAGCGAGGCGGCGTCCGCGCCACTGACGAAGAAGATGCCGACCAGCACCATCACCAGCACGGTCGTGACCGAGGCGAGCGGGTACTGCTGCAGAAGGTCGAACAGCGCGTAGTTGGAGTCCACCGTGGACTCGCCGCCGGAGATCGCGTCCGCCTCGTGGATCCCCGCGCCGCCGAAGACGGCGAACCAGACGAGGCTCACCATGCTCGGCACCAACAGCACGCCGGTGACGAACTGTCGGATCGTCCGGCCCCGGCTGATGCGCGCGATGAACATGCCGACGAACGGGGTCCACGAGACCCACCACGCCCAGTAGAAGATCGTCCAGGCGCCGAGCCAGTCCGCGACCTCCGGGCCGCTGGCCCCGGTGCGTCCGGCCATCTCGGGCAGGAAGTCGACGTAGTCGGCGATCGCCGTCGGCAGCAGGTTGAGCATGAACAGCGTCGGCCCGACCAGGAAGACGAACGCCGCCAGCACGAGCGCCAGCACCATGTTGATGTTCGACAGCCACTGGATGCCCTTGTCGACACCGGAGACCGCCGAGAAGATGAACAGGATCGTCAGGACGACGATGATCATCACGAGCAGGCTCTCGCCGATCGAGTCGGCCCACCCGTTGTGCTGGATGCCGGCACCGATCTGCAGCGCGCCCAGGCCGAGCGACGCGGCCGAG
>CAYXFT010000146.1:0-7313 GCA_964464335.1 uncultured Aeromicrobium sp.
CTTCTTCACGTCGCGGGTCTTCGGCACCCTCGTCATGGAGGGCGTCGAGATGCTCGCCGAGGGCGTCGACCCGATCGAGATCGAGCGCGCCTCGCAGTTGGCCGGCTTCCCGGGCCAGCCGCTGGCGATGTCCGACGAGGTCTCGCTGACGCTGCAGCAGAAGATCTCGGGCGAGGCCAAGAAGGCCCTCGCGGCCGAGGGCAAGGAATTCGTCGTCACCCCGGCGATGGCCGTCGTCGACCAACTGGTCGAGCTCGGTCGTCCGGGCAAGGCCGGCGGCGCGGGCTTCTACGAGTACCCGGCCGACGGCAAGAAGTTCCTGTGGCCCGGTCTGTGGGAGCGCTTCGTCAAGGCCGACGTCGACGTGCCGCTGAAGGACATCGAGGAGCGTCTGACGTTCATCATGGCCATCGAGACGGTCCGTTGCTACGAGGAGGGCGTGATCCGTCAGGTGGCCGACGCCAACATCGGCTCCATCTTCGGCATCGGCTTCCCGCCGGTCCACGGCGGTGCGCTGCAGTACGTCAACGGCTACGAGGCCGCGAACGGCGAGATCGGCGTGGCGGCGTTCGCCCAGCGCGCGCAGGAACTGGCCGAGCAGTACGGCGAGCGGTTCGCCCCGCCGGCGCTGCTGCTCGAGAAGGCCCAGAAGGGCGAGAAGTTCGCCTGATCACCGTTCGACGACGCGGCCCCGGTCCGGGTGGACCGGGGCCGCGTCGCGTCCGGGCTCAGACGGCGCCGTCACGGGCCAGCACGGCTCGGACGGTGCGCGAGAGGATCTGCAGGTCGCCCAGGAGCGACCAGTTCTCGACGTAGTACATGTCCAGCTGGATCGCCTCCTCCCAGCCGACGTTCGACCGGCCCGAGACCTGCCACAGGCCCGTCATCCCCGGACGCACGCGCAGGCGCCGCCAGTCGCTGTCGTCGTAGAGCGCGACCTCCTCCTCGCGCTGCGGTCGTGGACCGACGAGACTCATCTCGCCGCGGATCACGTTGAACAGTTGGGGGAGTTCGTCGATCGAGAAGCGCCGCAGGAGCCGGCCGACCGAGGTGATGCGCGGGTCGTCCTCGACCTTGAACAGCGGCGTGCCGTCGCGGCCCTGGGCCTGGAGCAGACCGGTCAGCTCGTCGTCGGCCCGCTCGCGCATCGACCGGAACTTGACCACGCTGAACGGCTCGCCGTCACGCCCGATGCGCTCCTGGCGGTAGAACACCGGTCCGGGGCTGCCGAGCTTGATCGCGATCGCGGTGACGAGGAAGACCGGTGCGCTCAGGGTGAGCAGGACGGCCGCACCGATCCGGTCGAACAGCAGCTTCGGCCAGTTCCCCGCCTCGGCGTACTGCGGCTCCTTCACGTGCACGAACGGGACTCCGGCCACCGACCGCATGCCCAGCCGCGACCCGGCCACCGCCAGCAGGTTCGGCGAGAGAAGCAGCTCGATCCCGGCTGCCTCGAGGTCCCACGTGAGCTCGCGCAGGCCCCGGTGGCCGAGTGCATCGCTGTCGCAGACGATCACGACGTCCGCAGCACTCAGCCCGAGCGCCGTCTCCAGCGGCTCGTCGCTGCCCAGCACCGCGATGCGGCGATCGTCGACCTGCAAGGACCGGCGCTCATGTGACGAGGTGGGGACCCACACGCCGGTCACCTGCAGTCCGGCTCCGCGATTCCGGATGAAATGCCGGGTCAGCTCGGCCGCCGACTCCCACCGGCCCACGACGAGCACCTTCCGGACCAGATCGCCGGCGCGGTACCGGCCCGCGCGCCAGCGTCGCCACCAGTGGCGGCTCAGGAGCAGACCCACGAGGCCGAGGGGGAAGGCGATCGCCACGTATCCGCGGGAGAGGTTGAACTTCAACAGCAGCGAGACCATGGCGACCAGGCCGAACATGATGACCGTCACCTGCGCGATGCGTGGGTACTCGTGCGAGTTGCCCAGCACGTTCGCCCCGCGGGTACCGCCCAGGTGCAGGGCCAGCCACCAGAGCACGACGAGGCCGGCACCGAACTTGGTGTAGCCGACATCGAACTGCGGGTCGATCGTGGCCGCCTGGGAGCCGAGCCAGCCGAACTCCGACACGAGCACCGCCGCGATCAGCACCAGCAGATCGGTCAGCGCGATCGATCGGACCTGGCGGCGCCGGGCGCGCGTCCGCGGCTCCTCCACTCGGAGCTCCTGCCGTTCACTCTCGATCGTCACGCGGGCTCCAAGGGTCAGGTGGGCTGCACCGGGCCCGAGACTTCCGCCAGCGTAACTCGGAGTCGCCTGAACCGTCACGAATCGCTCCGCGCCCATGAGACGGGGCCCGTGGGGCCGGCATCTCGTACGCGAGTCCGTTCCCTTGGGAGCGTCCCGCTGCGATGAGCCGGTCATGGCCGCTCGAGTACTCCGCCCCCGGACACCTGCCGTGGCCGCCGCCAGGCACTCACGCTGGCCTTGACGCCCGTCCGTCTCCGAGCAGAACTACGCCGATCCGGTGATCGCGGCGGATGCGCCGCTGACGGTGTCACCCGTCGAGCAAATGACCTGAGGGCGCCGAGCGCACGCCGCTGAATCACTCCGGCGGGTCGCTCGCCGCCCTGAGCCGCCCCGCGATCACCGTGACCGCGGTGTCGATGGCCCCGGCCACGTCGTGGTGGACCTGCGCTGATCGTCCGATCGGGTCGAGCAGGTCCACGTCCCCCGGACCGTGCGAGCGCCGGGTGGCGGCCGTGGCGATCAGGGAACCGACGTCGGTGACATCGGCGATCATGGACGTCAGCGCGGCGAACTCCAGCAGGGTGAACGTCTTGGACAGTGCGCGCGGTGAGAGCTCGAGGACGTCGGCCCGATGTGCGCGGGTCGCGGTCAGGACGAGGTCGGACGCAGTGATCAGATCGGGGAGCAACTGGCGGGCCGTCGCCGACGGTACGGCGATGCCCCGACGGGTCAGTTCGGTGGCCGCCGCAGGGTCCATAGGCCGGCCCACCGGTGCGCGAACGCCGGCCCCGACGACGTCGAACCGCCCGGGGCCCAATCGCTGCGCCAGCATGGCCGTGGCGAGTGGCGAACGGCACACGTTGGCGGTGCAGACGCATAGGATCTGGTAAGTCACGGGCAGGATCCTAACCGCCGTGCGGGTTACTCTGGGCCGTCGTCGTGGCGACGTGGTCGATTCCGGGCGAGTGTGGAGGGACGCATGGAACTGAAGGACTACCTGCGGATCGCGCGTGACCGCTGGCTGCTCATCGCCGTCGTCACCGCCCTCACCGTCGTGACCGCGGGCTTCTACACGCTCTCGGTGACACCCCTGTACGAGTCGACCGCCCGGCTGTTCGTCAAGACCCCCCAGAGCACGTCGGATGGCGAGCTGCAGCAGGGCGGCCAGTTCAGCCAGCAGCGGGTCAAGTCCTATGCCACCTTGATCCGGGGTGAGGAGATGGCCAGCCGGGTCGTCGAGAAGCTGCAGATCGACGAGACCCCGCAGGAACTGATGGAGCGGATCGGCACGGGCGTCGAGCTCGACACGGTGGTGCTGTCGGTGTCCGTCACCGACCCGTCACCGGAGCGTGCCCAGGAGCTGACCCAGACGGTGGCGGAGGTGTTCACCGCCTACGTGCGCGAGCTGGAGACGCCCGAGGGCGAGCGGGACGCCCCCGTCAAGGCGTCGATCGTCGACCGTGCGACGATCTCGGACTCGCCGATCTCGCCGCAGCCGTTGCGCAACCTCGGGATCGGGCTGCTGCTGGGCCTGCTGCTCGGATTCGGGCTCGCCGTGCTGCGCGAGCTGCTGGACAACCGCATCACGACGCAGGAGGACATCAGTGCCGTGTCGGGACGCGAGGTTCCGGTGCTGGGGACCGTTCCGTTCGATCGCGAGGCGGTGAAGAGTCCGCTGGTGCGCGGGCTGGCCGGACACCACCCGCGGGTCGAGGCGTTCCGGGTACTGCGGACGAACCTGCAGTTCGTGGATGCCGGCGCCAGGCACAAGTGCTACGTCGTCACCAGTTCGGTGCCCGCCGAGGGCAAGTCGAGCACCGCGGCGAACCTGGCCCAGGTGATCGCCGACAACGGCCAGCGCGTACTGCTGGTGGAGGCCGACCTGCGTCGGCCCAAGATCGCCGAGTACCTCCACCTCGAGAGCAGCGTGGGGATCACGACGATCCTGCTCGGACGGGTCGAGGTGCGCGAGGCGATCCAGCATGTCGACGCGGGCTTCGACGTCCTCCCCTCGGGGCGGATTCCGCCGAACCCGGCCGAGTTGTTGGAGTCCACCGAGATGCTCAAGCTGCTCGACGGGCTCCGGCAGGAGTACGACATCGTGCTGATTGACGCACCGCCTCTGCTCCCGGTGACCGATGCGGCGCCGCTGGCTGCTGCCACCGACGGGGCGATCGTGGTGATCAAGCACGGTGCGACCACGATCGACCAGTATGCCTCTGCGCTGGAGCGGCTGGCCAGCGTCGACGCACGGCTGTGCGGGACCGTCGTCTCGATGGCACCCCAGACCAAGCGGCACCGGCGGGGCTATGGCTATGGCTACGGGTACGGCTACGGGTACGGGCCGCAGGCCCGAGCCGGAACGCGAAGGACGGATCGCCCCGTGTGAGATCGCCGAGTGTGAGGTTCCCGACGTCTGGCGTCCTGCGCGCGTGCGGCCGCACGAACTTGTCTACGGTCGTGTCATGAGCGGTGCCATCGAATTGTGGGGGAACGGCGTTCGGGCGACGGTCACACGCCACGGTGCGGAGCCGGTCTCGATGCGCGACCGGGACGGTCACGAGTACCTGTGGTCGGGCGACGAGCCGTGGAAACGTCATGCCCCGATCCTGTTCCCCGTCATCTGCCGGGTGCCCGAGGACCGGATCCTGGTCGAGGACCGGACGTACCCGATGCCGCAGCACGGCCTGGCCCGAGATCTCGAGTGGTCGGTCGTCGACAGCGCCAACGACCGCGCGACGTTCGTGTTGGTCGCCGACGAGCGCACGCGTGAGCACTACCCCTTCGACTTCGCACTCGCCGTGACGTACACGGCCGGCGAGCGATCGCTGACGACGCAGTACACGATCGAGAACCGTGGCGACGTGCCGATGCCGTTCTCGCTCGGCTCACATCCGGCGTTCGTGTGGCCCTTGGAGGACGACTCGCCCCGCTCGATGCACGAGATCCGGTTCGACGAGCCGGAGGTCGCCCCGTTCCGTCGCGTGGCCGACAACCTGCTCACGTCGGAGCGGTTCGACAACCCGGCCGCCGTGGACCGCACGATGATGCTGCACGACAGCTGGTTCACCGACGGGGCGGTCATCATGACCGACGTCGCCAGCACCGGACTGGTGTACGCCTCGGCCACGGGACGGCAGGTCCGCCTGACGTGGGAGGGCTTCACCGGCATCACCGTCTGGTCGGTGCCCGGAGCGAAGTTCGTGTGTGTCGAGCCGTGGCGTGGACAGCCGGCCCCGCAGGACTGGACCGGCCAGTTCGCCGGCAAGCCGGGCAACGTCGTCCTGCCTCCCGGAGGCCGCGACCTGCTGTCCTACCGGCTCGAGCTGCTCTGACCCAGCCGCGCGTGGCGGCGGCCGTAGACGAAGTAGATGACGACGCCGATCAGCATCCAGACGACGAAGCGCACCCACGTCTCGACCGACAGGTTCACCATGAGCCAGGCGCAGGCCAGGATCGACAGGATCGGCACGAACGGCACCCACGGCACCCGGAACGGACGGTCGAGGTCGGGGCGGGTGCGGCGCAGGATCAGCACGCCGGCCGACACGAGCACGAAGGCGAACAGGGTGCCGATGCTGACCAGTTTGGACAGTTCGCTCAGCGGCACGACGCCGGCGAGGACCGCGACGAACACGCCGGTCACCAGCGTGATCTTCCACGGCGTCCCGTACCGGGGATGCACCCGCGCCAGCCCGGTCGGCAACAGCCCGTCGCGGCACATCGCGAACAGCACGCGCGACTGGCCCAGCAACAGCACGAGCACGACGGTCGTCAGGCCCGCGACGGCCCCCAGCGAGATCAGCTTGGACGCCCACTCCTGACCGTTGGCCGAGAACGCCTCCGCGAGCGGGGCGGCGGTGTTCATCCGCTCGTCTTCGTAGGGCAGCATCCCGGTGATGACGAACGAGACGGCCATGTAGAGCACGGTGCAGATCACGAGGGAGCCGAGGATGCCGCGCGGCACGTCTCGCTGCGGGTTCTTGGTCTCCTCGGCCGTCGTCGCGACGATGTCGAAGCCGATGTAGGCGAAGAACACGACGGACGCGGCGGCGATGATCCCGTAGACGCCGAAGGCCGTGGGTTCGATCCCGAAGATCCCCTGCAGGAGCGTCGTGTCGGCGCCGGAGGCGGCCTCGGCGGGCTGCGACGGCGGGATGAAGGGGGAGTAGTTGGCGAAGTTCACGAAGAACAGGCCCGCGACGACGACGAACAGGACCACGGCCACCTTGACGATCACCAGGACGCCGGTGACCTTGCCCGACAACTTCGTGCCCAGGATCGCGAGCGCCGTCAGCGCCAGCACCAGGATGACGGCGCCGAAGTCCGGCTGCGCCTCGTCGCCGGCCATCCACGGGGGCAGGTCGAACAGCGACTGCAGGTACGCCGACCAGCCGCGGGCCACGACGGCGGCGCCGAGCGCCAGTTCCAGCACGAGGTCCCAGCCGATGATCCAGGCGACCAGCTCGCCGAGCGTCGCGTAACTGAAGGTGTAGGCGCTGCCGGCGACCGGGACGGTCGAGGCGAACTCGGCGTAGCAGAGGGCCGCGAGTCCGCAGGTGATGCCGGCGAGCAGGAAGGACAGCACGATGGCCGGCCCGGCGTTGACGTGGGCCTGCTCGCCGGTCAGCACGAAGATGCCGGTGCCGATGATGACGCCGACGCCGAAGAACGTCAGGTCCCACGCGGAGAGGTCCTTGCGGAGCTTGTGTTCCGGCTCGTCGGTCTCGGCGATCGACTGTTCGATGGTCTTCGTCCGGAACAAGCTCATGCCGTCACCTCCCTGGGAAGGGCACGGTAGGTCGGTGCCGGCATGAGATGTCTGTCGTTCGCTCGCTGGCGCTCGCTCATGCGCTCGACTCTGGCCCTGTGACCGGGAGACTGCAACCGGCCGTGGTCTCGATACGCGTCTCGCTTCGCTCGCCGGCTACTCGACCACCGGGTGGGGTCGGTGGTCGAGTGGCGGGGCGAGGAACGAGCCCGCGTATCGAGACCACTCACCGGGTGGGGTCGGTGGTCGAGTGGCGGGGCGAGGAACGAGCCCGCGTATCGAGACCACTCACCGGGTGGGGTCGGTGGTCGAGTGGCGGGGCGAGGAACGAGCCCGCGTATCGA
>CAYXFT010000147.1:0-7297 GCA_964464335.1 uncultured Aeromicrobium sp.
TCGGCTCCGGCGGCACCACCGACGCGAAGGCCTGGAAGGACATCTGGGGCGCCGGCCAGGGCCTGGGCGTCATCGACGAGACCGTCCCGGCCGCCGAACTGGTGGCTCGACTCACGCGCGAGTACGACGAGGCGCGCGAGCGACTTCTCGTGGGCGCCCGCTGAGGCGCACCTCCACGGATTGGGACGTGCGGGGATCGGCCGTGCGGCGTGCCTAGGCTGGGAGACATGCCCACCCCCCGCGAGAACGTCCTGCTCGTGCACTGGCACGACCTCGGTCGACACCTGCACAGTTACGGGCACGCATCGGTGGTCAGTCCCCACACGGACGCCCTCGCCGCAGAGAGCTTCGTGCTCACCGACGCCCACGCCACGGCCCCGTTGTGCTCACCGTCGCGGGGGTCGCTGCTGACCGGCCGGTATCCGCACGAGAACGGCCTCGTCGGCCTGGCCCACCACGGCTGGGAGTACCGCGAGGACGTCGTCACCCTGCAGCAGGCCCTCACGGGCGCCGGCTGGCACACGGCCCTGTTCGGCATGCAGCACGAGACGACGCACATGACCCGGCTCGGCTACGACGAGTACGACGTCGAGAACTCGTACTGCGACCACGTCGTGTCGCTCGCCGAGGGATTTCTGTCCCGCATCGGCGACCAGCCCTTCCTGCTCAACGCCGGCTTCTTCGAGACACACCGGCCGTTCCCCGCGACGGAGTACGAGTACGCCGACCCGGCCGGCGTCGACGTGCCGCCGTACCTGCCGGACACCCCGGAGGTCCGCGAGGACATCGCCGCCTTTCACGGCTCGATCACGAAGGCCGACCGCGCGGTGGGACGGCTGCTCCGCGCGCTTGCCGACCACGGCTTCGACGAGAACACGTGGGTCGTCTTCTACACCGACCACGGCGCCGCGCTGCCCCGTGCGAAGTCGACGCTCTACGCGGCCGGCACCGGGATCGCACTGATGGTCCGCCCGCCGCGCGCTCGCGGGCTCGCGCCGCGACGCATCGACGACCTGTTCAGCGGCGTCGACCTGATGCCGACGCTGCTCGAACTGCTGGGCGTGCCGATCCCGGCCGGCGTCCACGGCGTCTCCCATGCCGCGCAACTGGCCGGGGACTCCCCCGATCCCGCGCGCGACGTCGTCTTCACCGAGAAGACCTTCCACGACAGCTACGACCCGATGCGGGCCGTGCGGTCGAAGCACTGGAGCTACATCGAGAACTACGCGGACCGGCCCGAACTGGAGTTGCCGCTCGACATCGCGGACAGCCTGTCGGGCGAGGCCGTCTCGGGTCGCTACTGCGCCCCGCGCGCAGCCGTCGAGTTGTACGACCTCGTCGCCGATCCCTTCGAGGAACACAATCTCGCCGACGTGCCAGACCTCGGCGACGTCCGCGCCGCACTGGCCGCGCGTCTGCACGGCTGGCGCGAGGACACTGGGGACGTGCTCCTGTCGGACGCCGACGGTTCGGCGCTCGCGGAGCAGAACATGACGCGCTACCTGGCGCAGATCGCGCCGAAGCCCCAGACGGTCCCCCGGTCACCACGAGGCACGGACCGCGAACTGGCCGACCCGGTCAAGGGCGGCTCTGCGGTGTGAGTCCTACCCGGCCCGCGGCAACGCGTCGTGCCGATGCTGGTGCAGGTGGCAGCGGTGGCACAGGCCGATCAGATTGGCCAGATCGGTGGGCCCACCATGGGCCCAGCGACGGTCGTGATGGGCGTGGTCGATCGTGTTGCGGCAGTGGCTGGTGGCACATTCACCGGACTGCTGTACCCAGATCGCGGCACGCTGGCGGGGAGTCGCGTCGCGCAACCGCCGACCGACGTCCAGCACCGTGGGGTTGGCGACCACCCGGTCGACGAGGATCGGGATCAGGTCCGCCCCGCAGGTGAGGTGGGCGAGCAGATTCGGCCCGATGTGTCCGAAGCCGACCAGCGTGGCCGGTTCGGTCGGCGTGAACACGCTCTCGGCCTGCGGCGCCAGGGCGGACTTGAGGGTGCCGGCTTCGACGAGCACGTGGATCTGCGGCCGGACGGTGCCGTCGGTGGGCAGCCCCTGCTCCAGCACGCGGGTCAGGAGTCGGTCGAGTCCGTCGATGCGGCGCTCCGCGCCCGTGCGGGTGTCGCCGGCATGGGTGGGCACCGACAGCGAATCGAGCACGGCGCGGAACCGGGCACCGACGTGCGTGGGCAGGAACCCTGCCACGCCCCAGCCGTCGGGCACGGCATGCAGGTCGAAGTCGGCCTTCTCCATGCCGGCGATCCACGCCTGGTCGAGTGCCTCCTGGTGCAGGGTGCTGCGGAACCGGTCGATCACCTGCTTCAGCTCGCGAGGTTCACCGGCCCTCGCCACCGCGAGCAGCGTGGCCTCGAGCTCGGTGACCTCGGCACGGCCGACGTGCGTGAGACCGAACGTGAACAGATTCACGTGCTCGAACGACACGAGCCCGGCATGCGCGGCAGCCGATACCGCGCCCAGGTCGCGCATCGTGGCCGCGGCCCGGATCAGCCGGCGGGTCCGACCTGCGTCCATCCGCAACTCGCGTCGCGCCCAGGTGGTCACCGTCGAGGCGTCCTCGGCCACGTGCGCCTTCGTGTCCTCGATTTCGGCGAGCCGATCGGCCAGAGCCGCCTCGGCAGCGTTGATCAGCTGCGACAGCGCCCGCGCCTCGTCCGTCGCCGAGGACGTCACCGATCGGACCACGCACGCGGTCTGGCGCAGCGCCTCGATCAGCTCGTCCCCCGACGTCATGCACTGACTCTATCGCACTCCTGTTCGAAGAACAAGGGAGATTCCCTGTCATACCAGTATTCGGGTGGATCAGCGGGGCAGGTCGAGCCGCTCGGCGTCCTCGCGGTAGCGATCGATCCACGCCTTCGACCGATCGTCGCCCTGCCGTTGCAGCGGCGGGTCCGGCGCCAGTTCGGGATCGAGGCCGAGCGCGGCGAGCACCCGGCCGACCTCGTGGTGCGGATCGGTCACGAGCGACTGGTAGGCGATCTCGATCGGCGTGAGACCCTCGTCGGCGAACCAGCCCTGCCAGCCGGCCTCTTGGTCGAGCAGGATCCGCGCGAGGTGGGCGATGCCGCGGGCGTCGTACTGGGCGCGGTCGTCGAGTTCGGGCGGTGTCGGCCCTCGCCACACCTCCGTCTGGACCGCGCGCCACATCGAGACGGCCTGCGACACGACGTCCTCGCGCCAGACGTGGACGTAGATCGGGTCGGTGCCCAACAGATCGACGATCGCCGTGCGCAGATCGTCGCCGCTGCGTTCGGGCCATTCGGCCATGCGATCCAGTACGACGGGCACCTGGTTCCACATCAGCTTTCCGCCCCAGATGCCGTTCGCGGACCGACCGACCCCCCGCACCTGCTCGACCCATTCATCGGCGGTGCGGGTGTCGGGGTGGCCCGGATCGAGCGGCGGCAGCAGCGCCAGCACGCGCTCGTCCGTCACGCCCGCGAACCACTCGCGCGGGCGCGGCGCCAGACTCGAGTGGCGCAGGAAGTGGAAGTGCTCCTCGGGCAGTCCCGCGATGCCCGTGGCGCGCAACGACTCGACCAGCAGGGTGCTCCCGCTGCGCTGCGAGCCACACACGAGATACGCCGGCGGAGCGGCCTTGTCCTCCATGTCGAGCAACTTAGTGGAGAACACCTCGTCCCGGCCCGCTTCTCACCACGTGGATCAGCGGGCGCAGCGGAACCCGAGATGCGACGTCGCGGAGTCCTCGGACTGCGGCGATCTCGCGGCCGGGCGGTAGCGACGGCAGTACTCCGGCGCGCACAGATGTGATCCGCCCTTCGTCACCCGGAACGCGTCGGGCCGGCCGGACGGGCTCAGCAGGTCGCGACGCTGACCGATGTCCACACCCGCGGCGTCGTGCCGCGGGGTGTGGGGATCGGCCGTCCACTCCCAGACGTTCCCGATCAGGTCGACCAGCCCCCAGTCGTTGGCCGGGTAACTGCCGACGGGCGAGGTGCCGCCCCAACCCGTGCTGCGGTACGGGAAGTCGCCGAGCCACGTATTGGCGAGCACGGCGCCGTCGGGGTGCAACTCATCGCCCCACGCGTACTCCCGTGCCTCGAGCCCGCCGCGAGCGGCGAACTCCCACTCGGTCTCGGTCGGCAGGCGAAGTCCGGCCCACGCGGCATAGGCGGTGGCGTCGACGAAACAGACCTGGACCACCGGGTGGTCGGCCTTGGCCTCGATCGACGACGACGGACCCAGGGGGTGGCGCCAGTCGGCACCCGGCTGCCAGCGCCACCACCGACTCCAGTCGCGCAGGTCGACGGGACCGGAACTCGGGGTGAAGACGAGCCCGCCGGGCACCAGATCGGCCGGGTCCGCGCCGGGGAAGTCGGCAGGGTCGGGCGCCTGCTCGGCGACGGTGACGTAGCCGGTGGCGTCCACGAACGCGGCGAACTGGGCGTTCGTGACCGGGTGGGCCGCGAACTCGAAGGGCTCGACCCGGCGACGGTGAGCGGGCCGCTCCTCCGGATAGTGATCGTCGGAGCCCATCGTGAACTCGCCCCCCGGCAGGGCCACCAGGGCGTCAGCCACGGGACGAGTTCACCACGGTGCTCAGGTCGCCTTGCGGCGGAACTCGGGCTGGTCGATCGGCTTGGAGGCGCCGTGGGACTTCTCGCTGCCGTCGCGCTCGGCACCCTCCGCCGTCGCGTGGTGGCGGTCCTTCTTCTTCTCCAGCGCTTCGCGGAACTTGGCCTTCATGTCTTCGGCGTCGGTCACGACGACCTCCTCGGGGTTACGTCCACCGTAGCCGCGACGGCGTGCCCCCGCGTCCGCGACGCTCGGTAGGGTGCCGACATGGACATCGCAGGAGCATCCGCCATCGTCACCGGAGGGGCGTCCGGCATCGGCGCCGCCGTCGTCCGCCAACTCGCCGCCCGCGGTGCACGCGTGGTCATCGCCGACCTGAACGAGGACGCCGGCCGCGCCCTGGCCACCGAGGTCGGCGGGGTCTTCATCCGGGTCGACGTCACCGACACCGAGCAGATCACCACCGCGATCGGTGCCGCCGAGGAACTCGGCACCCTGCGAGTCCTGGTGAACTCCGCCGGCATCGGCTGGGCCCAGCGCACGGTCGGCCGCGACGGCAACTTCGACTCCGCGCACGACCTCGACGCGTACAAGAAGGTCATCGCGATCAACCTCGTCGGCACCTTCGACGCGATGCGCCTCGCGGCCACCGCCATGAGCCGCACCGAGCCGCTGGAGTCCGGCGAGCGCGGCGCCGTCTGCAACCTCGCCTCAGTCGCCGCGTTCGACGGCCAGATCGGCCAGGCCGCGTACGCCTCCTCCAAGGGCGGCATCGTGGGCCTGACCCTGCCGGCCGCCCGCGACCTCGCCGCGATCGGCGTGCGGGTCAACACCGTCGCCCCCGGACTGATCGACACCCCGATCTACGGCGAGGGCGAGGCCGCCGAGCAGTTCAAGGCCAAGCTGGGCGAGTCGGTGAACTTCCCCAAGCGCCTGGGCCACCCCGACGAACTCGCCAGCATGGTCCTCGAGTGCGTCACGAACTCCTACATGAACGGCGAGACCGTGCGCGTGGACGGCGCCATCCGGATGCCCCCGAAGTAACTTCTCGCAGCGTCGGGCCCGGCGACGTATCGTCGAGCCATGGCAGGGGCAAGGCCGACACTGGCCGAGCGGATGGTGCGTGCCGCGCGCGAGTTGCAGCACGAGCCGGACCCGCAGACGACGATGGACACCGCGGTGCGGCTCGCCACGACGAACGTGCGCGGGTGCGAGTCGGCCGGCATCACGCTGGTCCAACGCGGCGGCGAGCCGACCACCCCAGCAGCCTCCGACGACCTGGCCGTCGAGGGCGACCGCCTGCAGTACTCGTTGAACGAGGGCCCCTGCCTCGAGGCGCTGTGGGAGGAACGCGTCGTCCACTCCACCGACCTCAAGGCGGATGAGCGCTGGCCACGCTGGGGGCCCCTGGTGGCGGGCGAGCTGGGGGTGCGCAGCATGTTGTGCTTCCAGCTGTTCACCCACTCGGATCGCCTCGGCGCGCTCAACCTCTACGCCCGCCAGCCCGAGTCGTTCGACGCGACGGACATCGACGACGGGCTCGCGCTGGCCGCGCACATCTCGGTCGCGGTGGCCGCGTCGCAGCAGGTCGAACAACTCGCGGCCGCGCTCGACACCCGCACGATCATCGGGCAGGCGTGCGGCATCGTCATGGAGCGCTACTCCCTCGACGCGAATCGCGCGTTCGACGTGCTCGTGCGGGTCAGCTCGCAGTCGAACGTCAAACTGCGCGAGGTCGCGCTCGAGTTGGTGACCACGCGCACCCTGCCGAAGGACTGACGGTCAGGCACCGGCCAGCACGGGGCACAGCAGGACGAGGACGCCGCCGGGTGGATACGCCTGGACCTCGACGGCCCGCAGGCCGTGCTCCGCCGCCACCACTTCCAGCCGCTGCGCCTGGTCGAGGGCACCCACCTGGAGCAGGGCTCGGCCGTGCGGCGTCAGATGGGCCGCGATCACGGCCAGACAGGTCCGCGCGACGTCGAGCCCGTCGTCGCCGCCGTCGATCGCCCGCAGCGGGTCGTCGGGGAACTCTGCGACGCGCGATCTCGGCACCCACGGCGGATCGGCCAGGATCACGGGGAATCGCTCGTCAGGGTCCAGCGCCTCGTCCATCGGCGCATGGCGGATGTCGGAGTCGACGTTCCAGGCGAGGGCATTGCGTCGAGCCCACGCGCAGGCGGTGAGACTGCTGTCGACCTGCACCAGCCGGCGATCCAGCCCATGCACCGCCAGCAGTCCGATCTGGCCCGCACCGGCGCACAACTCCAGAACGGGACCCGGTCCGGCCTCGTGGACCAGGCCCCGGGCCCAGAGGGACTGCGCCTCGGTCCACGGTCGCGGGGTCAGGACCGTGTCGTCGTAGCCGATCGGTCGTCCCCCGAAGAGCATCGACCTGTCGAAGCGCTCGTCCTCGAGCACGCGCTCCAACATCAGAACACCGGCTTTCCACCGGTGACGCCGAGGACCGTGCCCGACACGTAGGACGCATCGCTCGTCGAGGCCAGGAACACGAACGCGGGCGCGACCTCGGCCGGCTGACCCGCGCGGCCCAGCGGCGTGTCCTTGCCGAACTGCTCGATCTTCTCCGTCGGCTGGGTCGCCGGCTGCAGAGGCGTCCAGATCGGCCCGGGCGCCACCGCGTTGACGCGGATCCCCTTCGGCCCCAGCTCGGCCGCGAGGTTCACCGTGGCGTTGTTGATCGCCGCCTTCGTCGCGGCGTAGTCGAGCAGGCT
>CAYXFT010000148.1:0-7282 GCA_964464335.1 uncultured Aeromicrobium sp.
GTGGGGTTCATGATGCGCGTGTAGATGTTGCCCGGCTCGGCCAGCCCGAGCAGGTCGGCCGCGTGCTGGGTGTCGCGGAACTGGTACGAGGTGGTCTGGTAGATCGGCAGGGCCCGCGCCCCCGTGGTGGGGTCGGGCTCCTGACCGGAGTGGATCTGCTTGGTCTCGAACGACCAGTTCTCGCTCATGAGCGCTCCTTCGACGTCGGTGTCTGGAACCGACCGTGTCACGGGAACGGCGGCATGGACCGAGGTCTCACCATGCGGTCGGTCCGGCGCCGGGTGCGCTCAGCGCATGTCGAAGGGCTGGCCGGTCGACTCGAGGACCGACAGCCACAGGTCGCCGTCCGGGTTGACCCGGTGCGTGTTCTTGACGACCGCAGAGATCGGGACGTGCGCGAATCGATGACGCGGCCGGCCGATCACCATGTCGGTCCGCCCGGCCATGCCGGCATGCACGGCCGCCTGGGCCAGACGCGTGCAGTAGACCGAGTCGGCCGGATCGGCGGGCACCGAGCGGATCATGTACCCGGGGTCGAAGTAGCGCAGCGTGAGCGGCTCGCCGTGGTCCTTGAAGTCGCGGGCGATCTGGGCCCGCAGGAACCCGGCGAAGTCGCCCAGCACGGCGTTGCCGCTGGCGTCCTTGCGGCGACTGGCGGGCACGAGCTCCTGGCCGGCGCCCTCGGCGAGCACGATCACGGCACTGCCTCGCTCGTTGACCCTCTTGCGCAGCGACGCCAGCAGGCCGTTCTCACCGGCGAGGTTGAAGGGCACCTCGGGGATCAGCACGAAGTCGGCGTCGTGGTTGGCCAGCGCCGCGTAGCAGGCGATGAAGCCCGCGGACCGGCCCATGACCTTGACGACACCGACGCCGCCGATCGCGGCCTCGACCTCGACGCGGGCACCCATGATCGACTCGGCGGCCTTGGCGTAGGAGGTCTGGAACCCGAAACTGGTGCCGATCAACGGGATGTCGTTGTCGATCGTCTTCGGGACGCCGATCACCGAGACCGGCAGGTTGCGGGCGGTGGTCTCCTCGGCGATCGCGTGGGCGCCGCGCATGGAGCCGTCGCCGCCGATCACGAAGAGGATGTCGATCTCGCGGTGCACGAGGTTGTCGACGATCGAGGGGATGCTCTGCCCGCCGCGCGACGAGCCCAGGAACGTGCCGCCGCGGTCGGTGACCGTCTCCACGACCGCCGGGGTCAGGGTGATCGGGTCGGGTGCCTTGCCGGGCACGAGGCCGGCATAGCCGTTGCGGAAGCCGGTGACGTCGGTGACGCCGTAGTGCTCGAACAACTCGAGCACGATCGCACGGATCACGTCGTTCAGGCCGGGGCACAGGCCGCCGCACGTGACGATGCCGACCTTGGTCTTCTTCGGGTTGAAGAAGATCTTCCGGCGTGCCCCGCCGGGCTCGAAGCTGGGAATCTCCTCGAGCGACAGGTCGCCGCGGGCACGCAACAGCGAGATCGTGTCGTCGAGCAGGACGCGATCGTCCTCCGCCACGTAGTACGCATTGGTCTGGCGGTTCGCCACGAAGTCGGCCAACGGCGAGTCGTACTCGCACGGGCCGAGAGTGCGGACCTGCAGTTCCTCAAGGGTGACCACGGGCTCAGGTTATCTGAGGCGATGTCGTCGCGGGTAGGTCTTCACCCGGCACACTGGGCTCATGGCGACGGAGATCACGGTGCGTGGGGCTGCGGAACGTCGGTGGCCGGCCGAGCGCGGGACCGTCGATCTGACCGTCGCGCTGCGCGGCGCGGATCGTGCGGAGGTCGCGCGGGAGGCCGCCGAGGTGCACGGGACGCTGACGGCGCGACTGGCCGATCTCCGGTCCTCCGGTGCCGTCGAGGCGTACTCGGCGGACGCGGTGCGGGTGATGACGGAACGTCCGTGGCGCCCCGAGGGCGGCCGCGGTGACCTCGTGCAGACGGCCCGGCTCGGCGTCCGGGCGGAGTTCTACGACCTCGAGGCGCTGAGTGCGTTCGTGGGGGACTGGTCGGCCGACCCGCGGGTCGAGATCGATGGTGTCGCCTGGGATCTCGCGCCGGAACGACGCCGCGAGTGCGAGGCGCAGGTGCGGTCCGACGCCGTGCGCAATGCGGTGGCCACGGCGCAGGCCTACGCCGACGCCGTCGATGCCGGTGTGGTCCGGCCGACCCACCTGTCCGACCCGGGGATGCTGGGATCGCCCGTCGAACCGCAGATGATGAAGGCCATGTCCGCCGATGCGTCGGGCGGTGGTTTGTCCCTGCATCCGGGCGAGATCGTGGTCCGGTGCGAGGTTGACGCCCGCTTCGTCGCAGGCTGAGCGAGGTAAACTCGGGTCGTGGACTCCTCCTCCGACTCGGGCCGGAAACGGCGCCCCGCGCGCCGCCCGATGCGGGCGGTGCACACCGCGGCGATCCTGCACGACAACCCGTCGCCCAAGGCGCGGATGGTCGGCCGAGGAGCCCGGATGACGGTCAAGCCGCTGCTGCGGCTCGCGCCCGTCGACGACCGCACGTTCCGTCGCATCCAGCAGTGGGCCGGCCGGATCACCCGGCCGGCGTCGCCCGACGTGGAGGCCGTCGCCGACGAGATCGGCGGTGTGCCAGGCGAGATCCTGCGACCGGTCGCGGGTGCGACCAGCGACCTGACGCTGCTCTACCTGCACGGCGGCGGATTCTTCACGGGCAGCGTGGACTCCTACCGCGGCCTGCTCGAGGCCTTCGTCCGGGCCACGGGAGGCACGGTCGTCGCGATCGACTACCGCCAGTTGCCCGAGCACGGTGTCGCCGACTCCGTCCAGGACGCGATCGGTGCCTACGTCGACGTGCTCGATCGGGCCGTCGACCCGGCCAAGGTCGTCGTCGCGGGCGACTCCGCCGGTGGCTATCTCACGATGAAGGTCGCCGAGCTGGCGAGCCGCCGGGGGCTGCCCGCGCCTGCCGCGCTGATCGGTTTCTCGCCGCTGTTGAGCCTTGATCCCGAGCGGCAGGACAAGGCCGTCCTGCGGGTCGCGAAGGTGCGCGAGGCGATCCTGCCGGTCAAGCGGGTCGAGGCGATGCGCCGCCTCTGGTTGCCCGAGGACGAGGTCATCGAGGGATTCGCCGACCCGCTCCACGCGACGGGGTACATCACCTCGCCGGTCCACCTGGTCGCCGTCGAGGACGAGTTCCTGCGCCCGGAGGTCGAGGCGTTCGCCCTGCTGCTCGACGACAAGGGCGTCGAGGTCGACGTCCACCTGTGGCGCGGTCAGGTGCACGCCTTCCCGATCCTGGCGGACCACCTCCCCGACGCGGCGCTCGCCGTCGAACTCGCCGCCGAGTTCGCGCTGCAGCACGTCGGCGAGCCGAAGGCCGTCCAGGTCGAGGATGCCGCCGCCGAGACCGAAGTGCTCGAGGGCGAGATCGCGAACTGACCCGAACGGCCTTTCGACTCAGCGGTTCACGTGCACGCGGACGAGGTGCAGCTTGCCGCCCTGGGTGTAGCCGAGGTTCCACGAACGCGTGTGGCTCGTGGCCATCGACATCGTGACGCCGACGGCCCAGCGGCCCTTGCCGGCGGCCTTGAACGCCACCGACCCGGTGTGCGGCCGGCCGGGAGCCGGGGTCGCGTAGACGTAGCGCGCCCTGGCTCCACGGACGACGATCGTGTAGGTCTCCCCCTGCTTGACCTGCCAGACGCCGCCCCGCTGCTTCGCGCCCTCGATCGTGTAGGCGGCGAGGCGGTAGGAGACCCGCTTGCTGGCGGTGTTGCCCGCGACGTCGGTCGCGGTCGCCGTCACGACGACCTTGGAGCCCTTGCGTTTCGTGCTGGTGCGGCACGTCTTCACACCGGAGCGCGTGTCGGTCGCGACGCACGACGCCTTCGGGGCGACGAAGTGGCTGCTGCCGGCCTTGACGCCCTTGACGCGGACGCGGGGGGCGCTGGTGTCGATCTTCGCCGTCGCCGTGACGGTGGCGATGCCGCCGTCGGTCGTCTGGATCGTGCGCGAGACGCGACCGCCGGGCTGCTTGGCGATGGTGGCGGGAGCCGGGCACGCCGTCACCAGTTCGGCACCCTTGGCGGAGCACGTGAAGGTCACCGTGACGGGGCCTCGGTACCAGCCGCCGCGCGGCGCCTTGGCGGACGACAGGCGAGCGGTGATCGTCGGGTTGGCCCGCGAGGTCGAGGCCGAGGAGGCGTTGAACGACGCGTCGCCGGCGTAGGCCGCGGCGACGGCGTGGGTGGCGTCCGTCGGCACGACGTGCGCGAGGCTCGCGGTGCCGTCCGTCAGGGTCGCGGTGCCGACGTCGGTGCCGTCGACCGAGAAGGTGACCTCGCCGGTGGGAGTGCCGGCGCCGGGGGCGACCGGGGCGACGGTGGCGGTGAGGCCGGTGCCGGTGACCGCGACGTGAGTCGTGGTGTCGGCGGCCGCGACGGTCACCGTCGTGCTGCCGGCCGTGCCGAGGTACGAGGCGTGGGCGGGCACGTAGGTGGCGGTGACGGAGTGCGATCCGACGCTGCCGCCGATGGCGGGGCTGACGGCGGTGCCGTCCTCGTCGATGGCCACCGGCGAGCCGAGGTCGGTGCCGTCGAGCGCGAACTGCACGGTGCCGGCGGCGGCCGTGATCGTGCCGGCGACGACGTCGACCTGCGCGGTGGCGGTCGTGGTCTGGCCCGTCACGACGGACGTGGCGGCCGGGGTGACCTCGATCGAGCTGGGGATGGCGCTGACGGTGATGTCCTGACTGGCCGTCGGCGCTGCGGAGTAGCCCTCGGCGGCGGCCTGGTCGGCGTTCACGGTGCAGGTGCCGGGCGCCACGAAGGTCACGGTGGCGTCCTCGACCGTGCAGATCTCGGCGGTGGCCGAGGTGAAGGTGACCGCGTTGCCCGAGCCGCCCCCGGTGGCC
The DNA here is from genome assembly GCA_964464335.1 of uncultured Aeromicrobium sp. GTDB lineage: Bacteria > Actinomycetota > Actinomycetes > Propionibacteriales > Nocardioidaceae > Aeromicrobium. The sequence goes on from CAYXFT010000148.1 coordinate 4,880, forward strand.
GCGACGGTGTACGACTGGCCCGGGTAGGCCGGGCTCGGGGCCGACGACGTGAGGGTGATCGCCTGCGGTTCGTCGCGCGGGCCCGAGCAGGCGGCGCCGATCCGGAAGGTGGCGGGCATCCAGTTCCGGAACATCGTGTTGGCCTGGACGGCGGAGAAGTCCTGCGTGAGGCCGGCGTAGAGGCTGTTCGCCCACGTCTCGGTCGCGGTGGTGCTCCCGTCGTCCCAGACGTAGGTGGCCGAGAGCTCGCGCGTCGTCGGGTCGATGGACCAGATGGCGCTCTGCGCGTCATTGACGGAGACCGATCCCGCAGGCGTCCGGCTGACGGCGGCGAGGAAGGCGTAACCCATTTGGTCCTTGTTCATCGGGAATGCGGCGTCCGCGTCGGCGACACCGAGCGCGCTGCCGGCGAACCCACCCGAGGTGATCGAGATGTCTTGGCCTTCGCCTTCGGCGATGCTGACGGTCGCGGCCGCTGCGGGATCGTTCGTGCGAGTGCCGTGGTAGGCCCCAGAGTCGAAGCAGCCCTGGATCTGCCCATCCGTGATGATCTGCAGGTGTCCGGTGTGGACGGGGGTGTCGGCCTGGGCGGCGGCCGGGACCAGGGCGACCGCGGCAGCGGCGCCCAGGGTCAGGACGGCGCTCGTGGCAGACGAGATGGCGCGTTGGAACATGGGAGGTTCACTCACAATCTGAGGATTCGTGGGAGCGCAGCTGCTCGACCACGCCTCAGCCTAGATTCACTTGCACCTCACGGAGGCCTTTCGGCAACTTTCGTCACATCGGTTGGCTCACACGCTCCGTCGCGCCAGAAACCGGCACGCTTGACGGTTTCTGCCCGCCTCGCGCATGCTGACCGGGTGACCGAAATGCCGACCCGCACGCCGCAGTCGGAACGCACGCGCATCATGCGCCAGCGGCTGATGGAGGCCACCGTCGAGTCGCTCGCGGAACTGGGTTGGGCGGGGACGTCGACGACGGTCGTCAGCCAGCGTGCCGGGGTCAGCCGCGGCGCCCAACTGCACCACTTCCCGAGCAAGCAGGACCTCGTGGTCGCCGCCGTCGAGTACCTCGCGGCGCGCCGTCGCGAGGACCTCGAGGTCGACATCGCGGCACTGCCCGATGAGGGCCGCACCCGCGCCGCGCTGGACCTGCTGGTCACGCAGTACACCTCGCCGGTGTTCTACGCCGCGCTCGAGTTGTGGGTGGCGGCGCGCACCGACCCCGAACTGCTGCCGCGGGTGGCACCACTGGAGCGCCGCTTCGGCCGCGAGATCCACGCCCACGCCCTGAGCCTGTTGCAGGTCGACCCGACACGCGGTCACAATCGGCAACTGGTGCAGGCGACCCTCGACCTGCTGCGCGGTCTCGGGCTGGCCGCGAGCCTCAGCGACGATTCCGCCCGCCGCGCATCGATCCTCGATGCGTGGGCCGGCACCCTCGACAGAGAGTTGGAACGATGACCGTACTGGACGCCGTCCTGGACGACCTCGCCGCCGAGTCGGCCCAGTTGGACGGGTGGGTCGCGGGGCTGAATCTCGCCGCGTGGCAGACCGTCACGACTCCCGAGGGCTGGACCGTCGCCCATCAGGTGGGTCACCTGCACTGGACGGATCTGACGTCGACCTACGCGATCTCGGACCGGCCTGCCTTCGACGCCCTGATCCACGAGGCGTTGGACAACCCCGAGGGCTACGTCGACGCCGCTGCGGACGAGCTCGCGCTCCAACCGCCGGAGACCTTGTTGGCGGTGTGGCGTGAGGGGCGTGGCGACTTGGTCGAGGCGCTGCGTTCGGTGCCCGACGGCGGGAGGATCCCGTGGTTCGGACCGCCGATGAGTCCGGTGTCGATGGCGACCGCGCGCCTGATGGAGACCTGGGCGCATGCCCATGACGTCGCCGAAGCGTTGGGCATCGACGTGCCGCGCACGGATCGCGCGAAGCACGTGTGCCACATCGGCGTGCGCACCTTCGCCTTCACGCACGCGGTCCACGGTGAGCAGGCCCCCGAGGTGCCCGTGCGCGTCGAACTGACCGCACCCGGCGGTGAACTGTGGACGTGGGGTCCCGAGGACGCCGCCGACCGGGTGACCGGCGACGGCTGGGACTTCGCGCTGCTCGCGACGCGTCGCCGCCACCGCGTCGACGTCGACGTCCGCGCCGAGGGCCCCGCCGCCGACCACTGGCTCGACATCGTCCAGGCCTTCGCCGGCCTCCCCGGCAACGACCCGCTCCCGCTCGCCGACCGCTGAGGGCGGGTGCAGTTTCCCCGGTTAAGTGGGTTCTCGGGCACTTCCCATGGTTTACAACCCTCAGTCAGTGACGGGAAACCCACTTAGAGATTCCGCCGATAGGTCATGGTCGGCGTGCCGGTCGGGTGTCCCAGCGGTGGGTGAGCCAGGCT
>CAYXFT010000149.1:0-7203 GCA_964464335.1 uncultured Aeromicrobium sp.
TCCGCCGATGGTCACCTCGGGGCTGCGGATCGGCACGCCGGCCTTGGCCACGCGCGGATTCGGCGCCGAGGAGTTCCGCGAGGTCGCCGAGATCATCGCGGCCGCGCTCCAGCCCGGCGAGGTCGACATCGACGGTCTGCGCAAGCGGACCACGGTGCTGGCCGAGCGGTTCCCGCTCTACCCCGGCATCAAGCCGTTCATCTCGTGACCGAGCGGCCGAGGGTCCGGGACTGGTTCAGTCCCCGGATGATCGGCCTGCACCTGTTCGCGATCGCCGCGATCGCGTTCTGCCTGTTCATGGGCATGTGGCAGTGGGGCGTGTACGACCAGCGGCAGGCCGACGAACGCACCGAGGCCGGTGTCGTGAAGACGGCCGACCTCGATGACGTCTGGGCGCCGGGCGAGCCGTTCACGACCGATCAGGACCAGCGCGCCGTCACGGTCACCGGTGAGTTCCGCCCGGCGCAGGAGCAGTTCTGGGTGACCGACAAGGCCCGCGAGGACGGCACGGACGGGGTGTGGCTCGTGGCTCCGGTCACCGTCGACGACGCCCAACTGCTGGTGGTGCGCGGGTGGGCGCCCGAGCCCCTCACGCAGCTTCCTGCGGTCCCTGCGGGCGAGGTGTCTTTCGACGCGGTGCTCCAGCCCGGCGATTCCGGTGGCGCCGGGTGGGACCCGCAGGCGCGCACGATCGGCGCGGTGCGCATTCCGACGTTGCTCAACGAGCTCGGCTACTCGTCGCTGTGGTCGGGATACGCGATCGCGACCGATCCCGACGTCGTGGGTGATCTCACCCCGGCCGAGCTGCCCGAGCCCGAGGTGTCCTGGACCGCCGGCGGGCGCAACCTCGGATATGGACTGCAATGGTGGGTTTTCGCGGCCTTCTCCCTGTTCATGTGGTGGCGTATGGCCCGGGAGACCGTCCTTGGCCGGGATCGGTAGCCTGAGGCGGTGAACGACCGACTTCTGAAGGCCTATCAGGTGATGGCGACGATCGTCGGCATCAACCTGCTGATCGTGATGGCGGGATTCCTCGGCAAGCTCGCGACAGATGAGGGCTCGTGGTGGCACCGCCATCAGGACGTCTTCCTGGTGATCGATCAGCTGCACGGATTCCTGTTCATGGCGCTCGTCGTGATCGTGGCCCGGCTGGGCCTGCGCCAGAAGTGGTCGTGGGGCTTCATGCTCAGCGTCGTCCTCCTCGCCTGCATCCCCGTCGTCTCCTTCTGGTCCGAGCGCCGCACCTCCCACCGTGTCCTCGCCGACGCTTCCGTCGCTGCTGGGTGACAGTTTCCCCGGTTAAGTGGGTTTCCGGTCACTGACTGAGGGTTACGAGCCTCAGGAAGCGACAGGAAACCTCGGCCGGTGCTGCGTGGACGCGTGGCCGGTTATCCACAGGCTGCTCGACACCGCTGTCCTCGGTGGCCGTCCAGCCCCGACGCTCTTTCCATGGAGAGCTTCTTCGAGACAGTCGCCCAGCACCGCGGCGGATACATCCTGCGACCGGATCTGCTCGATCTGAGCGTGAGCGACCGCGAGATCGCGGCGGCACTCAAGCAGGGCCTGATCGTGCGGATCCGTCCGGGGACCTACGCTCCGCAGGGGCACACGCAACTCACCGCGGAGGACCGCCACCGCCTTCTCGCATTCGCCACCCAGGACAAATTGCCGTCCGACGTCGTCATCAGCCACGATTCCGCCGCTGTGATCCATTCCGGCGTCTCGTTCGGATCCGACCTGACCAAAGTCCACGTCACCCGCGCGAATAGGGTTGCCGCACGCAGCGAGGCGAACGTCGTCCACCACGCAGGGCTGCTCCCGGAGGAGGACGTGGTGGAGGTCGCCGGCCATCGTCTGGTGGTTCCGGCTCGCGCTGCGCTGGAGACTGCCGCGGTGTCGGGGACCGAGGCCGGTCTCGTGCACGCGTCGCTCGTCCTGCGCTCGGGCGTCCCTCCCGAGGAGTTGTTGGACCGACTCGACCGGATGGCGCGCTGGCCCGGCATCGCCAAGGCGCGACTCTCGGTGATCTGGGCGCGGCCGGAGTGCGAGAGCGTCGGCGAGGCCCGATCGCTCTACATGTTCCGGATGGGCAAGCTGCCCGTGCCGCGGATGCAGATCGAGTACTTCGACATCCACGGGCTCTCGATCGGGCGCGTGGACTTCGAGTGGGAGGACTTCTGGCACTGCGGCGAGTTCGACGGTCTGGTGAAGTACGGCCGACTCAATCCGTACTCCGGTGCGAATCTCGGCCAGGTCATCGTGGACGAGAAGGTGCGCGAGGACAAACTGCGCGACCTGCCGCGGGGCATGAGTCGCTGGATCTACGCCGACCTCCACCGCCCCGCCGCGACGTGCGACCGCATTCGCGCGGCGATGGAGCGGTCACGTCGGCTGTACGGACGGCCCAGGCAGACCGTCATCGTCTGACCGAGAAGGTTTTCCCGCCACTTCCTGAGGTTCGTAACCCTCAGCCAGTGACCGGAAACCCACTTAACCGGGGAATCTGTCAGCGCCCGACGAAGGTCCCCTTCCCGGGGCCGTCGGCGAGGAAGGACTCCATGCCGTGCTGGAGGTCGTCGGTGTCGAAGAGGTCGGAGGCGATGGCGGTGGTGCGGGCGATGGAGCCCGGTACGCCGGTGGCCTCGAACTCGCGCAGGATGTCCTTCGCCGCGCCGTAGGCCATCGTCGGGCCGGAGGCCAGATCGGCGACGAGGGCCGCGACCTCGGCATCGAGTGCCTCGACGGTGAAGACCCGGTTGACGACGTTCCAGCGCTCGAGCGTCGCCGCGTCGTACAGGGCGCCGGTGAAAACGAACTCCTTGGCCCGGGCGATGCCGGCCCGCGCGGCGAACCGCTGCGTGCCGCCCATCGTCGGCGTCAGGCCGATGACCCGCTCCACCAGGCCGAACTTCGCGTTCTCCGACGCCAGCAACAGGTCACACGCCAGCGCCACCTCGAGTGCCCACGTCAGCGTGAGTCCGTGGGAGACGAACACGGTCGGCACCGGCAGCGCCTCGAATCGCTGCGGGAGTTCGATCATCCGGTCGTACAACGCCCGCGTCTCCGCCTTGGTGCGGGCGCGGTGGAACTGCGACACGTCGACGCCACCGGAGACGATCTTGCCCTCGGCGCGCACGACCAGGACGCGAGGCAGGTCGGCCTCGACCTGCTCGAGCGCGACGTCGAACTCGTCGTGCAGGTCACGGGAGTACAGGTTCACCGGCGGCGCCGAGAACGTCAGCGTGGTGACGCCTCCCGACGACGCGAGATCGACGGTCACCGATCGCGCTGCGGGTCGTAGGTCCCGCCCTGGTCCGCGGTGGCCTTGCGGAAGACGATCACGCCGACCGCCGCGGCGATGAGAAACAACACCAGTCTCGACATGCCCCTACCGTAACCGGCTCCTTGGGCTGATCGTGCAAGGATGGAACCAGCCCCTGAAAGGACGTGAAGTGCCCACCACCGCGACCCTCCACACCAACCGCGGAGACATCGTCGTCGACCTGTTCGTGAACCAGGCGCCGAAGACCGTCGCCAACTTCGTCGAACTCGCCGAGGGCACGAAGGAATGGCTCGATCCTGCCACGCGTCAGGTGTCGACCAAGCCCTTCTACGACGGACTGACGTTCCACCGGGTCATCTCCAACTTCATGATCCAGGGCGGCGACCCGCTCGGTGACGGCCGCGGCGGACCCGGCTACGAGTTCGACGACGAGTTCCACCCCGAGCTCAAGTTCGACCGGCCGTACCTGCTCGCCATGGCGAACGCGGGCACCAAGCCCAACGGCGCCGGCACCAACGGCTCGCAGTTCTTCATCACGGTCACGCCCACCGACTGGCTCAACCGCAAGCACTCGATCTTCGGCGAGGTCGCCGATCCCGAGAGCCGCAAGGTGATCGACGCGATCGCCGTCACGGAGACCGATCGGTTCGATCGGCCGGCAGAGCCGATCGTGATCGAGTCAGTCACCATCGAGCGGTGACCCAGCCGGCCGCCGGCCAGCAGACCTGTTACCGGCATCCCGATCGGCCGGCGTACATCCAATGCCAGCGCTGCCTGCGTTTCATCTGTCCTGAGGACATGCGCGAGGCCAGCGTCGGTTTCCAGTGCCCCGAGTGCGTCCAGCAGGGCGCCGCCGCCGTGCGCCAGCCGCGCACGTTGGCCGGCGGCGCGATCTCGACCGACGTCGGCGCGGTCACGATGGTCATCATCGCCATCAACGTGGTGGCCCAACTCGTGGTCATGGCGCAGGGCGGCCCGCGCACCAGCGGGCTCTTCGAGTGGGGCGCCATGTGGGGCTGGGGGGTCGCCCAGGGCGACTACTGGCGCCTGATCACCGCGGCGTTCCTGCACGGCGGACTGCTGCACATCGCGCTCAACATGTACGCCCTGTACCTGTTCGGTCCGTACATCGAACACGCCCTCGGTCGCTGGCGATTCATTCTGAGCTACATCACGGTGGCGGTCGGGTCCTCGGTCGTGGTCTACGTGCTGGTCGACCCGGTGGTGCCCACGATCGGAGCCTCCGGCGCGGTCTTCGGCCTCTTCGGACTGGCGTTGATCTTCCTGATCCGCACGAAGCAGAACATCACCGGGATGCTGGTGCTGCTGGGGATCAACGCGGTGATCAGCCTGGGCGTCTCCGGCATCAGTTGGCAGGGACACCTCGGCGGTTTCGTCACCGGCGTCGTCCTGGGTCTGGTGTTCGCCTACGCGCCACGCGGACGGCGCACCCAGGTGCAGGTCGCGGCGATCGTCGGCGTGTGGATCCTGTTCGCCGTGGCGATCTCGTGGCGCACCGAACACCTCATCGGTGTGCTGGTCCCCGGGCTGGCTTAGGCCCGCGACATCCCGCGACAGGGACGGTCATCCACAGGTATGTGCACAGGTGTGGGTAACTACACCGGTGTGATTCACTCCCACTTCATCGCGAACCCGAAGGCCGCGAGGATGAATCCCATGCCGATCACGAGGTTCCAGGCACCGAGGTCGGTGAGCAGCGGGATCTCGTGTTCGGTGTTGCTCAGCGTGTAGAACGTCACGATCCACAGCAGTCCGATGACGGCGCTGATGATCATCGCCGGGGCGGCCCACCGGTTTCCGATACGCACGGGCTTGGGGCCGGTGTCCTCGACGGACTGGCGCTTGAACCTCTTGAACACGATCGTCTCCCGCTCGAGCGGCGCACGCGGCCGCGGTGTGTGGTACTCGGCTAGCGTAGTCGCCGTACTGACGGCGTGTGGTGAGGGGACGGTGGCACATGAGCAAATGGAGCATTCTCGTGCTCGTCGCCTCGTGCATCTGCGGCTTCGTCTTCATCGCGGCCGCCGTCACGTCGGACGGGTCGGACCTGCGCCCGGCCGGCGGTGACCTCACCACGGTGCTCGCCGACCGCGCCCAGCAGGTCGAGGAACGCCGCGACGAGGCGAACGGCCTCCAGCGCGAGATCGACCGGCTCTCCGGCAAGGTCGACGACGAGGACCTGCAGGCCGAGATCGACCGGGCGGCGGAGTTCGCCGAGCCCGCCGGCATGACCGCCGTCTACGGTCCCGGCGTCCGGATCACCCTGCAGGACGCGCCCCGGTCGGTCGACGTGCCCAATGTCGATCCGAACTTGCTCGTCGTGCACCAGCAGGACATCCAGGCGTTCGTGAACGCCCTGTGGGCCGGCGGCGCCGAGGCGGTGACGCTGCAGGGGCAACGTCTCGTCACGACCACAGGAATCAAGTGCGTGGGAAACACCGTCGTGCTCGACGGCGTGCCCTACGCGCCGCCCTACGTGATCGAGGCGATCGGCAACCAGTTCGGCATGAACACCGCACTCGAGGAGTCGTCCGAGGTCACGATCTACGCGCAGTACGCGCAGAAGTACGACCTCGGTCTCGAACGGACCAACGTCGACTCCGTCAAGGCCCCGGCGTACGGCGGCAGCATCTCGCTGACGCACGCCGTGCCCGTGGAGTGAGGGTCAGGGCGTCGGTTCAGTCGCGGGGGTGTCTTCGACCGGCGGCGGGGTCGGGGTGGTCGCTGGCGGCCGCGACACGATGATCGTCACCGCGGTGTCCGGCGGGACCAGGGAGCCGCTGGCCCGGCTCTGACTGGTGACCTGTCCGTCGGGAGCGGTTCCCGCGGCATCGTTCTGGACGTTGACCTTGAGGCCGGCGTCCTCCAGTGCGTCGGTGGCCGCGTCGACGTCCATGCCGACGACGTTCGGCACCTCCACCTGACCCTTCGAGACGATCAGCGTGACGGTGCTGCCCACGTCGACCGAGGTCCCGGGGACCGGGTTGCTGTTGATGACCCGGTCCTTCGGCTGGTCGCTGTCGATGTTCTGCCGCTCGACCTTGAGACCGTACGTGTCGCCCTCGAGCAATTTCTTGGCCTCGGAGAACGAGTAACCGCTCAGGTTGGGGATGTCGACCTGCTCCTGACCCGAGCTGACGATCAGATCGACCGTGGTGCCCTCGTCGACCGTGGTGCCCATCGGCGGGTCGGTCTCGATGACCTGGCCCTCGGGGATGTCGGCGCTGGTCTGCTGGGTCGTCTCGCCCACCTTCAACTTCTTCGACTCGAGTCGGTTGGTCGCCGTCGCGACGTCTGCGCCGGCGACGTTCGGCACCGCCACCTGCGGGGTGTCGACCTTGTCGTCGCCGTTGTTGAGCAACAGGGCGACGCCGATTGCCGCGGCGATCGCCAGCAGCAGCAGGGCCAAGGCCCACCACTTTCCGGCGCCGCCCTTCTCCTCCTCCTCGTCCGGGGGAGGCAGGACGGCAGCGGCCGCCGGTGCCAACGCCGTGGCGCCGGGCACCACGGCGACGGCCTGGGTGGGCGCGTCGACCGAACCGCCGGCCAGGACGCGATCGATGTCCTTGCGCATCTCGCCAGCACTGGCGTAGCGGTCGTCGACGCGCTTGGCGAGTGCCTTCGCGACGATGTTGTCGACGGCGGACGAGACGTCGGGGTTCAGCTGCGACGGCGGCCGGGCCTCCTCGCGCACGTGCTGGTAGGCGACCGAGACCGGGCTGTCGCCGACGAACGGCGGCCGGCCGGTGAGCAGTTCGTAGAGCACGCACCCGGTCGAGTAGATGTCGCTGCGGGCGTCGACGGTCTCGCCGCGAGCCTGCTCGGGCGACAAGTACTGGGCCGTACCGATCACGGCGGCGGTCTGGGTCATCGCGGTGGACGTGTCGGCGATCGCCCGG
>CAYXFT010000150.1:0-7146 GCA_964464335.1 uncultured Aeromicrobium sp.
GCCGATCGTCAAGGGCTACGGCTCGGAGCGTTCGTGGGTCCTGCTGGGCACCGAGTCGCTGCAGACCTTCGGCGGTTCGGGCTTCCTGCAGGAGTACCCGCTCGAGCAGTACGTCCGCGACGCCAAGATCGACACCCTCTACGAGGGCACGACGGCGATCCAGGGCCAGGACCTGTTCTTCCGCAAGATCGTGAAGAACCAGGGCCAGGCGCTCGGCTGGCTGTCCGAGCAGATCTCCTCGTTCATCGCGAACGAGGTCGGCAACGGTCGTCTCAAGGTCGAGCGCGACCTGCTGGCGACCGCCTTGGAGGATGCCACCGCGATCATCAGCACGATGTTCACCGACCTCATGGCCGCCAACCCGGCGGACGAGAACGGCGACATCCAGAACGTCTACAAGGTCGCGCTCAACTCGACGCGCCTCGTGTACGTGCTCGGCGACCTGGTCGTCGGCTGGTTGCTGCTGCGTGGCGCCGAGGTGGCGCTGACCAAGCTCGACGCCGGCGCGTCCGGTGCGGACACGTCGTTCTACGAGGGCAAGGTCGCTGCGGCGTCCTTCTTCGCCAAGACCGTCCTGCCCCGCCTGACCGCCGAGCGCGCGATGGCCGAGCACGTCGACCTGGCCTGGATGGAGCTCGACGAGGCCGCCTTCTGAGACTCACCGCAACCTCCGCTCGCGAGCGGCGTGGCCCCCGACTTTTGGAACGGGATCCACGCCGCTCGCGGCGTTTCGCGTGCATCCCGTTCCAAAAGTTGCGGCGAGGGCGTCGCGTCTCAGCCGGGACGCGCGCCCACCGCCTAGGCTGACCGGGTGGAGTTGACCCGACGGCGCTGGTACGTGGTCGCCGCACTGATCGCCGTGCTGGCGTGGGTGGCGGGGACGGCCCACGCGGCGTCCGCGTGGGACCCGTTGCGACAGGCCACCGTCGTCCCGGTGGGACAGGACATCGCCACCGACGGAGAAGACCTCGCGATCCTGACCGACCTCGTCCAGCCCGAGCGCACGATCCGCTGCTTCGCGCGCGCCGGGAAGGGCGATCGCGTCGAGGTGCCGGACGCTCCCGTCGACATCGTGGTCGACAGCGACGGCAGTCGCTGGCACCTGATCGGGGTCCTGCACGACGCACCCGACGGCGTCCACGTCGCGTGCGGTGCCACCGACGACGCCACCGACACCGCGCGCTACGGCACCGCCCTGGTCGACCTGTCCAGCAAGACCGGAACGGGCCGAGCGATCGCCTGGGGTGGCCTGATCGCCGGACTCGCTCTGGCCGGCGCCACCGTGTTCGCCCGCACGAGGAAGATGCTCGCCCATGCCTGACCTGAAGATCTACGTCGACGCCTGGCAGCAGGCCGCCGACGGTGTCCTGTCGCTCGAGGCGACCGACTGGGACGTGCCGACGGACCTGCCCGGCTGGACCGCGAAGGACGTGCTGGCCCACCTCGTCCACCTCGAGCGCGTCATCGTCGAGGGCGAGTCGGACGGTCCCGGCGGTTCGGCCGTCTCCGCCGACTACACGAACGCCGGGGTCGACGCCCTGCGCGGCGTACCCGTCGAGCGGTTGTTGGCCGACCTCACCGATCTCGTCGCCCGCCGCGCGAAGGACCTCACCACCTTGCCCGAGGACGGATCGCAGCTCGCGCCCATCACGCCCGCGGGCGTCGAGTGGTCGTGGGAGACCGCGCTGCGGAACCGGTCGATCGACATGTGGATGCACGAACAGGACATCCGCCGTGCGCTCGGCATCCCCGGCGGACTCGATGCGCTCGGCGCCCACGTCACGTCGGCGGCCTTCGGCTTCGCGCTGCCATACGTGCTGGCCCGTCGCGCGAAGGCCCCGGCCGGAAGTGTCGTCCGCTGGGTCGTCACCGGGCCGGTCGCTCTGGACGCGACCTTCGGCGTCGGCGAGGACGGCCGGGCCCGACCCACCAGCGAGGAAGCCGCCGCGACGTTGACGATGGACACCGAGGCCTTCACGATCCTGGCCGGCGGCCGGCGCGGCCCCGACGGCGTCGAGGTCACCATCACCGGAGACGAGGAGTTGGCCGGACGCGTCCTGGGCGCCATGGCCGTCACCACCTGATGCGCGTGCGGCCGAGCATCCTCGTCGCGGCCGCGGTCCGCCGCGCCCGAGGCATGCTGGCGGCATCGGGCCGGCCCGCCGCCACCGAGACCGCGCCCCTCGCCGCCGCCCCGCCCGACGAGAACACGCTGACCCGCTTCGAGGCCCAGGCCGCGCAGTTGACGCCGGCCGAACGACAGTCGCTCGACCCGACCACCCACCCGGGCGACTTCCGCCAGCCCAACGACGTCTCCTGCGGCGCCAGCTGCCTCGTGTTCTCACGCATGGTCCACGACGCGCCGTATGCCATGTGGGTGGTCCGGGGATACGACCCGCGCCGAGAGCGCCACGACACCGCCACCCCCGCCGACCGGTGGACCGCGGAGGTCCTGGCCATGCACCGCCGCGTCACCCGACTGCTCGACCACGACGGCGACCTGCAGTTCCCGTGGCTGCGGATCGCCGGCACGTCCCCGTGGGGTGCGGCCCGCCAGCTCGAGGGAATCGGTGGCGCGGGACTGCCTATCGCGCAGTACGCGGCACGGACCCTCGACCCTGATGACCTCGACGGCGAGTTCGACCGGATCGTCGACGCCGTGGACGCCGGTCACACGGTCCCGCTCTACGTCGGTACCGACCTGCGGCCCGCCCACGTCGTGCTCGTGCTCGATGCGCGCGACGACCGTTTCCGGGCGTACGAGCCGAGCGTCGGCCGCCTCGTCCGGGTCAGCCGCGAGGAGTTCGTCTCCGGCGACTTCCGGCTCGGCGGCTGGAGCGTGCCGTGGTTCGCGGTGCTGCCCGCCTGAGCCCGCTCCGTGACGCCCCCGTGGGGCACACTCGGGGCATGGCTTGGTCCACATCCGACATCGGCGACCTGACCGGGAAGCGCGCCGTCGTCACCGGCGCGACGAGCGGGATCGGTACGCAGACCGCGCTGCAACTGGTGCGGCACGGCGCCGACGTCACCATCACGGCTCGGGACGACCGCAAGGCCGCCGATGCCGTGCAGCAGATCGGGGACGTCGAGGTGGTCGCACTCGACCTCGCCGACCTGACCGCCACGAAGGCGGCCGCGCAGGCGCTCGTCGACGAGGCCCGGCCGATCGACCTGCTGGTCAACAACGCCGGCGTCATGATCCCGCCGTACATGCTGACGCAGGACGGCTTCGAACTGCAGATGGGCACGAACCACCTCGGACACTTCGCGTGGACGGCGACCTTGTGGCCACTGCTGCGCGAGGGAAGCCGGGTCGTCACGGTCTCGTCCCTCGCCCACGGCAGCGCGAAGGGACTCGACCTCGACGCCCTGACCCCCGAGGGGTCGTCCCGGACGTACCACCGCTGGCAGACCTACGCGGAGTCCAAGCTCGCGAACCTGCTGTTCATGAAGGAGCTCGACCGTCGTGCGACGACGGCGGGAGTTCCGGTCGTGAGCGTCGCCGCGCACCCGGGCTACACGTCGACGAACCTCACGCGCACGGGTGGTTTCGCGGTGCACCGCATCAGCGGTTTCATCGGCCAGCCCGCGCACGCCGGTGCCTGGCCCAGCCTGCGTGCCGCAACCGATCCGACCCTGAGCGGTGGCGAGTACCTGGGCCCGTCCGGCTTCCGGCAACTGCGCGGGCGACCGCGGCCCGTCGGCATGACGCGGCTGGCCCGCGACCCCGCACTGGCCGCCGACCTCTGGTCGGCCTCCGAGCAGGCGTCGGGCCTGACGTTCTCGGTCAACTGACCGTTCCTCGGCCCCAGATGTGTAGCGCAATCCACCGAAATAGGGTCAACTCGGCCCAGCAAGGGTGGATACCGCTACACATCTCGCCCGCCGGGCGGGGAACTAGCCGATCCCGGACATCCGGGACCAGGCCTGCGGATCGTCGCGACGGAGGCGGGCGCGGGCCTTGACCCGGTAGCGCCAGACCTGCGTCAGGCCGAGTCCCCACAGCACGTACTGGAAACTCATCGCGGCCTTGTAGTTCTGATCGGTGAGGTCGAGGATCACGCCCACCGCGATGACCATCACGAGGCTGGCGAGGAAGCCCGCCTGGTTGACGATGCCGGTCGCGCTCGCGAGCCGGTCCAGCGGGTTCGACGTGCGGACGAGATCGAAGCCGATCATCGACGCGGGGCCGCCGACGCCGACCACGATCACCAGCACCACGAGCAGCCAGTCCGGCGCGTCTCCGGGCCACAGCAACACTGCCGTCCACACGACGACGATCGCGCTCACGATCCCGATCACCGTGGTCGACCGGTGCCACGGATGATTCGCGACGACGCGCCCGAGCACCGGACCGGTCGCCATCACCGCCACCACCATCACGGTCAGCAGGAGCCCCGCGAACCCGTTGGACGTGTGCTCTCCCTGCACGAGGAACGGGTACCCCCACAACAGTCCGAGCATCGTCGCGCTGAACTGGCAGACGAAGTGCATCCAGAAACCCAGGCGCGTGCCGGGATGCTCCCACGATGCGGCCAGCGACGTGCGGATGCGGGACCAGGACAGGGCGGGGCCACGCACCGAGCGGGAGTGCGGCTCGTCGTGGACGAACACCATGACCGCGACCGTGATGACCACACCGAGCGAGGCGGCCACCAGGTAGGCCCGCGTCCAACCCAGCGTGCTGAGCGCCCACGTCATCGGCACCGCCGCGACGATGGCGCCGAGCTGCCCGATCGGGCCGGTCAGCAGCATGATCTGCGGGATGTTGCGGGGCGCGAACCACGAGTTGACCAGCCGCAGCAGGCACACGAAGGTCATCGCGTCGCCCATCCCGACGAAGAACCGTGCCGCCAGCGCCGCACCGTAGGAGTCGGCGAACGCGAAGGCGGCCTGCGAGAGCGTCAGCACGACCGCTCCGGTCAGCATGACCGCCCGCGGGCCGAACCGGTCGACCATCAGCCCGACCGGGATCTGCATGCCGGCGTAGACCAGCAGCTGCAGCATCACGAACGACGACAGCTGGGCGGCGCTGATGTCGAAGCGGTCGGCGGCGACGAGGCCCGCCACGGCGAGGGACGAACGATGGAACACCGCCAGCAGGTACGCGGCGAGGCCCACGGCCCAGACGGTGTAGGCGCCCTGGGGATTCTCGTGGACGCTCACCGCGCCAGTCTAGGTGGACCGCTCAGAACGTCAGCGCCATCTCCGGATGCTCCATCAGGTCGGCCACGTCGCGCAGGAACGTCGACGCCTGCTTGCCGTCGGTGACGCGGTGGTCGAACGTCACCGCGAGGGTGGTCACCCAGCGCGGGACGATCTCGTCACCCACGACCCACGGCCGCCTGGCCACCTGACCGAGCGCGAGGATTCCGGTCTGTCCCGGAGGCAGGATCGGCGTTCCCCCGTCGATGCCGAACACGCCCACGTTGGTGATCGTGAAGGTGCCACCCGCCAACTGGGCGGGCTGGACCTTGCCCTCGCGCGCGGTCGCGACGAGGTCGTCGATCGCCCGGCCGAGGTCGGCGAGCGACAGCCGGTCCGCGGCCGGCACGACGGGGACGACCAGACCTCGGTCGGTCGCCGCCGCGATGCCCAGCCCGACGGCCTCGGGGTGGTCGATCACCGCAGCACCCGGACCGGCCGAGGGATCGGCGCGCCAGATCGCGTGCAGGTCGGGGGTGCGGCGCAGCGCGAGGCACACGGCCCGGGCCGCCAGCAGGGTCGGTGTCACCCTGACCCCCTCGAACCGTCGGTCGGCTCGCAGCCGCTCGACGAGGTCGACCGTCGCCGACACGTCGACGGTGACCCACTCGGTCGCCTGGGGCACCGCGACGGAGGCGATCATCGCCTCGGCGGTCGCCCGGCGAACTCCGGTGACCGGAGTCGAACCCGTGACCGCCGCTGTGGGCGGGGACGACCGGCGCGCGAAGGCCTCCACGGCAGCTCGGGTGACGACCGGCCCGTCGCAGGGCACGGCTGCCAGGTCGACGCCGAGGTCCTTGGCGAGCTTGCGCACCGGCGGCTTCGCCAGCACACGGATCGACATCGAGGGGCGGGTCTGGACCTCGCCCGGGCGGACGCGGGTGCGACGGCGGCGCGCGGTCGGTCCGTAGCCGACGAGCACCTCCCGCCGCTCCACCTCGGGGGTCTCGATACGCGGCGTGCTCGCTTCGCTCGCCGCCGCTACTCGACCACCGTCCTGTCGCTGATCGAGACCACCGGCCCTTCGCTGATCGAGTGCCTGCGAGGAACGAGCAGGTGTATCGAGATCCCCGCCGCTCTCCCGCTGATCGACCGCTCCGCCGATCACCACGATCGGCGTGCCCACCCGCACGGTCTCCCCCTCGGCGACCAGGAGCGCGCCGACGACACCCGCGAACGGGCTGGGCAGTTCGACGATCGACTTGGCGGTCTCGATGTCGACGATCGGGTCGTTGACCGCCACCTCGTCGCCCACCTTCACGTGCCACGTGACGATCTCGGCCTCGGTGAGGCCCTCGCCGACGTCCGGCAGCTTGAACTCACCCATCAGAAGTCCCCCGTCACCGCGACGGCGTCCAGGACGCGTTCCACCCCGGGCAGGTGATCGTGCTCGACCCGGCACGGCGGATAGGGAAGGTCGTATCCCGTCACCCGCTGGACCGGGGCCTCCAGCGAGTAGAAGCACTCCTCCGTGAGCCGGGCCGACAGTTCGGCGCCGAGACCCAGGGTCCGGCTCGCCTCGTGCACCACGACGACGCGACCCGTCCGGCGGACGGACTCGACGACCGGATCGAGGTCGAGCGGCGACAACGACCGCAGGTCGACGACCTCGAGCGAGGCACCGCCGTCGGCGGCCGACTCCTCCGCGGCCTCGAGGCACGTCTTCACCGTCGGGCCGTACCCGATCACCGTGACGTCGGAGCCCTCCCGCGCCACACGACTGCGATGCAGGTCGAGTCCGGCGGACTCCCCGACCTCGCCGGTGTCCCAGTAGCGCTGCTTCGGCTCCAGGAACACGACCGGATCGTCGGAGGCGATCGCCTGCTGGATCATCCAGTACGCGTCGTGCGGGTTCGACGGCGAGACGACCGTGAGTCCCGGCGTCATCACGAACTGCGCCTCGGGGCCCTCGGAGGGGTGCTCGACCGCGCCGATGCCGCC
>CAYXFT010000151.1:0-7053 GCA_964464335.1 uncultured Aeromicrobium sp.
CTCGTCGGTCGGGCCGTCCCGGTCGCCGACCGGGTCCGGTGGCTGCCCGAGGACGAGGGTGCGGTCGTCGTGCCTGAGACGCTCCTCCACCGCGGCGCGCAGGGCGGGCGTCCGCGCGACGACGCCGCCCGTGACGAGCATCAGTGCCACGTCCGGGGCGTACGCGAGCAGCGTGATCGCGTGGGCGATCCCCGCCGTGAGGTCCGCGGCCCACCGCTCGGCGTCCCGGTCGCCACCGGCGGCCGCCTCGAACAGCTCGCTCGCGGTGCCGGACCAGCCGCGACGCAGGCCGCTGCCCGACGCGTAGAGCTCGAGGCAGCCGCGCTGGCCGCACGGGCACAGTGGCCCACCGCGGTCGAAGACGAGGTGGCCGATCTCGCCGGCCAGGCCCGTGGATCCGTCGCGCAGCCGGCCGTCCAGCACCAGTCCGGCGGCCAGACCGGTACCGACGTTCACGAGGGCGTAGTCGCGCACCCCGGGATCGCCGGCGGCGAGCCAGGCCCGCGCGCCGAGTGCGGCGGCCTTGACGTCGTTCTGCACCCGCACCGGTCCGGCCGTCAGAGCCGTGAGCGTCGGCAGCAGGTCGAGGGGCTCGGCACCGAGTCCGAGGTTGACCGCGTGGGAGCTGGTGCCGCGGGTGACGAATCCGGGGATGCCGACGCCGATCCCCACGACCTCGGCGTCGTCGCCGACGGCGGCGGTCAGTTCCTTGACCGTGACCGTGATCCCGTCGCGGATACCGGCCTCGCCGTGCTCGCTGGGCCGTTGCAGCTCGGCCAGGATCGGTCCGTCGGGATCGGCGGGGGACACCGCGATGGCTTTGATGCTGGTTCCGCCGATGTCGAGGCCGAGGATGATGGGGGTGCTCATGGCCGTCCTCGCAGCGCGGTGGACAGCGCGGTGGTCAGGGCCGCCGACGACCCCAGCGTGCAGATGACGTCCGTACGGTCGGCGTATCCGGGGTCGGGCCAGCCGAGATCGACGAGACGGGCGCGCGGGTTGACGTCCAGTTGGGCCCGGACCCATGCCCAGACCTGGGGGTGCGCGGTCGCGCGCCGGGTCACCACGAGTACGTCGCCGCCGAACGGGCCGGTCGCGGCCAGGTCACGGGCCGTGAGGTCGACGACCTCGCCGTCGAGGTCGAGTCGACCCCAGTCGGTGCCGCCGACCGCGGGATGGGTGCCGGTGTCGATCCGGACGACCGTGGCGATGCCGTTGACCGGCGTCACCTCCGCCCGGGCGATCACCTCGGTGGCGACGCGACGCGACGCCTCGAGGCCCGCGCCGATCACCTCGTCGCGGGGCTCGTCGCGCGGAGCCGCCCACTGCTCGCGCAGCTGCCGGACGCGCCGGGCCGCGTCGGCGAGCCGTGCGGCGGCGAGGGTGCCGTCGGCGATCGCCGTCTCGACCGCCTCGACCGCGAACTGCAGGGTGGCCGGGCTGTCGGACGGCTCGGGTCCGAGGCACAGCAGGTCGGCGCCGGCGGCCAGCGCCGCGATGGCGGCCCCACCGATGCCGAGGTCGGCGCTCGCGCCGGCCATGTCGAGGGCGTCGCTGACGATCACGCCCTCGAACCCCAGTCGCTCGCGCAGCAGTCCGGTGAGCACGAGCGGACTGGTGGTCGCCGGGCGGGTCGGGTCGATGGCCTCGAGCACGACGTGCGAGGTCATGATCGTGGCGGCTCCGGCGTCGATCGCGGCGCGGAAGGGCACCAGTTCGCGCTGCTCGAGCACGACCAGCGGTGCCGTGACGCGGGGCAGTTCGAGGTGCGAGTCCGCGCTGGTGTCGCCGTGGCCGGGGAAGTGCTTGACCGAGGCCGCGACTCCCTGCGACGCCAGACCCTCCACGAAGGCCACGACGTGACGCGCCGCGAGGGTGGGGTCGGCGCCGAAGCTGCGCGTGCCGATCACCGGATTGAGCGGGTTGCTGTTCACGTCCGCGCAGGGGGCGAGGTCGAGCCAGACGCCCGCGGCGCGCAGTTCGGCCCCGATGCCGGCAGCGACGGTGCGGGTCTGGTCGACGTCGTCGACCAGACCCAGGGCGGCGTTGCCCGGGTGCGGGCTGCCGTCGGCCATGTGCAGACGCGTGACGTCGCCGCCCTCCTCGTCGAGGGCGACGATGCGGGTCGGGTCCAGTGCGGCGACCGCACGCGACAGCACGGTGACGTCCCCGTCGGGGCCGACGTTGTCGCCGTACAGGCAGATTCCGGCAAGGCCGTCGTCGTAGGCGCCCTCGAGCCACACGGGCATCGTCGGCCCGCGGAAGGCGGCCAACATCACGCCGAACGCGTCGGAGCGGACGCTCATCCCTTCACCGCCCCCGACACCAGTCCGGAGGTCATGCGGCCCTGGACGATCATGAAGAAGACGATCACCGGGACGGCGACCATCGTCGCGCCGGCCATGACGCCGGGCCAGTCGATCGCCTCGTTCGAGACGTCGGACAGCCCGCGCAGCCACAACGGCAGCGTGCGGTTCGAGGGATCCATCACCACCACGGCGAGGGTGAACTCGTTCCACGCCTGCAGGAATCCGTAGACGCTCGCGGCGACCAGGCCGGGCGCGAGCAACGGGAAGGTGATCGTGAAGAACGCGCGCGTGCGGCTGCAGCCGTCGACCATCGCGGCCTCCTCCAGATCGATCGGCACGCCGTCGGCGAACCCCCGCAACATCCAGATCGTGAAGGGCAGGATCATCGCGATGTAGAGCAACCCGAGTCCCGGGATCGTGTTGTACAGCCCGGCGTCGCCGAGCATCTTGTACTGGCTGATGAACAGCGCCTCCGGGGGGATCATCTGGATCGCCAGCACGACGAGGATGAACTGGATGCGACCACGGAAGCGGAAGCGGGAGATCGCGACGGCGCCGAGGAAGGCGCACAGCCCGGCGAACACGACGGCGATCAGCGTGACGGTGATGCTGAGCTTGAACGACGCGATGAACTCGTCGTCGAAGACCCGGGCGAAGCCGGACGCGGTGAAATCACGGGGGAACCACGCCGGTTCGGGGGAGCGCAGTCGGTCGGCGGGCTGGAACGCGCTGTTGACGATCCAGTAGACCGGGAAGACCCAGGCCACGGCGACGAGTACCGCGACGACTCCCCACACGCGGCGCGACCAGGCGCGGCGCTTGAGGGTGCTGCTCATGCTCGAGCCTCCTTGAGCAGGGCGCGGACGTAGCCGGCCGTCAGCACGAGCGTGAGCACGAGGACGAACATCGCGAGGGCCGACGCCATCCCGTAGTCGCTCTGGCCGATGCCGAGTGAGTAGATGAAGGTGCCCAGCAGGTGCGTCTCGCTCGGCGTGCCGCCGACGCCCTGCAGGTAGTAGATCTGGGCGAAGACCCGCAAGTCCCACACGACCTGCAGCAACAGCGTGATCGTCAGGACGGGGCGGATCGTGGGGTAGACGATGTGCCGGAACCGCTGCCAGGCGTTGGCGCCGTCGAGTTCACCGGCCTCGAGGGCGTCCTCGGAGACCTGGGTGAGGGCGGCGTAGACCGTGAACATCACGAACGGCACGCTCATCCACACGACGATCACGGTCGCGACGAAGTAGAAGGAGAGCGGGTTCGTGAGCCAGTTGTGGTCCTCGAACGACTCGAAGCCCAGATGGGTCAGCGTCCAGTTGATGACCCCGTACCGGGTGTCGAACAGCCACTGCCACGAGGTCATCGCGGCGATCACGGGCATCGCCCAGGCGAGCAGCATCGAGATCTGCAGGATCAGGCGGGGGGTGCGCGAGACGTGGGTCAACAGCGTCGCCAGGGCGATGCCGATCACCATCGTCGCGATGACGTTGACGGCGCAGAAGGCCAGCGACCGGCCCACGACGGCCCACATCTGGGCGTCGGTGAACAGGGCGGTGTAGTTGTCCAGGCCCACGAAGGGCGCCGGCTGACCGAACTGCTGGGCGCGGCCGTACTCCTGGAACGACATGACGACCTGGCGGAGGAGGGGATACCCCATCGCGATGATCAGGATCGCCATCGCCGGCAGCAGCAGGGCGTAGGGCCCGTACCTGCGTGCGGCGGTCGGCGTGCTCATGGTTCTCCCTCTCGGCGGTCTGGACTGGTCAGAGGTGTGGGGCCCGGCCTGTCGACCGGGCCCCACCGGCTCCCTCAGTGTCGCGGCATCACTTCTTGTTCAGCGTGTCCTCGAGCTTCGCATCGGTGTCCTTCGCGACGGTGGCGACGTCCTCGCCGTTCGCGATGGCGCCGAAGAACTCCTCCATCAGGCTGGACGACTCGACCGCGACCCAGTTCGGCGAGGTCGGCGTCAGCTTGGAGTTGCCGGCCGCGGCGATGGCCGCCGTGGCGAACTCGTCGTCGCCCATGAGCGACGTGAACTCGTCGTTCGCCGGGCCGAGGCCGTTCTTGGCGAGCAACTGCTGGTAGTCGTCGCTGTAGATCAGCTTGAGGACGTCGAAGGCCAGGTCCTGGTTCTTCGACTTGGCCGACACGGCGATGTTCGAGCCACCGGCGAAGACCGGTGCGGCGCCGCCGTCGACACCCGGCAGCGCGAAGCCACCGAGGTCGTCGGCCTTGTCCTCGGCGACGGACCAACGGGCCCAGCTCGGCGCCATGAACATCGCGGCCTCACCGTTGTTGAACGGCGTCCACGCCTCCTCGTCCTTGCCGTCCTTCGGCGCGGTCGTGGCCTTCTCGGCCAGCTGCTGCCACTGCTCGAGGCCCTTGACGGACTCGGGGCTGGACAGCTTGCTGACCCACTGGTCGCCGTCCTGGACGGCGATGTCGCCGCCGTTGGCGAAGATCCAGCTGATGCCGTTGCGCCAGTCCTGGCCGGGCAGCCAGAAGCCGCTGTACTTGTCGTCGCCGGCGGCCTTCAGCTGCGTCGCTGCGGCGTTGAACTCCTCCAGCGTCTTCGGCAGGGCGAGACCGGCGTCCTTGAAGGCCTTCTTGCTGTAGAACACGTACCGCGAACCCCAGTAGTACGGCACGGCGTAGAGCTTGTCGTCCCACGTGCCGGCCTCGACGAAGGACTCCGGGCCCATGTTCCCGAGCTCGTCGGCCTTGTCGGTCAGGTCGGTGAAGGCGCCGATGCTGGTGTACGACGCGGCCTGCGTGTTGCCGACCTCGACGACGTCGGGCGACGTGTCGCTCGGCAGCGCCGTGTTCAGGCGGGTCGTCAGCTCGCCCCAGTCGATGCGCTCGATCTTCAGGTTCTTGCCCTCGTGTTGCGCGGCGAACTCCTTGGTCAGCCAGTCGGCGGCGTCCTGCGGAGTGTCCTCCTTGCCGGCGAGCCACACGGTGATGGTGTCGGAACCGGAGTCGGACGACGAGTCGTCGTCCCCGCCGCCGCACGCGGTCAGGGCGGTCAGGGCGATTCCGGCCACGGCCGCGCTCGCCACGAACTTACGGAGCTTCATGATGTGCCTCTCATGATGTGGTGGTGGTGTGTGTTCGGCGCGGCGCACCTCACACGACTCCCAGCTCTCGGTGGCGCACGAGCGCCGCCGCCCCGGTCAGGACGAGCTCGTCGTGGGCGACCAGGCGGATCCTGATGCGCTGCGCGACGAAGGGGAGGGTCTGGCGGGCGACGGCCGCACGTGCTGCGTCCAGCACGGGTCCGTCGAGCAGTTCGGTGGGGCCGTGCAGGACGACGTCGGCGATGCCGAGGGTCGTCACGATCGGCGTCAGGACCGAACCGAGCAGATCGCCGACGTGGCTGCGGGCCTCGTCGGAGTCGGCCGCACGCAGGGCGGGCGTCGACAGCAGGGTCTCCAGGCAGCCGCGGTTGCCGCAGGCGCAGGCGATGCCGTCGGGAACGACGACGATGTGGCCGATCTCGCCGGCCGAGCGCAGGGGCCCGGCGACGGGGTGGCCGTCGACGAGGATGCCGCCGCCGACGCCCTGACCGATCGTGACCATCAGCAGGCCGGCGTCGTCCCCGTCCCCGAAGGCGCCTTCGGCGACCGCGGCGATGTTCGCGTCGTTGGCGACGACGACCGGCAGCCCGTGCCGTTCGGTCAGGATCGCCGCGAGGGGGACCGCGTCCCAAGTGAGGTTCGGCGCCTGCAGGACGACGCCCTCGTCGTCGACGATGCCCGGGGTGCCGACGCCGACGCCCAGCACGCGACGGGGCGCGAGTTCGACCAGACGGCCGACGAGCGTGGAGACTTCGTCGACGGCCTCGGTGCCACGGCTGAACGGGGCCTGCTCCCGCAGGAGGACCCGTCCGTGGACGTCGACGACGGCGCCGTCGAAGCCCGAGTCCTCGGACATGTCGATGGCGACGATCACGGGAGCCTCGTCGGAGATCGCGACGAGTGTCGCGGGCTTGCCCAGGTGGGTGCCCGGTCGCTGGCCGATGTCGGCGACGAGCGCCTCCTCGAGCATCTCGACGACGAGGTCGGACACCGTGACGCGGGTCAGGCCGGTCCCGCGGGCCAGATCGGCGCGGGTCGTCGGTCCGTGGTCCACCAGGTGCTGCAACAGCAGGGTCCGGTGGTGTCGGCGCGTGTCGGCGGGGCGTACCTTCTGGGTGGCTCGCCTGCCCGTTGTGGTCGTCGTCACGTAGTTAATAAACCAAACTAACTAAAGACGCGCAAGCACTTTGGGGTAACGATTCTGTTTCGGCGTGTCGTGACGAGTATCGTTGACCGCTGACCTCGGGCGCGTGTTGTCACGACGACGCGCAGCAGCCCGCCGACACCCAGCCGGACAGGAAATTCCCCATGGCATCAGTTCTCGACACCGTCATCAGCCTGTGCAAGCGCCGCGGATTCGTCTACCAGTGCGGCGAGATCTACGGCGGCACCCGCTCCGCGTGGGACTACGGGCCCCTCGGTGTCGAACTGAAGGACAACGTCAAGCGCCAGTGGTGGAAGTCCATGGTCCAGGGCCGCGACGACGTCGTCGGCCTGGACTCGTCGGTGATCCTGCCCACCGCCGTCTGGGAGGCCTCCGGGCACCTCGCGGCGTTCGTCGACCCGCTGGTGGAGTGCCTGTCGTGCCACAAGCGCTACCGCCAGGACCACCTGCAGGAGGCGTACGCCGAGAAGCACGGCCTCGACGGCGTCGGGATCGTCGAGGC
>CAYXFT010000152.1:0-7045 GCA_964464335.1 uncultured Aeromicrobium sp.
GCGTGACTCGTTACCGACTCGATCGGGCGCACCTGATGGTGCTCGCCGGCGTGTGCTTCATCGTCGCGGCGCTCGGCGTGGTCCTCGCGTTCCTGACCGCGGGCCACGGTGACGCCGGAACCACGACGGCCGTCATCGCGGGCGCCGTGGCGATCCTGGCGCTGCTCGTGGCCGCGATCGCGAACCTACGTCCCCCGGTGGTCCTGACCCTCGATGCCGCCGGCTATCGCGCCCGCGGCCGGCACGGCGACGGCACCTGGCGGTCGATCGAGGACGTCACCGTGGCCGACGGCCTGCTGCGCTTCACCGACTCGGCCGGGACGACCGCGGCATTCCCCCTGGCACTCGTGGACCGCAACCAGCGGGCCGCGCTCGTGCGGGACGTGTACGACCGGCTGAACACCGCCTACGGCTACCGGCGGTTCGATCCGGCGGGCTGACCCACGACGAAGCCCGGGGAACAGGCTGACCTGTTCCCCGGGCTCGTGGCGGAGATGGCGGGATTTGAACCCGCGAGAGGTGTAAACCTCAACCCGCTTAGCAGGCGGGCGCACTAGGCCACTATGCGACATCTCCAGTACAACCGGTTCAGGATACCGACCCACCCCCGCCGGCGACGAATCAGGTCGGCTCGGAGGGTCCGACCATGAACGTCGGCGGGACCTCGGGCAACACCGAGGGCTGGTGCGGATGCGCTCTCATCCCGTCCAGCAGGAGTGCCGCCATGCGTCGCGCGACGCCCGGTCGGTTGTCCGGCGCGAAGTTGTGCATCGCGCCCAACACGAACGGGGCAGCAGCCAGATCGGCCGGCTCGAGGTCCGGCCGCGCCGACCCCTCGTCCTTCGCCCGCTGCACGATGCGCCGAATCGGACCGAACCACCGCTCGCTCGGACGGTAGTCGGGATCGTTGGTCGCCTGCCGCCGCATGATCTCGGCCGTCAAAGGGCTCTCGACGAGGATCGGCACGGTCTCGCGGACGACGCGCTCGAGTGCCTCCCACCCGGTCGGGGCCCCCAGCGCACGCCCCGCGATCCGGTCGAACCGCACGACGACGCGGTCGTACAGGGCCCGCACCACCTGCTCCTGGGAGGCGAAGTTCCGGTACAGGGTGCCGGTGCCGACCTTGGCCGCCTGCGCCAGGCCCTGCAACGAGGCGTCGACGCCGTTCTCGGCGAAGTACACCTCGGCGGTCTCCAGAATCCGCTCACGGTTCGCGACGGCATCGCGGCGCATGGGGACTCGGGTCTGCTCGGACACGGTTTCCAACGTACGGGGCCGCGCCCACGCACCGTGGCAGGTCCCCGATTTTCTCTCACCGGGTCCGGCACGGTAGACTCGTCGAGGCCCGCGAGGGCATGCGCCCGTAGCTCAACGGATAGAGCATCTGACTACGGATCAGAAGGTTAGGGGTTCGAATCCCTTCGGGCGCACAGATGGACCCCCGGCTGACCGACAGGTCGCCGGGGGTCTTCTCGTTTCCGACGCCGGAGCGCCGGGTCATCTCCACATTCCGGCCACACGGACGGCGACCGTGTGCCAACCTCGCCGGGTGGAAACCTCAGTCATCACCGTTTGGACGCTCGTCCAGGACGGACCGGGGCCTCCGA
This sequence comes from uncultured Aeromicrobium sp., assembly GCA_964464335.1. Classification (GTDB taxonomy): domain Bacteria; phylum Actinomycetota; class Actinomycetes; order Propionibacteriales; family Nocardioidaceae; genus Aeromicrobium. Next base: position 1,608 of record CAYXFT010000152.1, read on the forward strand.
CCGCGCTCGATTCGTTGGAACGAGAGTATTTTCCCGCCCTCGGAATGTCGGTTCGGACCAGTGTCGGAGCCGATCTCCAGCGTGGTTCACATGGCCAGCGCCGAACTCACGATCGCCGCGATGCGCCAGACCGCCGAGGTGCTGCGGTCGGAGGCCTCGGACACGAAGGCGCGGTTGTGCGGGCGAGGCACTGGCCGAACTGCCACACGCCGCTTCAGCGTTCCGCGCCGGAGAGATCGCGCTCGAGCACGCGAAGGTGCTCGACGTCGGGATGCGGCACGTGGGCACCGACGAGACGATCCGCCTGGACGAGCACCTGACCAAGGTGGCCATCGGAACGGCGCTGCGACGGGCTCGACGAACTGCTCACCCGAGTCCTGGAGCAGGGCCTGCCGACGGATGGCACCGCCCGGCCCTCCTCGACGTCGGGGAGTCAGCGAATGGTCGACAGGGCGCCGTGCAACTCGACGAGTTCGTCCAGCGTCGCCTTGGCGCCACCGTGCATGACTTCGTTCGGCGTGAAGACGCCGTCCTCGATGAACTGGGCGACGAACGGAATCGGCACGGCGGCCTGCGCCGGCACCATCGCGAGCGTGGTCACGACCTGCTTGACCTGCTGCACGGCACGCAGTCCTGCCGAGATCCCGCCGTAGCTGACGAACGAGACCGGCTTGCGCCGCCACTCCTCGTGCAGGTAGTCGATGGCGTTCTTCAGTGGAGCGGTGTAGCCGTAGTTGTACTCGGGCATCACGAACACGAACGCGTCGGCGCGGTCGACGATCTCGCTCCAACGCTTCGTGTGGTCGTGCGTGTACTGACGCAGTCGCGGGTGGTTCGGTTCGTCCATCATCGGCAGATCCAGCTCGGCGAGGTCGACCAGTTCGACCTCGAAACCATCGTGCTCACGCGCCACCTGCGCGAACCACTCCGCGACGGTGGGACCGATGCGGCCGGGACGGGTACTGGCGATGAGGACCTGCAGGACGGGTTTGGACACGCGATGCTCCTAGATGATTTAGTCTTCAATCACTTTATACCCCTCGCCCAGATGCGCCCCGGGGGCAGTCGTGTTCGCATGGAGAAGTAGAACGCATCCAACAGAAGGGGGGCGGGTCATGGGACTCGACGACAAGATCAAGAACGCTGCCGAAGACGTCAAGGGCAAGGCCAAGGAAGTCACCGGCAAGGCCACCGACGACGAATCGCTGGAGGCCGAGGGCAAGACCGACCAGTCGAAGGCCGACTTCAAGAAGGCCGGCGAGAACGTGAAGGACGCGTTCAAGAACTGAGCCAGAACACGACGAAGGCCCCGGGATCTCCCGGGGACTTCGCGCGTCTGACTCACACGGCCGGCGGCGTCCCGTTCGGCGGGGTTCCGGTCGGCGGGGTCCCACCCGGCGGCGTCGCGCGCGTCGGGTCGCTCGGGTCCGTCCACGTCGAGGACGTGTAGGTCGGCTGGTCGGCGGTCTTCGCCCGCACGAACGCGATCGCCCCGGCGACGCCGGCGGTGACCACGCCGACGAACGCGACCTTCTTCGCCGTCGCGAACTTCTTCGCCTTCTGGGTCTCGACCGGCAACTTGTCGCTGACCTCGGCCGGCAACTTGTCGACCAGGCCGTCGCGGATCTCCTTCAATTCCTCCTTGTCGGGCAACTTCTCGACAAGGTCGTCGCGCAGGGCCAGCCACTCGTCCTTGTCCGGCAGCTTCTCGATCAACTGATCCCTGAGGTCGAGCAGTTCCGCCTTGTCGGGCAACTGCTCGACGACGGCGTCGATCTGCTCCTTCACGGTCTTCTTGGACACGGTGGCTCCTTCGCTGTCGTCGGACCTCCATCGTCACTCAGGTGAGGGTCACGCGCACCCCGGCCCGGCCCTGATTCACCCGTTCGTCTCGATGACGACCTCGGCCGCCGGCTTGTCCGGGCGCAACCCGCGCCAACTGGCGTGCCGCAGGTGACCGTTCGCCGACCAGTCCCCGAAGACGACCTCGCCCACGACCTTCGGCGTCACCCAGGTCGCACCGTCGGCGGCGGCCCGCTCCACGTCGTCGACGAAGGGCGAGGTCACGCGTTCGAGGCTCGACAAACGCGTCCTCAGTCGTTCGCGGTCCGCCTCGGAGAATCCCGTGCCGACGCGGCCGAGGTACCGCAGACCGCCCTCGACCGGCACGCCGACCAGGAGCGCGCCGACGCCGCGGCCACCGCTGATCGGACGCCAGCCGCCGATCACGACCTCCTGCACGGCCTGATTCTTGAGCTTGAGCCAGTCCGTCGACCGCGCACCCGGCCGGTACCGCGAGGAACGACGCTTCGCGACCACACCCTCCAACTTGTGGCGCCGGCTCAGGGCGACGGCTTCGGCCAGCGAGCCGCCGTGCGCGGGGGGCACCTGGACGACCTCGTCGCCGAGGTCGAGCGCCTCGAGTTCGACGCGTCGTTCGTCATAGGTCAGATCGCGTCGGGAGCGGCCGTCGAGTTCCACCACGTCGAAGGCGAGGTAGCGCACCGGGACGGTCTCGCGCAGGCGGCGGACCTCGGCGGTCTTCGCGACACCCATCCGCTGTTGCAGGCGGCCGAAGCTGGGGATCCCCCGGTCGTCGAGGGCCACCAGTTCGCCGTCCAGCACCGCGTCCATGTCCAAGGCGGCGAGCGCCTCGACGACCTCGGGGTACTGGTCGCTGACGTCGTTGTGGTTGCGCGAGAACAGCCGCACCGTCGCGCCGTGGACGACGGCCACGCATCTGATGCCGTCCCATTTCAGTTCGTAGGCCCAGCCGTCGCCGGAGGCATCGCGGCTGCCCGCCTGCACGGCCAGCATCGGGGGGACGAACCCGGCCCGTCCTCCGCCGGTGGTCTCGGCCGCCGCGGTCTGGTCCTTCATGAGGTGGATCAGCCAGTTCTCGCCGGTCTTGATGAGCGCGAACCGGCGCGGCGCGCCCAGGCCTCCCCCGTCGGAGCCGTGCAGCGTGGCGATCACCTCGTGGTCGTTCCACTTCTCGAGGTCGTAGTGCCCGTGGTCCCAGATCGTCACGTTCCCGGCCCCGTACTCGCCCTTCGGGATCGTGCCCGCGAACGTGCCGTACTCGAGCGGATGATCCTCGGTCTGCACCGCGAGGTGGTTCGCGTCGGGCCTCGTCGGGACGCCCTTCGGCAGCGCCCACGAGACCAGCACTCCGTCACGTTCGAGGCGGAAGTCCCAGTGCAGCCGGCGCGCGTGGTGCTCCTGGATCACGAACGTCGGGTCGCCGGTCCGTCCCGCCACGACCGAGTCCGGCACGGGCTCGGGAGTCCGGCCCGCGTCGCGCATCGAACGGTAGGTCGCGAGCCGATCCATCGCCGGGGGCGCGAGAGCGGCCATGGGATCGCCCCGCTCGGCCAACCGGGCCGGGACCTCGTCGATCGTCAGGTGTCGCAGGTCGTCGTCGAGTTCGTCCCACGTCCGCGGCACCGCGACCGTCGGATGCTCCCGACCGCGCAATGAGTACGGCGAGATCGTCGTCTTGTTGCCATTGTTCTGGCTCCAGTCGACGAACACCCGGTCCTGCCGTCGCGCCTTCGCCATCGCGCTGACGACGAGGTCCGGCAGCTGGGCCTCCAAGGCCTGCGCCACTTGCTTCGCGAACGCGTTCACGTAGTCGGAGTCGTGTCCGCCGTCGAGGTGCGCGTACAGGTGGATTCCCTTGCTCCCGCTCGTGACCGGGACACACTCGAGTCCCACGTCGGCGAGCAGGTCGCGAGCGGCCTTGGCGACCTCGACGCACTCGGGCAGGCCCGCACCCGGACCGGGATCGAGGTCCAGCACCAGCCGGTCCGGGGGCAGCGGCACGCCCGTCGCGTCGACGCGCCACTGCGGCGCGTGCAGTTCGAGCGCCGCGACCTGGCCGACCCAGGCGAGGTCGGCGACGGTCTCCAGCACGGGGTAGTCGTTCGCGTGCGACGTGTGCTTCACGCGCACCCGCCGGATCCAGTCCGGAGCCGAGGTGGGCAGGTTCTTCTCGAAGAACACCTGCGCGTCCGACCTCGTGCCGTCGACCCATCGCTTGCGCGTCACCGGCCGGCCGGCCAAGTGCGGCAACATCCACGGAGCGACCGCCACGTAATACGCGATCACGTCCGCCTTGGTCGTTCCCGTCGCCGGGTACATGACCTTGTCGGGGTTGGTGAGCCGCAGCAGGCGACCGTCGATCGCGACGGTCTGACCCGATCCTGCCATCGAGGTGTCCTCCCGCCTCGTACGATGTACTTCCGTCATTGTGAAGGAGCCCCCGTGTCCGTGCCCGACTTCTTCTCCGAGATCGCCCTGGAGCTGCACGACCAGGCGACCACCGAGCAGACCGTCGACCTGATCACGCAGTACGCCCAGATCGCCGCGGCCTGCGACGACGCGGGGATCCTGCTGACGCACTCGCGCAGCCGACTCGAGACCGCGGCCTCCTCCGCACCCCGGGTGGTCCGCTCCCACGACCTCCAGCGCGAGCTCGACGAGGGGCCGTGCCTCGATGCTCTCGAGTCCGGGGGCAGCTACGTGACCGGAGACGTCTCAGCGGACTCGCGGTGGCCGCGGTGGGGTCCGGCCGTCGCCGTGTTGGGCATCCGCAGCGCGATGAGCGTGCTGCTGGAGACCAAGACGCGACGGTACGGCGCACTGAACCTCTACGCGGACCGCCTAGACGCGTTCGACGGCGACGACCTGGCCACCGCGCTGATCTTCGCCCGCCACGCCTCGATCGCGTTGGCGAACGCGCATCAGGAACACGGCCTGACGATCGCGATCGACGCCCGCAAGGTCATCGGTCAGGCGCAGGGCATCCTCATGGAGAGGTTCGACATCGACGCCGACCGCTCGTTCGAGGTGTTGCGGCGCTACTCCCAACACCACAACCAGAAACTGCACGACGTGGCCGGCTGGGTCGTCGACAACCGTCGCAAGCCCATGGCGGAGTACCCCGGCGCCGGAGCCTGAGTCAGGCGCTCGACTTCTTCTTCGCGGCCTTCTTGGTCGACTTCGTGGCCGGAGTGTCGGCCTTCTTCTTCGCCTCGACGCTGCGGCGCAGGGCCTCCATGAGGTCGACGACCTCGCCGCCCTCGTCCTCCTGGGCGCCGAACGTGGCCTCGGTGTCGATCGTGTCGCCGGACTTCTTCTTCGCCTCGATCAGCGTGCGCAACTGTTCTTGGTAGTCGTCGGTGAACTGCGAGGCGTCGAAGTCGCCGGCGAGCGACTCGATCAGCTGCCCGGCCATGTCGAGTTCCTTCTGGGTGACCTTCGTGGTGTTCTCCAGCACCGGGAAGTCGGCGGTGCGGACCTCGTCGTCCCACAGCAGCGTCTGCAGCACGAGGACGTCCTCGCGCACCCGCAAGGCACCCAGCCGCGTGCGCTGGCGCAGTGCGAAGGTCACGATCGCGGTGCGCTCGGTGTCCTCCAGCGCCCGCCGCAGCAGC